>CAYRXS010000018.1:0-44189 GCA_964428225.1 uncultured Planctomycetaceae bacterium
GAAGGAGAGCGGGACAAGCGGACCTCGGGGGAGCAGCTTGAAGTTCCTATCCGTCCAGGAGCAACTGGCGGGAGTGGCGTAGGTCGATACCTCGAGCCACCAGGAGGAGACGTTCATCGGGTACCCGCCGAACCAGTAGGTCCCGCAGGTTCCGCTCGCCACGGTGGGGTCGTAGTAGTCGTAGGCGTCTTCCTGGCCGTTCGAGTCCATGCCGTAGCCGTAGTTCGCGTCCCCCGCGTAGCAGAGCAGCGGTCCCGTCTCGGAGTCGAAGAAGCTCATCGAGTAGCCGAACGGTCCCTCGTCCTGGGTGAACTCGTAGCCACCGGTCAACGACACGGAGATCGTCCAGGCCCAGGGCGTGACGCCGTCCGGGGATCCCGGGAGCGCGCTGAAGCAGTACAGGGCGGTCGGCTGCAGGCCCATGCCGGACTCGTTGCACCAGCCCATGACGTCGTCGTAGAACGAGTTGCACATGCTCACCCCGGAACCGCCCCACATGGTGTCGAGGACGGTCGTGCCGTAGGCGGTGCAGTACTCGCTGACCCAGTCGGTGATCGAGGGATGGCCGGGCATGATGCCCCAGTCGAGCACCTCGACACCGGAACCGGGAATCATGTAGTCGCCCGACCAGTCCGTGTTCTCGAACCTGAGGATCATGGGGCAGGACTTCTGCCCGTCCCCGCGCGTGATCTCGCCCGTCGCCATCTCGATCGTGGCGCGGTGAGGCGGGCCAGGTACGCTGATCGGGGTTCCGGCGTTCTGCGCCGTGCTCGTCGTGCCCAGCGCGGCCAGGGCGAGGGCGATCGTGACAGAGTGCTTCATCGTGCTTCTCCTCCTTCATGGGAAGGGTCGTCTCGTCTGCATCGGCGGTGTGCGTCTCCGTCTTCGCCACGCTCGTCTCGGAGGACGGGCACGACATGGCGAGAACGCGCGGAGGACGGCCTCGACGAGGTGGGCGTCCCTATTCGCAATAAATGCGGGACGACTTCGAGCAGGGACACCCGATCCGGAATTCCGCAGGAAACCGGACTCGCTCGCCGCTCAGGGCTCCGCGTAACGCGAGGAGAAGCCTCCGCCCACCCGGAGCACGATCTCGTGGAGGCGCTTCACGAGCTGGTGGTGGTGGAGCTTGTCGTGGGCGACCCAGGAGACGAGGAGGTCGCCGGCGTGCAGGGGGCCGAGCATCGGGTGCTCGTGGGCGGTGGCCCAGTCCGGGTCCTCGAGGGCGCGCAGCTTCTCGAGCGAGACCTCGCGCTCGGCGCAGAAGCGCTCGAGGGCCTCGGCGAGCTCGCCGTCCGCGTAGCGGCGCTCCACGGCCCATTCCTCGGGGGCGATGGGATCCCAGGGCTTCGTCGGGTCCCCCAGGGTCCGCAGCACGCGGGCGCGAAAGTCCTCCACCTCCTCGTCGGCGAGATGGGCGACGATCTCGAGGATCGACCAGACGCCCGCCGCGGGGCGGAACCGGATCTCGTCCTCGGCGAGCCCGTCGAGGAGCGCGCGGAGGGTGGCGGGGAAGCGCGCGAGCTCGGCGATCAGGCGTGCAGCATTCACGAGTCGTCCTCGGTGGCGCGCCGGAAGACGGACTCCGCCACGCGGATGCGGCATCGGGCCCGGAGCGCGAGGGCGATCGCGTCGCTGGGCCGCGCGTCGACTACCGCGATCTCGTCCCCCCGCTCGTTCTCCAGGGTGATCTGGGCGTAGAAGGTGTTGTGCTTCAGGTCGACGATGTCCACGCTGCGGATGCGCGCGTCGAGGGCCTGGACGATGGAGAAGGCGAGCTGGTGGGTGAGGGGGCGGGGCGGCTCCTCGCCGTGCAGCACCCGGTAGATCTCGCCGGCCTCGCCGTTGCCGATCACGATCGGGAATCCCCGCGTCCCGCTCGCGTCCATCACGTGGATGTACTGGCGGTCGGCGTTGTCCCGGATCACGAGACGGCCCAGCTCCGCATCGATCAGCTTCTCCTCGGTCATCGCTCCCAGGATACCGTATCCTGATCCCATGACCGAAGACTCGCACGAGCCCCGTCGCGACACCTCCCCCTACCGGCTGCGCCTCGCGCCGCGGCTGGCGGACGACGCGCACAAGGGCGACGCGGGGCGCGTGCTCTGCATCGTGGGCAGCGAGACGATGCCCGGGGCGGCCGTGCTCGTGGCCCGCTCCGCCGCGCGAGCGGGCGCGGGCCTCGTGTGCGTCGGCTGCCTCGATGACGCGCCCTTCCGCCTCGTGCCCGCCGCCGTCCCCGAGGCCGTGCTCGTCGACCTGCGCCCCGCCTTCCACGCCGACGGCGCCGCCGCCGCCGCCGCCCGCGCGGGCCTCGTGGCCCGCTCCCCGCACGCCCGGCTCGTCGGACCGGGGCTCGGCGACGATCCCCGGACCCGGGCTCTCCTCGAGCTCGCCCTCGCCTCGGAGACGGGCGCACCCCTGGCGATCGACGCCGACGGGCTGAACGCGCTCGACGGCCGGCCGGAGCGGCTCACCGACTGCGACGCGCCCGTGGTCATCACCCCCCACCCGGGAGAGGCCGAGCGCCTCTCGGGCCGCGCGGTTCCCCGCGACGAGGACGGTCGCGTCGAGCTGGCCGTCGAGCTCGCCCGCCGCGGACGGTGCGTCGTCTGCCTCAAGGCGCGCGGCACGGTGGTCACCGACGGCGAGCGCGCCCTGGTCAACCGTACCGGCAACCCGGGGCTGGCCACCGGCGGCTCCGGCGACGTGCTCGCGGGGATCCTCGTCGCCTACCTCGCCCTGACGGGTCGCGCGGCGGAGGACTGGACCCCCTTCGACGCCGCCGCCCTCGCGGTGCACGTGCACGGCCTGGCCGGCGATCTCGCCGCGGCCCGGCTCGGGCGGCGCGCGGTGATCGCCTCCGACCTCGTCGCGTACCTGCCCGAGGCCCAGCGCGCGATCGAGGAGGAGGGGCCGCCGCAAGGGGAGTAGCGCCTTGCCCTTCGCACTCCTCGCCCTGCTCCTGGTCACCATCGCGCCCGAGCCCCGCGCGCAGGACGACGGTCGGGTCGCGGTCGAGCGTGAGTGGCGAGCGCGCCGCTGGGCCCGGCGACCGGTGGAGCACGACGCGGAGATCCGCCTCGCGCTCGCACACGAGGCCTGGGAGGAGCGGGCGGCGGCCCTCGACGCCCTCGCCCGCGGCCTCGAGGCGGGGGGGGAGCTCGCGCCGCTCCACGCCGCGGCGGTGGGCGCGGGGCTCGAGGATCCCCACCCGAGCGTGCGCGCCCTCGCCCTGCGGACCCTCGCCTCCCAGGGCTCCCACGGCACGCTCGACCCCGCGGTCGCGCGCCGCCTGGGGAGCGACCTGCTGCCCGCGGTGCGCCTCGAGCTGGTGCGGGCGCTCGGCTCCCTCCCCCTGCCGGGTCGGGGGGAGCTCCTGGCCACCCTCGCCCTCGATCCCGACGTTCGCGTTGCCCGGGAGGCCCGGGCCGCGCTCGCCGCGGTGGACGGGGAGACCGGGGGGATGCTCGCCCTGCTCGGCGAGCTCGATCGCCGGGGGGCGGAGGCCGAGATGCTCGAGGTGTTCCTCCTGCTCTCGAGGGCGGGCCGGGGAGCGTCGCTCGCCGCGGGCCTGCGCGCGCGCTTCGACGCCGACGACCGTCGCTCGCGCTCCTGGCGGTCGGTCGCGGAGGCCCTGTGCTTCGCCGCGGGGGGGGAGGGCGACGCGGAGCGGCTCGTGGACGGATGGCTCGGCCTCGAGGGCTGGCACCCGCACCGCCAGGCCCTGCTCCAGACCGCGGCCCGCTCCGGCGACGTGGAGCTCGGACGCACGCTCGTGGCCACCCTCGACCTGCTCGAGCGCTGGCGCGGGGGCGAGGAGCCGCCGGACGCCGCTCGCTCCGACTTCCTCACCGACGTGCGCGCGCGGGTGGAGGCGGAGGGATCGGGCGCGGTGCTGCACCTTCCCTTCGAGCTGGCGGAGACCGCCGTCGCCTGCCTCGACGTCGCGGGACGCGCCGAGACGGTCCTCGAGCTCGACGTGCGGGAGTCGGTGCGGGTCCTCCTGTTCACCACGCTGGGCGAACGGGTGATGCGCCCGGAGTCCGGGGCCTGGCTCCCCCTGCTCGCCCCCGAGACCGATCCCCGCGTCCGGCTGGCCGCGGTGGACGCTCTCGCCATGATCCTGGACCGCACGGGCCACGGCGAGACCGGCGCCCTGCTGGCGCGGGCCCTCGGAGATTCCGACCGCGCCGTCTCCACGCGCGCCTGGCGAGCCCTCTGCGAGGTCGGCGAGCCCGAGCCGTGGAGCGCGGCCCTGCACGCGGCCTGGCGACGCCTGGACGAGGACGAGCGGCTCGAGCGGCTGGGCTGGATGAGGCGCGAGCGCCCGTACCGGGCCTTCCGTGACGACCTGATGGCCCTCGGCGCCCACCCCGACCACCGGCGGCCCCCGGCCGCGGAGCTCCTCGCCCCCTTCCGCGGCGACGCGCGGGTGCGGGGCGTCCTGGAGAGCTGGCTGCGCGAGGATCTCCCGCGGCACGCGGAGGCCCTGCGCACGGGAGACGCCGAGGCGAGTGACGAGGCCGAGCGGCGGATCCAGGCCGTGGTGCGGGCCCTGGGCGAGCAGTCTCCCGAGGCGTCGTGCCCCGCGATCGAGGAGGCCCTCGCACACTCGATCGGCCGGAGCACCGAGGTGGGCAAGGCCGCGGCCGGCGCGCTCGGGGCGACGCGCGGAGGGCGGGAGCGCCTGGGAGCCTGGCTGGGCGACGAGGTCGATCGCCGCACGAGGGTGGAGGCGGCGATCGCCCTGGCGAGCCACGAGGACGGCGCGGACCGCTCGCTCGCCACCGGGGTCCTGATCCGCGACTATGCCTTCGCGGCGTGGGACCTGCGCGTCCGGATGCTGCCCGCCCTCGGCGCGGCGGGGAACGAGCAGGCCCTCGCCTTCCTGCGCGAGCAGGTGCGCGAGGGGGCTCCAGAGGCGCGCATCACCGCCCTGCACGAGCTCGCGGCGCGGGGCGGCCCCGACGCGGGGCGCTTCCTCGAGGACACGGCCCGGCGGACGGGGGACCTCGACACCCGGCGGCTCGCGGTGCGGCTGCTCGCGGAGATCGACGACGCCGAGGTCGTCGCGCCCCTCGCGCGAATGTACTCCGAGCTCGGGGCGGGGACGTTCGGCGCGGAGTACACGCCCGAGGAGCTCGTCCTCCTGCGCAGCGATCTGCTCACGGCCCTCGGCGCGACCGGCGCGTTCCCCGCGGAGCTCGAGGGCGAGTGGCTCGCCGCTCCCCTCGCCGCGGCGGCGGCCGAGCTGACGAGCCGGTTCCTCGGCAAGGACCTCGCCTCGCGGCACTTCGTCTGGGCGGGAGAGATCGAGCTCTCCGAGCACCTCGCCCGCTCGGGGCGCATCGGGCGCGCTCTCCGGCGATCGGGTTCCTGGTGGCGGCTGGACGGCAGGCTGCTGGTGGCCCTCGCCGAGAAGGCGGCCGCCGTTCCGGACGAGGACGCCGCCCGGGTCGCGTGGGAGCTCTACCGCGCGGGGATCATCGCCCTGTCCGGCGAGCACGATCGCAACGAGAAGCGGCTCGGGCTCGCGCGCTGCCAGCTCGTGGCGCGGGCGTGGAAGGCAAAGCGCTGGGAGGCGTTCGAGCGGCTCGCGTCCGCCCTGCTGTGCGACCACCGCTCGGGGCTGCTCCCCGACACCGTGTGGACGCGCGTCTTCGGCGTGGAGGACCTGCCCCGGGGCGTCGATCCGCGCGCGCGACTCGAGAGCGCGGTGTGGCAGGCGCGCGCGTACTCCGCCCTGGATCGAGGCGACGATCCCGCGGCGCGGCGGTTCGCCGAGGAGGCCGCGGGACGCGTCGGCCGGTCCCGGGCGGCGGCGGGAGAGCAGGAGAGACTGGAAGTCGCATTGCCGGGAACGCCCCCTTCCCGCGACGAGAAAAAGCGCGAGTAGTCGGGAACGTCGAGGCGCTCACTGTTCGCACTTGGGGGGATCCGGGGCGACCTCCCGAACGTCCCAAACGACGTCTGCTCCGCCTCTTCCTTCAACCCTTGCAACCGAGGTGGTCATGAAAACCAGAGCCAGATTCCGGCCGGCGTGGGTGCTGGCCGCGTTGATTGCCTTCGCCTTCGTCTCGCGGGTGGATGCGCAATCCCAGTACGGTATCGATGGCGCCGCGAGCCAGGTCCTCGAGACGACCGGTCCCCCGGGACCCGCGTGCGGCTACCCCAACGGACCGCTCATCAGCACCTTCCCCACCCCGGTCACCTTCGGGTGTCCCCTGCCCCTCACGGTGGGACCTCCGCCGTGGGTCATCGCGGGCGACATCGCCGTGGACAAGACCGCGGACACGGTGTACGTGACCGACGGCTGGGTCGTGGGGGAGTACACCGGATCGGGAGCAGGTCTCGGGGCGCCGATCAGCGGCTTCGTGCCCGTGCCCTTCGGCGCGGGCGGACCCATCACCGGGCTCGGCTACGACTCCGCCGCGGGGCTGCTCTGGATGACGGAGGGGGTCTTCGCCCAGGCGCTCACCCCCCCGCCTCCTCCCGGCTGTCCCGGGGTCGGCGTCGTCGCCGTTCCGCCCTTCCTGCTTCCGATCGCGGGAGCCATGGCCACGGACATCGAGTGGGATCCCATCACGGGGATGCTCTGGGTCTGCGACACGGCGGGCATGGTGACGCAGGTGACGCTGGCCGGGGGCATCGGCCCCTTCGGCACCTTCCCCGGTGCACCGGGGCCCTGCGGGCTGGGTCTGCCGCTCGAGGGGCTCGCGGTGGACACCGTCGGCTCCACGGTCTTCGGCCTGCCCCACTTCTACGTCACCGACGGCTTCCAGGTGGCCTACGAGGGGGTCGGGGGAGTCCCCGGCCCGCCGACGTTCTACACGCCCGCGCCCTGCTTCCCGACGATGGGGCCTCTCCTGGGGCTGGCCTTCGCCGCGAGGGCCCTGCCCTACGGGACGGGTGCGGACAACTCCGGTCTGGCGCCGCCGTTCATCGGCTCGACGGGTCAGACGATCTCCCCGAGCGCGCCGTTCACGGTGACCCTCGGAGGCTCCGTGCCCGGCTCGAACGCGTTCCTCTTCATGAGCACGGCGGGCTTCAACTGCCCCTCGGTGAACGTGGGAGGACTGCCGATCTACATCGACTTCCTCACGGCCCCGGTGCAGGTCCTCGGGGTCGTACCCGTGGGTCCGGGGGGAACCGCTTTCCTCACCACGGGGATCCCCCCCGGATTCCCTCCGGGCATTTCCGCCTACGTGCAGTGGTTCGCGATCACCCCGACCCCCTCGTGGCAGGTTACCGAGGGTCTGGCGATCACCACGGACCTTCCATGAGCGGCCGACGCTGACGGCCGCTCCTCGCGGGGCGCCTCCCTCTCCCGGGGGGCGCCCCGTTCTCGTCTCGACTTGTCTCCCCGCAGGGGTTGGTGGGGGAGGGCCCCCTTCGTATCGTGGGAGCGCCGCACCCCCGGAGAAGAGCTACAACATGCCCACCACCGAGACCTCGAAGAAGGCGAGCCGCCTCGACGTCCCCGAGAACGCGAAGCTGGTCCTGGACGACGAGATCGGGTTCATCGCGCTCGTCGACCGCATGCAGCAGGACGCGGCGCTCAAGGTCGTCAACTCGGCGCGGATCTCCTACCAGAAGAAGAAGGCGGAGTTCGCCCGCGACGACCGCGTCCTGGCCCGCTACCTCTGGGAGGAGGGACACACCTCGCCGTACCGTCACACCTTCTACACCTTCCACTGGAAGGCTCCGCTCTTCGTGTTCCGCCAGGCCTTCAAGTACCAGGTCGGCTCCACGTGGCGCGAGTACGAGGTGAACGGCGAGTCGGTCGGCCTCGAGGTCTTCGACGTGTTCTTCGACACGGACAAGGGCTGTAGCTGGAACGAGATCTCGGGGCGGTACGTGGAGTGGGCGCCCGAGTTCTACGTGCCCGCCCGCATGCGCGCGAACCCCGGTCACGGCGACCACCAGGAGGCAGTGGAGATCACCGAGGACTTCGATCACGAGGGTGAGCGCGAGCGCATGAAGGGGGAGTGCGAGGAAGCCTTCCGCCGCTATCGCGAGCGACTCGAGCGGGGAGTGGCCAAGGAGATCGCGCGGATGACGCTCCCGCAGAACGTCTACACCCAGGCCTACTGGACGGTGTCGTTGCAGGGCGTGATCCACTTCCTGAGCCAGCGCCTCGATGCTCACGCCCAGTTCGAGATCCGTCGCTACGCGGAGGCGGTGTACGAGCTCGTGGTCGAGGACCTCGAGCGGCTCGGACTCTCGCGCGATCAGATCGTGGGCTGACGGCCGCTCGGTATCGGAAAAGGAGAGATCATGAGCATCGTTCTCGACGGGAATTCGCTGTCCATCGAAGATCTGGAGCAGGTGGCCCGACACGGGGTGGAGGTGTCGGTCTCCGACGAGGCGCGGAAGCGGGTGGCGGCCTCGCGGGAGCTCCTGGAGGGCTACATCGCCGAGGGACGCGCGCTCTACGGCATCACCACCGGCATCGGTGAGTTCGCGCGGATCCGCATCACTCCCGAGCAATCCGCGGAGCTGCAGCGGCGCATCATCTACAGCCACTCGGCGGGAGTCGGCGATCCCCAGCCCGAGGACGTCGTCCGCGCGGGGATGACGCTGCGGGCGAACACGCTGGCCAAGGGACACTCGGGCGTGCGCGCGAAGCTGATCGACACGATCCTGGCGATGATCAACCGGGGCGTGGTCCCGTTCATCAACGAGAAGGGCTCCGTCGGAACGAGCGGGGACCTCTCGCCCCTCTCCCAGTTCGCGGAGGTCGCGCTCGGCGAAGGTCGCGCGTTCTACCGGGGCGAGCTGATGAGCGGCGCGGAGGCCATGGCCAAGGCCGGCGTCGAGCCCACGGACCTGACGTACAAGGAGGGGCTCGGGCTCATCAACGGCTCGCAGATCATGACCGCGGGGCTGGCGCTGCTCGTGTACGACGCGGAGCGCATCCTGAAGAACGCGATGATCGCGAGCGCGATGACCCTCGACGCCCTGCGCGCGCTCGACCGCCCGTTCTTCCCCGCGCCGCATCGGGTGCGTCCGTATCGCGGCCAGAACGCGGTTGCCGCCAATCTCGTGAAGCTCTTCGAGGGCTCGGAGATCATGGCGAACAAGACGGGCAAGGTGCAGGACGGCTACTCGATGCGCTGCACCCCGCAGATCCTCGGTCCGTCCCTCGACGCGCTCGAGTACGTGCGCGGGATCGTGACCACGGAGATGAACTCCGCCGCGGACAACCCCCTCTTCTTCCCCGAGGAGGGCGAGTACTACGCCGCGGGCAACTTCCACGGCCAGGGTGTCGGCATCGCCGCGGACTTCCTGTGCATCGCGATGAGCGAGGTGGCGAACCTCTCGGAGCGCCACACGAACCGGCTGCTCAATCCCGCCCTCTCAGGTCTGCCCGACTTCCTCGTGGAGGGCAAGGGTCTGAACAGCGGCCTGATGGTGGCCCAGTACACCGCGGCCGCGCTCGTGAGCGAGAACAAGGTGCTGTCGCATCCCGCCTCGGTCGACTCGATCAGCGTCTCCGCGGACCAGGAGGACCACGTCTCGATGGGCCCGAT
This sequence comes from uncultured Planctomycetaceae bacterium, assembly GCA_964428225.1. Taxonomy (GTDB): domain Bacteria; phylum Planctomycetota; class UBA1135; order UBA1135; genus JBFMCU01. The sequence continues at coordinate 9,537 of CAYRXS010000018.1, forward strand.
CGCGGTGCGCAAGGGCACGGAGATCCTGCGCAACGTGCGCAACGTCCTCGCCATCGAGATGATGTCCGCGGCCCAGGCCATGGAGTTCCACGACGGCCGCCGCCCCGGCCGCGGCACGGGCGTGGCCTACCGGGCGATCCGCGAGGTCGTGCCGAAGCTCGTGGACGACCGCGTGATGTACGGCGACATCGCCACGATCACCGAGCTCGTCGAATCGAACCGGATCCTCGACGCCGTCGAGGCGAAGGTCGGTCCGTTGACGATCGCACGCGACGTGACCGACCTGACTGCCAGAGGTCTCCCGCTCTCCCTCTACCGCTGGAAGATGGGCAGCAGCCCCTCGGGGATTGCGAGCACGAGGCAGTTCATCGCCGTCGCGTAGGCGTCACCGTAGCGGCGGCATTCCCAGGAGCCGTCGCGGCGCTGGCTCTTCAAGAGGCGCGTGCGCTCCTCGGCGAACCAGCGGTCGAACAGGCTGCGGTCGGTGAGCTGCCACAGGGCCTGGGCGAGGTAGAAGCGCTCGTAGAACGGGTAGTCCGTGGTCTTGCCCTCCTCGCGACGCAGGGCCATCAGGTTCCAGATCGCGTCGATCCCGCTCTGGATCACCGAGTCGTCATAGCGGCCGGCCATGTTCAAGGTGCCGATGCCGGCCGCGGTCAGGGCGACCGACGAACGGTCCATGTCGAGCTGGTAGCGGAAGGTGCCGTCGTCCTTCTGGAGACGGAGGACGTAGTCCTCGGCCTTGTGGATCACCTCGCGGTCCACCTTGATCCCCGAGTTGCGCGCCGCGCGCAGGGCCTGCACGAGACATACCGTGACCGAGCCCTCGTGGTTGGCGGAGACCTCCGGCTCGTAGTACCAGCCGCCCTCCGCGCCCTGCGAGCTCTCGATCAGACGCACCGCGGCGGTCAACACGCGCTCGAGGCGCTCCGCGGTGATCGGGCGCTCGAAGTACTCCGTCGTCCCCGGAGACATGCCGTAGGCCTGCGCGATGGCGAGAGTGGCGAAGCCGTGGCCGTGCGTGCGCGAGAGGGGGTCCCCCAAGCGCAAGGCGATGTAGCCGTGGCGCGTCGACTCGGGGGAGAGGTCGGCGTGGTCGAGCAGGTACCGGATCACGCGCTCCACCTCGGCGCCGTGCGGGCCGCGACCCGGCGAGCTCCCGCCCGCCATCAGGGCCAGGGCTCCCAGCGACGTGACGCCCACCGGCGCCCACTGATCGGCGTCCCCCATCGCCAGGCAGCCGTCCTCCCTCGAGACCTGGAGGGCGAGCCACGAGAGACCGCGCTCCAGCGCGTCACGCCCGGCGCGGTCCGCCTCGCTGGGGCCCTGCCACGCCGGGGGCGGAGGCGCGGCGCCCGAGGGCGGCGGAGGCTCCTCGTCCCCCCCCGGTCGAGGGGAGAGCACGAGCAGCAGCGCGAGGATCGAAGCGATCTTCACGGCGGGATCCGACGAGCGCGGGATCAGCCCCCGCGGTTGAGCCGACGATAGTAGGCGTCGATCCAGTCGCGGTACTGGACCGGCATGTCGTCGCGCCCCTGGTTGCGGAAGATTTCCTCCACCCGGTCGGGGAGCTGCCCCCAGCTGTCGTCGTCCTGCACGGGCGGAATCGGGTCGCCCTGCTCGCGGTCCTGCGGAGTGCCCGGCTCGTTGCGGCCGATCTCCTCGCTCTTGTCGGGACTCTCCGGCCGGTCGCCGTTCGGATCGTCCTTCGGCTCGCGCGGCTCCTCGCCCTCGGGCGGAGCCTCCTGTGAGCGCTCCTTCTGCTGGGTCTGGTTTTCTCTTGGCTCACCTTGAGCCATCTGGTTGCCCATTCATGTGCCGCCGCCGAGCTGCTCGGCGATCTCCAGGATGCGGTCGATGTCCGAGACCACCTGCTGGCCCTTCTCGCCGGCCGACTTCAGGAGGTCGTCGAGCCCGCTGTCGGGCACCTCCTCGAGCGGGACCTCACCCGCTCCCGCACCCGCGAGCTTGTCGTCGATGCGCATGAGGTTGCGCTCCACCTCGTGGAAGAGCTCGAGCATCTCCTCCTGCAAGGCGTTGCGAGGATCGACGAGCCTCTCCGGCGAGGTCGTGGGCCGGTCGTCCGGCTTCCCCTCGTCCTGCTCGTCGTCGAGGGCGAAGCTCGCCAGGCCGACCGAGAGGACGAAAGCCCCCGCGAGTCCCAGACGGGTCGTGGCTCGGATCAGGCGTTTCATGGCTACTCCCATATCGTATGTCCGGTGACGGATTCCAGATAGCGGGGGGGACAATTCGGCGTTCCGGGGGCGTTCATCAGTCTCCCTCCCCGGGGGGCGGATCGATCCCGATGCGCATCCGCATGGCCTGGAAGAGGATCGTGATGCGCTCGTGGCGGTTGGCGAGGCGGGTGATGTCCTCGAGGAGCAGGTCGTTCTCCACGACGCCCTCCTCGAGCTCGGGGTTGAGCGCGAGCAGCTCCTTCACCGCCTCCTGGAGGTCCACCTCCATGCGCCGCAGGAGCTTCAGCTCCGTGGCGTCGGGGATCAGGGGTGGGGGGCCCTGCGGCTGGTTCTGGCCCTGCTGGTCCTGCTGTTCCTGCTGTCCTTGGCTCTGCTCCTGCTGGCGCCGCGACTGCTCCTGGCGCAGGGCCTCGAGGAGCCAGCGCAGGTTCTCCTCGACGTCGCGGCCGAGGGCCTGGGTCCGCTCGCCCGTCTCGAAGCCTCCCGGCTCCGAGATGCGGTGAGCGATGCGGTCCATGTCGCTCTCCACGTCGCGCATCAGCTGGGCGGAGACGAGGGCTCCCTCGGCCTCGATCGCGTCCGCGATCTCCGCGGAGCGCGTGGCGAGAGCGGCTTCCTTGCGGGAGATCCGCCGCAGCCGGATCATCTGGGCGCGCGTCGGCCGGCCGGAGGCGGGGCGCTGTGCGTCGAGCTCGACCAGCTCGGCCATCTGCTCGGCGTGCTCCTCGATCAGGTTGATCACCTCCTCCGCCATGCGGAACAGGGCCTCCTCCTGGCGCAGGCGCTGGTACTGCTCCTCCTCCTCCTCGAGCTGGTCTCGCGTCCGGTTCAACTCCCGCTCCACCTCTTCCTCGGACTTCTCGGCCTCGGAGAGGTCTCCCTGGGTCAGCTCCTCGGTCGCCTGCTCCGCCGCCTCCGCGGCCCGGTCCATCGAGGGCGTGGGTCGCGCGCTCTTCCGCTCGTCGATCCGGCGCGCGAGGTCCAGGATCTCCTCGCGGATGCGCTCCTGCTCGGCCGCAAGCTCCTCGGCGCGCGCCTGGTCCTCCGGCGAGCTCGGGGTGACTCCCTCCCGGGCCTCGGACCGGGCGCGCTGCAGGGCGTCGAGGGCCTGGCGCTGGGATCCCGCCGCGGAGGCGGAGCGCCCCTCGGAGAGCTCCCCGCTCGCCTGCTCCATGGCCTCGGCGGCCTCCCCGATCGCGCTCTCCACCGACTCCTGCGCCTCGGGGCTCATCGAGCCGCTCTCGACCTGCTCGCGCAGCTCCCCGGTCTCCTCGGCCGCCTGCTTCTGATCGGCGGCGAGGGTGCCGGCCTGCTCCTCCGCCGCGGCGGCCGCGTCCTCCCGCGAGGCGCGCAGGTCCTCGAGCGCGGCCTCCAGCTCGTGCTTCGCCTCGCTCGCGGACTCCGCGGAGCTCTCGGCGTCCTTTCCCCGGGCGTCGGCGGAGGCCTCGCGCATCGCCTCCCCCGCTCGCTGCAGGGCTTCCCCGGCGCGCGCGCCCGACTCCGTCTTCCCCTGGGGCAGGGTGGAGAGCCCCCGCTCGAGGCGATCCGCCCGCTCCGCGTTCTCCGACTGCGAGGCGGAGAGCGCCTCCCCGAGGAACTCGAGCTCCTCCTGCGCCCGCTCCAGGGCCTTGGCCGCCGTCTCGGTCGCGGTCCGGGTGTCCTCACCGCGGTCCGCCGCGGCCCGTGCCTCCTCGAGGGCCTCGCGCACGCTCTCGGCGCCCGCGCCGGCCGCGCTGTCCCGCGCCGCGAGCTCCTCGAGGGCCTCGAGCGCGTCTTGCCGCGCCTGCTCGGCGGGGATCCGCGCCTCGTCCGCGGCTCGCTCCAGGGCCGCCGCCTCGCTCTCGAGGTCGTTGGCCGCTTCCTCGGCCTCGCTCGCTCCGCTCGCCTCGAGGGCGTCCGCGCTCCGGCGGTACGCCTCGGCCACGCGCTTCGCCGCGGCATCGCCCGAGACGCGCTCGTGGCGCTCCGCGCGGTGCGCGGCCTCCTCGAGCAGGGCGCGGATCTGCTCCGTGTCCAGCTCGGAGTCGCGCGAGCGCAGCTCCCGGGCCGCCCCCCGCAGGGCCGCCGCGGCCTCGTCGAGCCGGGCCCCTTGCGCCTCGGCCCGCCGGGCCTGCTCCAGGGCGGGTTTTGCCTCCGCGAGCTCCGCGGTCTCCTCGGGATCCCAGGCCGAGAGCACGGCGCGGTCGACCTCCTGGTCCGCGATCAGGGCCTCGAGCTGCCGCTCGAGCTGCTCGAGCTCCAGCGTGCCGGAGGCGCGACCCAGCTCCTCGTTCTGCCCGAGCATCGCGCGCTGGCGGTCGATCATCTCGGACAGGGCGCGCTCGAGGCTCTTCTGCGCGTCGTTCGAGGTCTGCTCGCGCAGCTCCTGCGTCTGTCGGCGGAGCTCGGACTCCTGGCTCGAGAGCGCGCCGAGCTCGTCCTGCAGCTCGCGCAGCTCCTCGATGCGCTCCTCGAGGGCCTCGAGGTTCTTCCGGTCGTGGAGGATGTCGAGGAGCCGCTCGAGCTGGGAGATGAGCAGGTTCTGCTGCTCGATGAAGTACACGAGCCGCCCCCTCTCCGCCGCCTCCTTCGCCTCGATCATGCGCGCCTCGAGGGTCAGGTGGGTCGCGTTCTCGTCGTCGCCGCCCGTCAGCTCGTCGAAGAGAGTGAGCCCTTCCCGCAGGAGCTCCGCCGTGTGCGTGCGCCCCTCGGCCTCGATCCGCTCGAGGAGCACCTTCATCGTCTTGCGCAGGCGCTCGAGCTGGCGGTGGAGCAGGGCCTGCTCCTCCGCGATGTCCTCCAGCTCCTTGCCGTGGAGGAGGTCGTCCTGGGGCGCGGGCGCGGCGGTCAGGGGAGACGCGACGAGAACGGCCGCGACCAGGAGAGCGACTCTTCGCAGGCGATTCGGTTTGTTCATCACGCTTCTCCGCGTCAGTCGTCGTCCGAGGCGAGCTGCTCGGTGCGCTCGCGCAGCGACCGCTGCCGGTTGAGGATGTCCCGGGTCAGGCTCAGGATGTTCTGGAAGTTGTCCCACTCGGCCAGCTTCTCGAGCAGGTCGTCCATGCGCGCCAGCGACGTGGTCATGTGCTCGATGGCCTGGACGAGCTCGTCGGCGGCCGTGGGGGTTTCGAGGGACTGCTCCGCGCGGTCGAGGGCCTCGGCGGCGGCGAGAGCGTGCACCTCGCTGATCTCGAGGTCGAGGTCCACGAGCTCGACGAGCAGCGACGCGAAGCCGCCCGCCCCGAGCCTTCCGTCCCGGTGGGCGGCGGCGAGGTCACGCCACGGCTGGGGATGGAAGCGCACGTCGGAGATGCCCGAGACGCGCTCGTCGTAGAACTCGAGCAGCGGGATCGCCTTGTCGTCGATCCGCGCGTAGAGGATGTCCTCGCACACCGCGGCGAGGTCGCGTCCCAGCGCCCGCGCGTCCCCGAGCACGCGACGCTGACCGGAGACCGCGGAGACGAGAGAGGCGCCGTCCGTGAGCGAGAGGCCGCCGGACTCCGCGGCGTCGAGCAGGTCCTCGACGCGCGAGCGCTTCTCCTGCTGGAGATCGGAGAGCCGGACCGCCTCCAGGCGGGCCTTGCCGAGGCGCTCCTGCATCCGGCGCAAGAGCTCGTCGGGGGTCACGATGCGCACGCGCACGGGCAGGGCCCGGCCCGTGCCCGGCTCGGGCTCGCGGTTGTCGACGGCGAGGACCTCGAGCTCGAAGCGCTGGTCCACGGCGACCGTGGCGCCCTCGCCGCCGAGCGCGTCCACCTCGAGGCGCACCCCGCCCATCGCGGTGCGCGGGAGCGGCGCCGATTCTTCGACCTCGGGCTCCCCGCCCTCCGACGCGGCCGTCTCCTCGCCGAGGGGGGAGAGGGAGAGCTCGCCCCCGCTCGAGACGGGCTCCTCGTCGCCGACGATCGACGCGGGCCGCACCGTCCAGCTCAGCGAGGCCAGGCCGAAGTCGTCCTCCGCGCGCACGCGCAGGGGGATCGCGCCCCCCGGCACCGCCTCGGTCTCGGTGCGGGCCGGCGAGATGATCTGGACCTCGGGGAGACGGTCGTCGACGACCTTGATCCGGTAGAGGCCGGGGTCGGGGTTCGAGAGCCCGGTGTCGTCGACCAGCTCGATCCGGAAGCCCACCGTCTCCTCCGGGGCGAGCTCGAACGCGAGCCCCCGGGCGGTCTCCTCGTCCGGGAGGCCGGGCGCGCCGGGGAAGGCCTCCGGCGTGAGCTCGACGACGACGTCGCTCGGCATCAGGCGGGCCACGCCGGTGGCCGTCTCGGGGAAGGGACGGACGAAGACCTTCAGTCGCGAGCCCGCGAGCACCTCCACGTCGTCGTCGAACACGGTGGTCTCGGGGAGCGCGGTGTAGGCCGGGGGCTGCACGCGGATCGCGAGCCCCTCCACGTCGGGGGGCTGGAGCACCTCCACCGTCACGCGGGGCAGCCCGTCCTCGTCGTCGCCGCCGGTGATCCAGAAGGTCGTGTCCTGCTGGAGCGAGGGGAGGAGCCGGCGGAGGACCGAGCGGCCGCCGGTGCTCCAGATCAGGTCGCGGCCGGACTCGAAGTGCACGAAGAGCTCGTCGGGCACGACGCCCCGCATCCGGACGATCACCGGGACGTCGGTGCCGCGGGCGACGCGGGCGCTTATCTCCTCGGGGCCCCGGTTCACCAGCGCCGCCTCGTCGAGCTCGGCGATGTCGACCTCGAGGTGGGTTCGCTGGGGCCAGGCTTCGGTGCCGCCCAGGAGGTGGTCGGCGAAGATCCGTGCGTGCAGCGGATTCGAGAAGGCGAAGAGCGCGAGCACCGCCGCGGCTCCGAGCCCCAGGAGGAAGCGGGTCCGGGGCCGCCGTACCGCCACGACCGCGTCGGGCGCGAGCTCGCGGGAGCGGCCGTCCGCCTCCTCCAGGACGAGGCGCACGAGGTCGGGCGCGGCGCCGTCGGCCCGGAGCTTTCCGGCGTCGGCGGTTTGGAACTGCACCGCGCTGACCAGGACCTCGCGCAGATCGGGGTGGGCGCGCTCCAGGAGGACGGCGAGCCCCGCCCGCCCGGGCACGCGCCGGCGGGGGAGCACGAGGTCGCGCCGGAAGAAGACCACCAGGAGCACGGGGACGGCGAGCCCGTGCAGGATGCGGATGAGCCGCGGTACGCGCAGCCCCCAGTCGGCGAGGAACGAGTAGGCGATCCAGATCGCGGCCACGAGGAGGATGGTCCCCAGACCGTGCAGCCAGACGGCGCTCATCAACCGGCCGCGCAGCGACGAGAGGAGTCGCTCCAGGGTGGGCGTGGCGGTCAGCGGTCGACGGGTCTCGCTCATCGGGGTAGGTCGGCTATCTGGCAGTCCGTTGGAGAAGTGCTTCGGATGCCAGGGCGGTGGCATCCGCGCCAGGTCGGCGTCTGGAAACGCAGGCGAATCCGTGGATTCGGCGAGGCTTTCAGGTGCCGAGCTGGTGTGGAGGACGCCGTCATGGCGCCGAATGACTTCTTCAATGGGCTGCTATCTCTGGAAGATGGGCAGGTAGCGGTAGGGGATCTCGAGGATCAGGACCGCGGTGGCCGTCCCGAAGGCCAGCCCCGGGCCCACGTCGTTCGGGAAGGAGCCGTCCGCGTGCTGCATGGACAGGAGCTCCGCGCGCACGCGCTCGAAGTACGGCTCCCAGTAGTCGATGTGAGCCGAGCTTCCCGCGGTGTACATCGCCTGGACGCCGTAGTAGTGGCCGTACCAGAAGAAGTAGTGCCCGCCGCGGCGCGCACCCGTCTGGGCATTGAACTCCTCGAGGTTGTGCTTCAGGTAGTCCAGCCCGCGCAGGATGGCCTCGTTGGAGTAGATCCCCAGCCCGTAGAGCGACGTCACCCCCGCCGCGGTCAGGGCGAAGGACGAGCGCGAGCGCACGCCCCGGCTGACCTGGTAGCGGAAGGAGCCCACCGGGTCCTCGAACCTCGAGCGGAGGAACCCCCGGACCATGTCCTCGGTGATCGCCGAGTCCATCACGTATTGCGTGGCGCGGTCCACCGTCGACCGCGGGACGCGGATGCCGATGTTGCGCGCGGCGCGCAGGGCGAGCACCTGGCACACGACGATCGACATGTCGGACGTGGGATCGAAGGGGACGTAGCGCCACCCTCCCTCCGCGTTCTGCGTGTCGACGATGAAGTCCACCGCCCTCTGCAGCTTGTCGCGGACGTCCTTGCGGCTGGTCATGCCGAAGATCTCCGCGAGGAAGAGCGTCGCGAAGGCGTGGCTGTACATGCGCGTGCCGTTTTGCGTGATGTAGCCGTCCTTCTGGCACGCGGAGAGGATGTAGTTCACTCCCAGCTCGACGTTCCTCCCGTACTTGCCGCGCCCGGGGAGGTGGCCGCCGGCGAGGAAGGCCATCCCCGCCATCGCGCTGACGCCGACGTGGGAGCCGTCGCCCGTCTCGCGGTAGCTCTCGTTGAGCTTGTACCCGATCTTCGCCGACCAGCTCCCGTCGGGATTCTGGTGCTCGGCGAGCCAGGCCAGGCCCTGGTCGACCGCCCGCCGCTGGGCGGGGGTGATCTCGATCGGGGCCGGACCGAGGGATCGCTCGTCCTGGGTTCCGGCGGGGGTCGTCGCCGGGAGGAAGACGAGGGGAGCCAGGAGAGTGAGGACCTTCATGGGGTGCACGATCGAGTGGTTCATCGGACGTCCTCCAGCACGTCGAGCCCGCGCGTGTCCCGCGGGCCCTCCTTGCGCAGGATGAAGAGAGCGTCGTCCAGGCCTCGGAGCTCGAGCTTCTCCGCGCGCACGAGCACGGAGTAGATCGTGCGGCTGTCGAGGTGGAAGCCGCCGGTCAGGTCGACGAACTCGAGCCGCGCCTCCAGGGGGAGGCGGGTGCGCGGATCCTTCAGCACGTAGGCGATCGCCACGCAGTCGCTCGACACGGCGGGCATGGGGATGCTCAGGCCGTAGAGCTCCTCCTCCGACGCGCGGAGGTGGTACACCCAGCGCCTCCCGTTGGGAAGGTGGATGGCGCGCACCGGCGTCGTGTTCCCCGGGTGGGACGTGGGGACGACGAAGAGGTACGGGGCCGCGAGCCGCGTTCGCCGGTGCTCGCGCAGGCCGATCACCTCCTCGCCCACGTCCAGCTTCTCGACGGACCGCAGGCTGCGCATGTCGAGCTTGAGCTCGTAGATGCCCGCGTGCGAGCTGCCCCGACCCAGCCGGGAGATCCCGGTCACGACGTAGGTGCGTTCCCCGAACGTCGCGACGGAGCGCAACTCCTCGTCCTCGAACTCGACGGTCCACACCTGGCGTCCCGAGTCGAGGTCGTGGACGGCGATGTACGGGTTCCGCCCCGCGTACTTGCGGAAGCTGGGGACGACCAGCCGGCTGCCCTCCACCCAGGCGCTCTCCTCTGGGAGCGGGGTGTTGAGCCAGTCGAGCTCGAACCGGGTCCGCACCTCGCCGCTGTAGAGGTTCAGGGCGATCACTCGCGAGGGGCCGTTGTACGGCTTGACGATGAAGACCGCGGTGCCGTCGCCGAGGATCGGGGCTCGCCATCCGACCGGCTCGGAGACCGGGAACCTCCAGAGGGGGACGCCGCCGTGCGCGTCGAAGGCCTGCACGGTGCGCGGGCGGTTCGCGGCGAGACCCGTGGTCACCAGGGCGATCCCGGAGTGCAGGTCGACGCCGAGGACGAGGTCCTCGCCCAGGACGTGCGACCAGAGGGGATCGCCCGCCGCGTCGTAGGCCTGGATCTCCTTGCGGCTCCCCACGACGATCCGGTTCGCCTCCACGGCGCACTTGCTCTCGTCGATGGCGTACGGGGTCTCGATGCTCCAGGCCTCGCGCGAGGGAGCCTCGCTCGCGTAGCCCGTCACGATCTTCCGATCGCGAAGGTAGACGTGCACGCGGCGCGGGTCTTCGGGGGAGCCGTCGCCAGGGACGAGCTCGCCGAGGTAGTCGTGTTGGTACGAGTGGTGCCCGCCCGGGGGGAACTCCACGTCGTGGGTGAAGCCAGGCAGGGGAGGGGAGAGCGTGACCGGCGCGTCGGGGAGCTCGGCGATCGTCTGCCGCCCCCGCTCGTCGAGGCCCTCCTGGAGCCGGCGCAGCGTCGGGTCGAGGTGGTCGAGCAGCCCCCGGAGGTACGCGGTGTTCCCCGTGCGGGCGAGGGCGACGCCGAGCTGGAACAGCCCGAGGGCCCGGTCCTCCTCGGAGAGCTCCAGGTTGCGCGCCGCGCCGAAGATCATGCTCGCCACCGCGCCCGCGTCGTCGCGCAGGTAGGCGTGGCGCAGGAGCTCGCGGTTCGCCTCGCCCGCCGCGTCGGAGTGCGGGTACAGGCGGATGACCTCCTCGAGCATGCGGCGGTCCTCGTCCCCCCGCGCGCGCTCGTACAGGTTCGAGGCGTCGCTCTCGAAGGGCCGGTACGCCCCGCGTCCGTCCAGCTCGAGGCGGCGGGAGATGCGCTGGCTGACGAGGTCGCGCACGCTCATCGAGTCGTTCACCGCCTGGCCCCCGTAGCGGTCGAGGGCGGCGTGCAGGTCCCGCAGGGCCTTCGCGCCTTGACGCTGGCGCGCGTGGGCGTCGGCCCGCGTGAGCAGCACCCACAGCCCGATCTCGAGGCTCGCGTCCTCCCAGCCGCGGACGGCCTCGTCGCGCAGGATCGCCTCCCCGATCAGCCAGGCGGATCCTCCGTCCTCGCGCACGTCCTTGGGAATCGGGAGGGAAGCGCAGGTCCGCTCCAGCTCCTCGAGCACCTCGAGCCGTCGCAGGGGCGACGAGCTGCGCAGGATGCGCTCCTGCTGCAGGAGGGTCTCGCACAGGGCGGGAAGGGTCGAGGCCAGGGGCTGCGCCGTGGCGAGCGCGCGCAGCGCTCCCGCGGCGTCGGCGAGGTCGACGAGGATGCCCGCCTTCAGGCGCAGGATGCCGTGCATCGCCTCCGCCACCTCCCGGTTGCCGCGCAGGGCGCCCGCGGGCCCGCCCGCGTCGGCGATCAGGGGCTCCAGCAGGCTCTCGGCCTCGCGGGCGAATCCCTCCGCCTGCTTCGTCTCCCCGTCGGCGTGGGCCGTGCGGGCCCGCCGCGTGAACAGCGCCGCGGTGTCGAGCACGACCTGCGTGTCCCGGGGGTTCGCGGCGAGGAGCCCGCGTTGGTGGGCGATCAGGACCTCCCAGTCGAAGAAGCCGTTGAGCTGCCGGCGGCCCACGGTGAACATCACACCGTCGCCCACGACCGTGTTCCCGTACTCGCGCGAGGACCAGGGACCCGACAGGGAGCGGCGGCGCTCTCCCGTCCAGCGGTCGAGCACGAGGCGCGCGTCCTCGTGGGGGACTACGATCGCGTCCTCCGCGAAGACGGGATAGGGGAGCGACGACGTCGAGGCGTGGTCGTACAGCGGCGTCGCCCAGCGCAGGCGGAAGTCGCCCGGGGTCCGGAAGCCCCCCGGCTTCTGCAGGGCGGCGACCATCTCACCCGCGAGGTAGACCGTGTCCCGGTCCGCGCCCAGCAGCAGGTCGGTCTCACTCCTCCACGTGCTCTGGTCCAGGTGCATGAGGTCGGCCTGGCGGTGTCCCCACAGGACGCGGCCGTCCTCCAGCTCGAAGGCCCACAGCTCCGCGGAGTCGTACGGCGTCGAGAGCACGAGGTCGCTCATCACCAGGGGCGCCGCGACCTGCCAGACCGCGTTGCGCGTCGACGCCTGGTGGTAATCGGCCTTCCGGAGGCTCATCTGGTGGTACTCGGACTCCCAGAGGATGTCTCCGGTCAAGAGGTCGAGGGCGGCCACGGCCCCGAGCTCGGTCTGGGCGATCACCTTGTCGTCCGCGACGACCAGAGGCGCGGCGGTGAGCTCGCTGGCCGCCCCCCCGAACATGTTCCGCTCGCGCTGACCGCTGATGAGCCCCGTCGACCACAGGAGCTCCCCGGTGACGAGCTCGTAGCAGGCCACGTGGTAGTCGATGCGCCCCTGCAGGCGGTAGCAGGGCACCAGCACCCGGCCCCCGACGATCACCGGGGACGCGGCGGTCAGCATCTTCCGGGCGTAGTCGTTCTTCGACTCGTCGAGGCGGAACTCCTTGGAGCGGCCGTTCGCGACGAGGTCGAGCACGGGCAGGTGGTTCCACAGCTCCTCGCCGGTCTCGAGGTCGAAGGCGTAGAGCCGCCGCTCGGGGATGCGCTTCGTGATGTCGACGTTCTGCCAGGAGTCGTCCGGGTTGCGCGTGTAGGGGATCTGCAGGGCCGCGACGACCACGCCGCTGCGGACCGCGGGCTGGAGGGTGAGCTCCCGGACGTCGATCTGGTCGAAGTACTCGTGGGCGGAGGAGATGAGCTCCCACCCCTCGGGCGGCCCCTGGCTCCACAGCATCGCGCCGGAGTACGCGTCGACCGCGTGGACGAAGTAGGACGTGTTGACCAGCACCCGCCCCTCGAACAGGACGGGTCGCATGTTGTGGTAGTACCGGCCGCGCGTGGTCCCGCCGAACGGAGTCATGTCGAGGTCGACGCTCCACGTGTCGGCGTCCACGGGGGGGATCGTCTGCGGCGCGGCGGGCGCGACGTTGCGCCTCGCCCCGCTCTCGGCCTCGCGGAAGTCCGCTCTCTCGGCGGGGCGCGACGCGCGGGTCACCTCGCGGGCGACGCGCAGGCGCTCCTCGGCCGCGGGACCGATCTCCCGTCCGGAGAGGACCGTCAGCTCGTGGGCGCGCTCCCACGCGAACCGGGCGTCCTCGGGGTGGCCGCGCTCCAGCTCGAGGTCGCCCAGCGTCCACCAGGCGGTCTCGGCGGCGACGGCGAGCGGCCAGCGCCGGGCGACCGCGATCAGGGATCCCCGCCCCCCGCGGGCCAGGGCGTCCGCCAGGGCCTCGTCCGCCCGGGGGCCGTAGCGCTCCTCGTAGCGCGCGCGCACCTGGGGGGACAGCGAGAACAGCACGCGCCGCGCCCACTCGGAGGCTCCGGAGTAGGTCGGGAACTGGGACGGCAGGTCCGGGTTCGCCCGCCACTCCGACGGCAGAAGGTCGCCGCGGTTCTCCACGAGCAGCTTCTGCAGCTCGGCGAGGGCCGCGTTCCACCGCTCCGCGTCGAGGTGCTCGACCACGTCCTCCGCCCGGGTCCGCGCGTGGCGGGCGAGGGGGAGGGTGAAGGGGCGGGGCAGCCGCGCCTCGAAGTCGTCCGGGGGCCCCTGGGCGGCGGGGAGGGCGGAGAGGCCGACGAGAACCCCCGCGACGAGGATCGCCGTCGCCCTGCGCCCCCTCGGGCGCGCTCCGCTCGCGTCGTTCATACCAGCTCGACCCTCTTGCGCAGGATCCACTCTGCCGAGAGCAGTACGAGCGCGATCAACAGCGTGGACAGACGGTCCCACGCGTCCTCCAGGTGGGAGGAGATCGGCTCGCGTCGCTCTTCGCCTCCGGGAAGCTCATCGGCCACGGAGGCGATGTTCGCGAGGTCCACGGCCAAACCTCCCGTCTTCCGGGCCAGGAGGGCCATGGCCTGGGGGTCGGGAGAGGGATCCGCGGTCTCCCGGGAGGGGAGCAGGACATCGAACTCGACCGAGGACACCGTCTCGTTGTCGGCCCCCACGATCCACGCCCGGTACAGCCCGGGCCGCTCCACCTGCAGGCCGCCCCGGTACACCCCGGGGCGCTCGCCGGCCAGGGCGAGCTCGAGCTCGTGGGGCCGCCCGTCGGGGCCGGACCAGGTCAAGGTCAGGGTCGGCTCCTCGCTGGGCCGGAAGTCGTCGTCCAGCACGCGGGCGTCGAGCACGATCCGCTCCTCGAGGTGGTAGGAGGAGCGCGTCGTCTCGAGGCGGTGACGGCGGTCGCCGCTCTTCAGCCGGTCCAGGGCGAGCCAGCGCACCGCCTGGCGCCAGAACGGCGTCAGGTAGCGGTTTTCGAAGCCGCGGCGCCAGCGCCAGGTCGAGTCGAGGCCGAGGAACATGGTGCGCCCGGCGGGGAAGTGGCCCAGCACGAGCAGCGGCTGCAGCTCGCCGTCCTCGCGGTTGCGGTCGGTCGGGTGGCGCAGCAGCACCTGGGTGCCGGGCTTCGCGCGCCGGATCGGCGAGTACCAGTAGAAGCCGGGCAACCCGTCCGCGCGCTCCCAGAGCCGCCGGTTGGTATCGGGATCGGGGTGGACGCGCAGGATCTCGTGGGGGTGGCTCGGGTCCTCGGCCAGGGGGCGGAACATCCGCGTCCGGTCGCCCTGGTAGCGCAGGACCCCGGTGGGATCGAGCACGACGGGGAGCAGGTCCTCGAGCGGGGTCTGGAGGTAGTCCCGCGGGTTGTAGAACTCGCCCGCCTGGAAGAGCACGCCGCCCCCGGCCTCCACGAACTCGCGCAGGGCGACCATGAACGCCTCGCCGCGCTCGGGGTCGGGGGAGACGTCGTAGGGATCGACGTCGCCGAGGATGACCACGTCGAAGCGATCGAGGAGCTCCTCGCGAGTCGTCGGGACCTCGCGCAGGGGCTCGAGCCCCTCGGAGTGATCCTGGGGGAAGTCGCGATCCGCGGACAGGAGGAAGCACTGGATCACGGAGTCGGGATCCTCGCGCTGGAAGATCCACTTCACGAAGCGGTACTCGTAGCGCGGGTAGCCCTCGACGTAGAGCACCCGGATCTTCACCTCGGAGACGCGCACCCCGAACTCGATCCGGTTGTCGTCGAGCATCGTCTCGCCCGCCAGCGGAGGGACCGACACGCGAAACCGTCGCTCGCCGACGCGCATGTGCGCCTTCGGTGCCACGAGCACCACGCGCTCGCCGTCCTCGCTGAGCGGCGTGTCCTCCTCGGTGAGGGTTCGCAGCACCTCCCCGGTGTCCGTGTCCACTTCCTCGAGGACCGTCTGCACCCGGGCGACGTCGGACACGCCCCGGCCGAGCACGCGCACGGTCACCGCGAGCTCGTCGTCCTGCAGCGCCTCGGTGGGGGCCTCGACGAGCTCGATGATCGCGTTACGCTCGGGCCGCGTGTCTCCGACCACCACGGTGTGGATCGGGATCCCCATGGTCCCCGCGGTGCGCGCGGCTTCCTGCACGGGGAGGCCGCCGTTCGAGCGCCCGTCGGACACGACCACGACGTCGGTCACCGGCCGGCCGCGGTGGGCGGCGAGGACGCGGCTCACCGCGTCTCCCAGGTGCGTGCTCGTCCCGCGACCCGTCGCGTCCTCGAGGCGGGCCAGCGGGACGGCGGTCTCCGCGAAGGAGTAGAGGCGGGTCTCGTACTCGCCGTCCTCCAGCGCCGGCATCAGATGCCGCTCCATCGCCCGCCGCGAGAGCTCGAGGCGGTTGACGTTCGCGGGATCCGTGCTCACCAGACCGCGCAGCGCGCGCCGCGCGTCGTCGTCCCCGAGGTAGGCGTCCTTGCGATCCATGCTCGCCGAGTCGTCCAGGAGGACGATGACCTCGGCGGGGTGGACCTCCTCGCGCTTCTCGACCAGGACCGGCCGGGCGAGCACGAGCGCGAGCAGCACGAACGCGGCCACGCGCAGGGAGGAGAGCACGATCCGCATCGTCGTCGTGATGCTCTCCCGCGCGTACCCCACCCAGGTGACGAAGGCGAACAGCGGCAGGATCACCAGGACGATGATCCACATCGGCGGCAGGTCGAGCAGGCGGAAGCTCTCCCGGACGCCGGATACGGCGCCGGATTCCTGCAGCAGGGCGAGGAGGCCGAGAGCCATCACACCAACCTCCTACCGCGCCCGATCCACGCCGCCCACAGGGTTTCCAGGATCAGGGCCCCGAGGGCCGCCGCCGCGAGCCAGCGCCACAGCTCCCCGCGGGCTCCCCCCTCGCCCTCGTCCCCGGCGTCGCCCCCCTCCTGGAGCGTGTGGTAGCGGAGCGCGGGGTGCATCGCCTCCAGCTCCCCGGGGGAGAGGCGGGAGAGGTCCCCCTCGGTCGGATCGATCTGCACCGAGAAGGCGAGCTCGGGCGCCCCTTCCATCTCGATGCTCCACAGCCCGGCCCGATCCAGGTCGGGGAGGCCCGGGAGGCGCCAGCGCTCGTCGCCCAGGGGGACCGGCTCGCCGTCGAGCGAGCGCCGCGATCCGTCGGGGCGGAGCACCGCGGGGCTGCGGGGGAAGGTGGTCACCTCGGCGACCAGGGTGAAGCCCACCGCGACGTTGCGGATCGGCTCGGTCCCCGACACCGAGTAGCGGAGCAGCTCGTGCACGAGGGGCACGAGCGAGCTGGGGGACTCGGGGATCCTGGTCCAGGCCTTGTCGATGGTCGTGGTCCACAGGAAGACCCGGCCCCGGTCGTAGTCGCGCTCGACGAGGAGCGGGTTCGATCCCTCGTCGTCGAGGCGGGCGAGCACGACCGCGTCCTCGACGGGCTCGCAGGCCACGAAGGCGTAGATGGGCGCCTCGGTCAGGAACGGCCTCCACCGCTCGTCGGCGAAGAAGGCGAGGGCGGGGTGGCGCTCCTCGAACCAGCTCGCGCGGTAGTAGGCCTCGCGCCGGTCCGCGATCTCGACCACGCCCTCGAGTCGCGCGGGGAGCAGCCCCGTGCCGTCGGCGCGCAGGAGCCGATCGTTGGCGGCCTCGATCGCGGACGGATCCGCCACGCGGTCGCCCAGGGTGAAGATCACGGCGGCTCCCGCGGCGACGCGCCGCTCGATTCGCTCGACGATCCTCGGGGACAGCCCCGCCACGTTGGCGAGCACGATCACGTCCGCGTCGTCGATCTCCTCCTCGGCGCCGCCCAGGGTGGCGGCGGTCACGTGGCGGGTGGCGAAGGGGGAGTACAGCCCCGCGCCCGCGAAGCCGGCCGGGCCACCGTCGCCGGGCGGATCGAGGACCGCCCGCAGGAACCCCGTCTCGTCCAGGTCGATCTCGTCGCGCGGATCCCCGTTCACGAGGAGCACGCGCAGGGGCGGGGGCACGTGGAGCACGAGGGCGCGGGTGTCGTCCACGCCGAGGCGGTCACCCTCGAGACGGGCGAGCAGGGTATGGTGGCCGCCGTCGCGGAAGACGACGGGGAACACCGCCTGAGCCGTGCCGCGGGAGGCGACGTCGACCTTCCGGCTCGGCTGGCGCACGCCGTCGACCTCGAGGGCCACGCGCACCGCGCCGCGTCCCGTCGGGCCGAAGTTGCGCACGCGCACCGCGATCTCCGTGGGCAGCGCGGTCCCCAGGACCGGCCCCAGGGGCTCGATCGCCTCGATGCCCAGATTGGGAGGCTGGAGGGCGGGCGCGCCGAGGTCCTCGACCACGACGGCCACTCCCAGCTCCTCCAGGCGGTCGAGGGCGCGCGCGATCGCCGGCGAGCCGACGGCCGTCGCCTCGTCCGTCTCCCCGGCGGGAGCGGCGAGCTCGGGCTGGAAGGAGCGGCGCTGCAGGTCGGTCAGGAGGCGAACCTCGAGCCCGCTCTCCCCGGTGCCCGCGGCCTCCTCCTCGGCGAGCCTCGCCACCTCCCCGAGCGCGACCGCGAGGTCGAGGGGCTCGTCGGTGGGCTCGTGCATCGTGGTGAGGACCGCGAGCGCGTCCTCGGGAGTCCGCGCGGCCAGGAGCGCGGCGTTCCCCGCGGCCCGGATCAGCTTCACGCGATCCCCGCGGGTCCCGTCGAGGGACGAGAGGACCTCGCGGGCGCGGTCGAGGATGACCTCGTGCGCGCTCTGCACGCTCTCGCGGTAGCCGGTCGAGGCCGAGGCGTCGACGAGCAGGACGACGTGACGGCGGCTCTCGGTCAGGGGCTGGAGCAGCGAGTCGCGGTCCGTGAACGGACGCGCCACCGCGAAGGCGAGCAGCGCCACCGCGGCCATGCGCAGGAGCAGGAGCAGGAGGTTCTCGAGCTGGGCGCGCCGCTTCGTCTTGCGGTAGGCCTCGAGCACGAAGCGCATCGCGGCCCACTCGAGGGGCCGGTGCCGCTGGCGGTTCAGGAGGTGGATCAGGAGCGGCACCGCGGCGAGCAGGGCTCCCCAGGCGAGGGCGGAGTGGACGAATCCGGAGACGAAGGGCACCGCTCAGCTCCTCCTCGCGCGCGCCGTCCGGTGCGCCAGGTACGTGGACAGGGCGACGTCCACCGGGGTGGAGGTCGACATCGAGACGAAGTCCAGGCTGAGCGCGCGCGCCTGCCGGGCGATCTCGTCGCGGTGGCGGCGGATCGCCTCGCGGTAGGCGGCGCGGAGCGACTTGGGGTCCACCTTGAGCCGGCCGAGCCCCTCGAGCCCGTCGAGGCGCAGCAGCCGCTCGTAGTCGAACTCGAGCTCCTGGGGATCCACCACCTGGAACAGGATCGGCTCGTGGCCGGCGTGGGTGAGCTGGCGCATGCCTTGCACGAGGCGGTCGAGGTCCTCGAAGAAGTCGGAGAGCACGATCACGATGCCCCGGCGGCTCAGCCGCCCCCCGATCCACGACAGGACGTCGCCCACGCCGGTGGCGCCCCGGGGCTCCGTCTCCTCGAGAGCCTGGACGATCTCGCTTCTCTGGTGGGCCCCGTTCGAGGGGGGGACCTTCGTGCGCACGTCCTCGTCGAAGACGACGAGCCCCGCCGCGTCGCGCTGGCCGATGACGAGGAACGCGAGGGCCGCGGCACACCAGCGGGCGTAGTCGAGCTTCGTCCAGCGCCCCGAGGTGAACGACATGGACTCGCTCGCGTCGACCAGGATGTGGCACCCGAAGTTCGTCTCCTCGACGAACTCCTTGACCACGAGGCGGTTCGAGCGGGCGAAGATCTGCCAGTCGACGTGCTTGAGCTCGTCGCCGGGCACGTACTGGCGGTGTTGGGCGAACTCGACCGAGCTCCCGCGGTGGGGGGAGCGGTGCTGGCCGGCCATGAAACCCTCGACGACGGTTCGGGCGACCAGCGAGAGGCTGGAGAGGCGGTCGAGGACCGCGGGATCCAGCGAGGCGTCGCGGGGCTCTCCGCTACGGGCCATGGGTGCGTCGACCTACCCGGCCTGCGGCGGGGATTCGACGCCGGGGACGCCCGCGCCGACGCTGGCCGCGGGATCCACCTCGGAGAGGAGCTGGTCCACGATCCGATCGGGGGTCATCCCCTCCGCCGCCGCGGAGAAGTTGGTCAGGATGCGGTGGCGCAGCACGGGGTGGGCGACCGCCTTCACGTCCTCGATCGCCACGTGGTTGCGACCCGCGATGGCCGCGTGCGCCTTGGCGCCCAGGATCATGAACTGGCTGGCCCGGGGTCCGGCGCCCCAGGTGATCCACTCCTTCACGGACTCGCGGGGATCCTCGGCGTGCACCCGCGTGCCGCGCGACAGCGTGAGGGCGTAGTCGAACACGTGGTCCGCCACGGGGACCGAGCGCACCACGGCCTGCATCTCGAGCAGCTCTTCCGACCCGATCACGGTGTCGAGCTCCACGACCTCCGCCCCGGTCGTGCGCCGCAGGATCTCGCGCTCCTCGTCCGCGGTCGGGTAGGGGACCTGGACCATGAACATGAACCGGTCGAGCTGGGCCTCCGGGAGGGGATAGGTGCCCTCCTGCTCGATCGGGTTCTGGGTGGCGAGCACGAAGAAGGGCTCGGGCAGGGGGTGGCGCTCGCCGGCCACCGTCACCTGGCGCTCCATCATGGACTCGAGCAGCGCGGCCTGGGTCTTGGGCGGCGTCCGGTTGATCTCGTCGGCCAGGATCACGTTCGCGAAGATCGGCCCCTTGGAGAAGCGGAACCGCCGCTCGCTCGTCTCCGGGTCGATGTGGAGCAGCTCGGTGCCCGTGATGTCCCCCGGCATCAGGTCGGGGGTGAACTGGATCCGGTGGAAGGAGAGGGCGAGGGTCTTCGAGAGACTCGAGATCAGGAGGGTCTTGGCGAGGCCGGGGACCCCCACGAGCAGGCAGTGCCCCCGGGAGAGGATCGCCAGGAGCAGCTGATCGATGACCTCGTCCTGGCCCACGATGACCCGGTGCAGCTCCTCCTTCATCCGGGCATGGGCGTCACGGAGGCGGGCGAGGGACTCGGTCGACGATTGCGGTGTGCTTGACATGTTCGGCTCGATACTTGGGTTCGGGGATGGGGCTCGGGCGACGGGGATCTCCGCCTACGGGGGAGGCGGTCGCGAACGAGGGTCCTCCGAGCAAGCACCGTTCCCTCGCGAATGGTTGCGACGTACCCAGGTTTTAATACGTCTCCGACGACGCACCCACAGAGACTCCGACCCTAAAAAGCGTACGAATCCTGTGGCCGCGTGGCCTGTGCGAACGGGAAAAGGTTCGAGACGTGAAAGCCCGTGGGCCGCGCGTGACGCCGGAGGAGGGGGATCTACTCCCCCGGCCAGCCGCCGATCAGCGGCGAACGTCAGTTCGTCCGCTGCAGCGGCGGCGCGTTGAGCCGCCGGTCGGCTCAACGCAGCTTGACCAGCGCCTCCCGGGCCAGGGCGAAGGTGATGGCGTCCTCCTCGGTCTCGAGAACCTTCTGGAGCGGTCCCGCGGCCCGGGGATCGCGGATCCGGCCCAGGGCCCGCGCCGCCCGGCGCCGGGCGACCAGCGAGCCCTCGCGGAGGATCTCCAGCAGGCCGGGGACCACCGGGGCGCCCTGCGTGCACAGGGCGGTCTCCGCGCTCACCCGGACGTTCCAGGAGGGGTCGGAGAGCCGCGCCAGCAGGGGCTGGGCCGCCCGCTCCTCGGGGAACTCGGCGACGATTCGGGTGGCCCGCACCCGGACCTGGGCCGTCTCGTCCTCCAGGGCCTCCAGGGCCGTGTCGAGCAGCTCCGGGGAGCCGGGGACGAGCTCGCGCAGCATGCTGAGGGCGGCCCGGCGGATTCGGGGCTCGGAGTCCTTGCGCGCCATGGCCGCCAGCCGGTCGGCGTGCTCGACCGCGCCCAGGCCGCCGAGGGCGAACACGCCGGCGCGTCGCGCGTTGATCGAGTCGTCCTCGAGGAGGCCGACCACGTCGGGGATCGCCCGGCGGTCCGCCACCCGGCCGAGGACGTTCGCCGCCCCGCGCCGGCCCCAGGCCGCCCGGCCGATCATCTCCAGGGAGGCCTGGGCGGCGAGGGCGAGCTCGCGGTCGGGCTCGCTCAGGAGCGACTTGAGCAGGTCGACCGCCCGGTGGTCCTCGAGGTTGCCCAGGGCCTTCACCGCCCGGATCCGGGTCTGGGCGTCGTCCGAGTGCTCGACGTCGTAGCGCAGCGAGTCGATGCCCGCGCAGTGGTAGCTCAGCATCCTCCGCAGGGGATCGACGACCGCCGGCCCGAACCGGGTGAGCGAGGCGACGGCGGCATTGCGGACGACGTGGTACCCGCTGGCCAGCTCCCGGCGGAGGACCGGGATCGCCCGCGTGTCCCCGATCTCGCCCAGGGCCTCGATGGTCGCGCACTTGCCGAGCTTGTTGCGGGTGTGCTCGAGGGCGAGGCAGAGGGGATCGACGGCCGTGGCCCCGAAGGATACGAGGGCGGTCACGGTCTTCTGGCGCACCTTCTCGTCGTAGTCCGTCGAGGCGTTGATCAGGGGGCGCAGCGCCTCGATGACCTGGACCCGCTGGAGGGCCTCCGCGGCCTCCGCGCGGACGGCGGGGCTTTCGTCCTCCAGGGCCCGGATCAGGGCGGGGGCCACGGCGCGGTCCCGGATCGTGCCCATGACGTGCGCCGCGTGGCGACGGATCGGCTCCCAGACGCTCTCCATCGCCTCGCTGAGCATGGGCGAGGCGTCGGTTCCGAGAACGCGCAGACCTTCCTTCGCCAGCTCCACGATGCCGGGATCGGCGATGTTCAGCATCCGCACGAGCACCCGGGCCAGTCTCAGGTCCCGGACCTCGATGATCTCCGCCACCTTCATGCGCAGAACCACGAGCGCCTCGTTCGCGACCAGCCACTCCGGGTCGTTCACGAGGGGCACGAGCACGTCGATGATCCGGTGGTCGCCGAGCTTCCCGAGCGCGGAGACCGCGGCCCACCGGACGCGCGAGTCCTCCGAAGCGAGGATCTTCGGCCGCTCGAGCTCCGACACCACCTCCCGGTCCCCGCGCCGGCCCAGCGCGATGATCGCGGCGTGGCGGACGTCGCTCACCGGATCGTCGAGGGCGTCGAGCAGCACGGCGCGGATCTCCTCCTCGTCCCGATAGCCCAGGCCGATGACCGCCCGCCGGCGCTCGCGCCAGCCGGGATTGTCGCGCGCCTCCGCGATCAGCTCCGCCACGGTGGGAGAGGACATGGCCCGCGTTTCACCTCCTCTCGATCGCCCCGCGACAGGTGTTCTGCAGGGCGAAGGCGGTCACCTCGTAGTCGCAGTCGATGTCCGCCAGGTGCTGCACCGCGGCGCGGAAGCAGCCGATCCGCGCGCAGGTGAGGTCCCGGAGCGAGATGCCCTCCTCGAGAAGCGCCTCGCAGCTCTTCAGGTACGGGCACTGGTAGACGGTGATCCCCAGGCGGTTCGGGTTGACCTCCTGCAGCTCGAACTGGCTCGCGTCCTCGAAGACGCCGCCCTTGACGCCGACGCTGATGTACTCCTCGACCGCCTTGCGGATCGACTCGGTACGTCGAGCGCGGATGCCGTAGTCGAGCTCCATGCGGCGCAGGAAGTTCTGGACCGCGTGCTCGTACGCCCGCTGGCAGAAGGCTCGCGGCCTCGTGCCGTGGAAGTCCCGGGCAGTCTCCTCGAGGGCGCTCAGCCAGGCGAGGGCGAGCAGCCAGCCGCTCTCTTCCCGGTTCAGCTCACGCATGGCGTCGATCCTCCGTGTCTTGCCTCGTGACGGCGATCAGCCGCCCCGCTCCATGAGTTGGGTCCGCTTCGTATCCGAGACCTGGTCCAGGCCCAGGAGCTCCATTTCCCGCTTCACTGCCTGCACGCTTACCACCCGACCGATGCGCTCCTCGATCTTCTCCGTCAGCTCGAAGATCCCGATGTGGGGATTCCCGAGCCAGATGGAGAGCAGCTCGGCCCGATCGTCCCCGGTGATCCGGGAGAGCTCCTCCGAGAGCGTCTCCTCGGAGATGGGCTTCTCCAGCTCCTCCTCGAGCTCGCCGAGGATGCGCTTCGTCTCCCGGGCGATGGCCAGCTCCTCGTTCGTCGGGATGACGAGGATCCGTACCGGACCCGTGCCGATCTCCAGCTCGCCGTTCTCGTTGCGCTCCTCGTCGACCTCCAGGCCCAGGAAGGACAGGTTCTCGAGGACCTGGCCACGGACGTGACTCGAGTTCTCGCCGATGCCGCCGGTGAAGACGACCACGTCGAGCCCGCCGAGCACCGCCGCGTAGGCGCCGAGGTACTTCTTTATCCGCTGGCAGAAGATCTCGAGGGCGAGCCGGTGCTGCTCGCTGCCCTGCTCCGCCTCGAACTGGATCTCGCGCAGGTCGTTCGAGGTCTCCGTCAGACCCAGCATGCCGCTGCTCTTGTTCATCAGGTTGTCGACCTTGTCGAGGGAGAGCTTCTCCCTCTCAGCGATGAACGAGACGAGCGCCGGGTCGATGTCCCCGCACCGGGTGCCCATGGCAAGGCCCTCCAGCGGCGTGAAGCCCATGCTGGTGTCCACCGAATCGCCCTTGTCGATCGCCGCCATGCTGCAGCCGTTGCCCAGGTGGCAGGTGATGAGCTTCATCTCGGAGAGGGGCCGGCCGAGGTGCTCGGCCGCCATGCCCGCCACGAAGGCGTGGGACGTGCCGTGGAAGCCGTAGCGCCGGATGCGCAGTTTCCGGTAGAGCGCCATCGGCAGGGCGTACATGTACGAGCGCGGGGGCAGGCTGTGGTGGAAGGCGGTGTCAAAGACCGCGACCTGGGGCAGCCCCGACAGCATCTTCTCGCAGACCTCGATTCCCTTCAGGTTGTGCGGGTTGTGCAGGGGGGCGAACTCGCAGCACCGCGTGATGTTGTCCTTGACCGCCTCGGTGATCAGGACGGGTTCCGTGAAGTGCTCCCCGCCGTGCACAACCCGGTGGCCGATGCCGTCGATCTCGTCGCGGGTCTGGATGACCCCGTGATTCGGGTGCATCAGCGAGTCGAACACGAGCCGAAGGGCTCGCTCGTGGTTCTGGATCTCCCGGGTGGACGTGATGCGGTCCCGCCCGGTGGGGGCGTAGGTCAGGATCGCGTCGCTGTGGCCGATCTTCTCCACGACGCCCTTGGCGATGACCTCCTCGGTGTCCATCTCGAAGAGCTGGAACTTGAGGGAGGAGCTGCCGCAGTTCAAAACGAGGATCTTCATGCGCTCATCTCCGCCGGGCCGCCCGGTGGGGGCGATTTCTTAGCACTCCGGAGCGGAGGAGGACAGAGGAGACGGGGAGAAGAAGCACTCCTTCTCCTCACCCGCCCTCCCCGAGGGCCCGGAAGAGCCAGATGGCGTCGAAGCCCAGGACCGCGATCAGCGATCCCCGCGCGTAGAGGTCCCCCCCCTGGATCGCCCCGGTCGCCTCGAGGGGTCGGTAGTCGAGGAGATAGAGCTCGCGCTCGCGGTCGAACAGGTAGAGGCCCCGGTCCGTGCTGGCGTAGGCGCGGGCCACGCTCACCAGCCCCCGGCCGCGGAAGCTCTCCTCGGGGCCCAGGTAGAGGGAGTCGACCCGGTCCCCGGCCGCCTCGCGCCGGGCGAACAGGGTCCGTGCGGAGCCGGAGCGGCCCAGCAGCACGGCCTCGTGGGGATCTCCGCCGAGCAGGACCTCCGCGCCCCCCATGGCCCGGGGCGGGCGCCGGAAGAGCTCCTCGACGGTCGGATCCGCGCCCCGGAGCGGGCGTGCGCGCAGGCGGTACAGGCGGTCGGAGTCCGTCGGAGCCCACAGGAGCTCGCCGTCCTCCGGGGCCTCGAGACCCGGGATCCAGAGCGGAGGACCGCCGCCCCAGCCGCTGCGCTCCGGGGAGCGGCGCCGGTTCTTCACGCTCCAGCAGAGCCGGCCGTCCGTCTCCACGAGGGATCCGGAGCCCAGGTGGGTGCCCGCGAAGATCCGGGTGCCGGCCAGGATCGTGGGCATCGCGGCGTGGCGCGGTCCGGCCCCCGTGCCGAAGCGCCCCGCCTCGGGGCTGACGTCCGCGCCCTTGGCGAGGAGACGCTTCCAGCGCAGGTCCCCCCGCTCGGCGTCGAACGCGAGCAGCCAGTCGCGGACCTCGCCGTCGTACACCCGGGCCTGGACCACGACCGCCGAGCCGATCCGCAGGGGCGCGGGCTGGAGCTCCGCCTCCGCGAGCTCCGCCAGCGCGGGCTCGATCCGGACCTCCCCCTCCGGATCCAGGACGCGGTCCCCGGAGACGGCCCAGCGGACCTCGGGGCCCTCGAGGCGCTGGCCGATGATCGTCAGCCCGGGGGACCAGTCCGCGGGATCGACCTCGCCCGCCCCGGCGGGATCGAGGCAGAGCAGGGTGTTCGGCGCCCCGCCGTGGCGGCGCGAGGCCCGCCCGTGGACGAGGTAGAGCCGGCCCCGGTGGGCCGCGGGGTAGTGGCACCACCCCGGGGGCTCGGAGCCGGTCCGCGGCCGCTCGACCTCCCCGAAGATCTCCCACACGAGCTCGCGGAGGTCGAGGGAGAGGGTCTCGGTGGGGGAGCCGGCCGCGGAGAGCTCGAGCAGGTGCAGCCGCAGGGGGCCCTGGACCGCGAGGTGGTCGTCGTCGAGGAAGACGAGCCCGGGCCGCACCCCGCGTCCGGGGGTCACCGCGCGCCGGCTCGGGGCGGGGGTCTCCCGGTCCACCAGGGCCATCGACCCGGTCGGCTCGAGCCGGATCGCATCGGTCCAGTCCTCCGCCGCCGGCGGGGAATGCTCCTCGGCGAGCAGCCGCTCGCACCACTCCGCCCGCGCGACCAGGGCGGCGGCGAGGGGCTCCGGCGCCGCGGCGAGGGCGACGTGCTCCAGGCCGCGCCGCGCGAGCTCCCGGGCTTCCGACAGGCGGCCCCCCTCGAGGGCGAGGTCGCAGAGGGCGAGGTCGGCGCGGGCCGCGGCGGGGGTGGCGGGGAAGCGACGCTCGAGCGCGGCCAGGGATCCCGCGTGGGAGCCGGCCCGGGAGAGCTCGGCCTCGGCCGCCCCCGCGAAGCGCCGCGTCCAGGCGATCCGCTCCGCCGCCTCGAGGGCGTGCAGGCGGCGGAGCACGGCGTGCTCGATCCCCTCCACGGTCCGGCGGACCTCCCCCTCGGACCGGAGCCACGTCCCGTCCCCGGTCCCGGTCGCCTCGAGGGCGGCGAACCACCCCTCGAAGGCGGCGGTGAGCTCGCGCTCCGCCTCGGCGTCCCGGCCTCGCGCGCGGTCCTCGCGCGACCGCCGGAGGCTCGCGTCGCCCCGGGAGAGGGCCTCGTCGGCGGCCTCCGCGCTCGGCAGGAAGCAGTCGTTGTCGAGCGGGCCCTCGGCGAGGGGGGCCAGGTCCGCGGATTCGGGCGGAGGCTCGTCCTGGACGACCGGGCCCGCGACGGGGGAGGTACCCAGGAGGACGGCGAGGCCGAGGACCGCCCCGCCCGCATGGCGATGCAGGGGGAGCCCGTGTCTCACCGCTTCGTGCGGAATCCGGCGGCGCGGGAGCCTTCCAGGCCCAGGGGCTCCATCCCGGCGTTGCGCAGGCTCCGGCGGACGCGCTCCCGCCAGATCCCGTCCGCCAGGCGGGCCGCGTCGGCCTCGAGCTGCCCGCGCTCGCCCAGGAGGGCGTCCACGCGCCGGGCGACCCCGGCCTCCTCGTGGTCGAGCCGCCGCTCCTCGGCCCGGGCCGGACGCAGGCCCCCGAGGGCGAGCTGGAGTACCACGACCAGCGGCAGCCAGACCGGAGCCCAGAAGACGAGTCGATCGACGGCGAACCGGCCCGCGCCACCCAGGGGGGCGAGTCCCCTCCCCGCGGCCCGGAATCCCCGCGAGACGCGCCAGCGAGGCCGACGCTCGGCCCCGGAGGCCTTCTCGTGGGGGAGGTCGGGCTGGGCCATGGTGGCTCGGGAGGGGTGGGCTCTAGGAGAGGTGTAGGGTGCCGAAGGCGGCTCCCTCGCCGAGCTCCTCCTCGATGCGCAGCAGCCGGTTGTACTTCGCCACGCGGTCGGAGCGGCAAGGGGCGCCGGTCTTGATCTGTCCGGAGTTCGTCGCCACCGCGAGGTCGGAGATCGTGGTGTCCTCGGTCTCCCCGGAGCGGTGGCTGATGACGCAACGATAGCCGTTCTTGTGGGCCAGCTCTATGGTGTCGAGGGTTTCCGTGAGGGTTCCGATCTGGTTCAGCTTGATGAGGATCGAGTTGGCCACGCCCTTCTCGATGCCCGTCCGCAGGCGCTCGACGTTCGTGACGAACAGGTCGTCGCCGACGAGCTGGACTCGGCGCCCCAGGCGCTCCGTCAGGGCCACCCAGCCGTCCCAGTCGTCCTGGTCGAGCCCGTCCTCGATGCTGAAGAAGGGGTACTTCTCGCACCAGTCCGCGTAGAGGTCGACGAGCTGGACGGCGGACAGCCCCCTGCCGTCGATCTGGTAGGCCCCATCGACCAGGCACTCCGCGGAGGCCGCGTCGATGGCCAGGCGGATGTCCTTGCCCGGCTGCAGGCCGGTGGCCTCGACCGCGGTGAGGATCACCTCGATCGCCTGCTCGTTGGAGGAGAGGTTCGGGGCGATGCCTCCCTCGTCGCCGACCGCGGTGTTCAGCCCCATCTCCTTGCAGACCTTCTTGAGGGCGTGATAGATCTCCGCGCCCATGCGCAGCCCCTCCCGGAAGGTGGGGGCGCCGAAGGGCATGACCATGAACTCCTGGATGTCGACGTTGTTGTCGGCGTGCTGGCCGCCGTTCAGGATGTTCATCTGGGGCACGGGCAGCGTGTTGCCCGCCGCGCCGCCGACGTAGCGGTACAGCGGGAGCCCGCACTCCTCGGCCGCGGCCTTGGCGGTGGCCAGGGACACTCCGAGGATCGCGTTCGCCCCCAGCCGCGACTTGTTCTTCGTCGCGTCGAGCTCGATCATCGCCTGGTCGACCGTCGCCTGATCGAGGGCCTCGTAGCCGATCAGGTGGCGGGCGAGCTCGAGGTTGACGCTCTCCACGGCCTTCAAGACGCCCTTGCCGCCGAAGCGGTCCGCGTCGCCGTCCCGCAGCTCGTGGGCCTCGTGGATGCCGGTCGAGGCTCCCGAGGGCACCGCCGCTCGTCCCATCGCCCCGCTCTCGAGAGAGACGTCCACCTCGACGGTGGGATTGCCGCGCGAGTCGATGATCTCGCGCCCGTGGATGCTCATGATTTCGCTCATGGGCGGGAATGTAGCTTCTGGCGGACGCCGAGGCGAGTAACGGTCAGCGTTCCGGCGGTATCCCGGAAATCGAGCGAATCCGGGCCGTACGGCCCTCCCCGCCGGCCGCCGCGGGATCCAGGCGCAGGCCGGTGACGACCCCCCGCCAGGCAGGGGCGGCGGACAGGTCGATCTCGAGGATGCGGCGGCGGCCGTCGGGGATCACCGGGAAGGCGAGCGAGCACTCCGCCGAGAAGCCCCCCTCCCCGAACCGCCTCCAGTAGAGGACGGCCGCCTCCTCGCCCGTGTCGAAGGCGGCGTCCAGCCAGAGGCGGGGGAAGTCCGCGGCCCGCCAGAAACCCGGGGGCCCCACGAGCCGGGGATCCCGCCCGTCGAGGGTGACGCGGAGCTCCCCCTCGATCGGCCAGCCCGCGTCGTGGCAGTCGAGCAGGTGCCAGTGCGCGCGGTCCGCCTCGAAGCGCCAGTCGGGGGGGAAGACGGGGGGCGAGTGCTCGTAGACGTGCCCCCGGATCTGCTCGAGGGTGCCGAGGATCAGGACGTAGCGGTACTCGTAGCGGATGTTCGCGTCGAGCACCTCCCGGTGCAGCGGGCTCATGTAGCCGGTCGGGGGGTCCGCGGGGCCGCCGGAGCCCGGCTCGCCGAAGAAGCCCCCGGTGTAGTGCAGGGTTCCCGGCGTCCAGATCCCCAGACCCCAGCCGTCGTCGTTCAGCAGGGCCGCCCAGCCCTCCGTGGCGTACCAGGAGGCCCACGGCGATCCGGAGGCGAGGTCCTCGGCGCTCGTCCAGCGCTTCTCGATGCGGGTGACCTCGTCCCCGGTGAAGGGGCGCTCCCCGTCGTAGGTGACGAGCCGGTGCAGGAAGCCGTTGGTGTACACCGCGGGCAGCTCCTGGGAGCGCGCGACGTACTGCGTCGGATCCGGGCGGTCGTTCACCAGCGTGCACCGGGCCCGGACCGTATTGCCCTCGAGCTCGATCCGCGACTCGAAGGTGCAGTGGGCGGGCTCGTTCTCGAGGGGCCAGTGCATGGGCACGCAGCGGACGACGAGGGACGTGCCGTCGTTCTCGTGGTGGATCACCCGCGAGCGGTGGTCGAAGCAGTCGCCGGACTGGATCGGGTTCCACCCGAGCCCGGCCCAGACCTCGCGGGGCTCCTTGCCGCCGGGGGCGAAGGGCTGCGGCCCGGAGTAGAAGGACATCTGGATCTGGCGGCCGAGGTCGTGGCTGTTCACCACGTTGACGCCGTCCTTCGAGCTCGCGAGGAAGGTGATCGCGCCCCCCAGGTCCAGGTCCACGCCGAGGCGGATCGTCCCGTTGTCGAGGAAGCTCATCCCCGAGAAGCGCGGCTCCTCGCGCCGCGGGGGCTGCGGGATCTCGCCCGGATCCTCGGCCTGCGTCGCCCCCGGGAAGAGCGCGGCGCCGGGAACGAGGCCGGCGGCGACCAGGCACGCGGCGGCGGTTCGGATCGATCTCATCGTCCCTCCTTTCCTCGGGGACCGTATCGTAGCCCGCGATGAAGCAGCTCCGCGGTCTCCTCTTCCGTCGATTCGGCGGCCACGGCCTGAAGACCTACGTCCTGCGGGTCGTAGTCCAGGGCGGCTTCGCGATCCTGCTCCTGTGGCTCGGCGTCCTGTTCGCCCGGTTCGTCGGGGCGATCGCGGCGGGGGAGAGCCCCCTGCCCGAGCGTCCTCCCGGGGCCGAGGGTTTTCTGCCCATCAGCGGCTTCATGGGAGCCCTGGACTGGCTGCACCAGGGCGAGCTCAACGACGTCCATCCCGCGGCAACGGTGCTGTTCCTGCTCTTCACCCTGATCGCGCTCCTCCTCCGCAAAGCGTTCTGCGCCTGGATCTGTCCGGTGGGGCTCCTGTCCGAGAGCCTGGCCCGGCTGGGCCGGCGGCTGTTCGGGCGCAACTTCCGCCCCTGGGCGTGGGTGGACGTTCCCCTTCGGTCCATCAAGTACTTGGCTCTGGGCTTCTTCGTCTGGGTCATCGGGACGATGAGCGCCGAGGCCCTCCAGTCGTTCATCCGCGACGACTACAACAAGGTCAGCGACGTGAAGATGTACTTCTTCTTCGCCGACCTCAGCGTGACGGCGGGCGTGGTCCTCGCGCTCCTGGCGGTGGGCTCGCTGTTCGTCAACGGCTTCTGGTGTCGCTACCTCTGTCCCTACGGGGCCTGGCTGGGGCTGTTCTCCTGGCTATCGCCGGTGAAGATCCGCCGGGAGACGGAGGCCTGCACCGACTGCGGCCAGTGCGGCGACGTCTGCATGGCGAGGCTGCCGGTATCGAGCAAGATGCGGATCACCAGCGTCGAGTGCACGGGGTGCCTGGACTGCCTGGCGAGCTGCCCGGTGCCCGATTCGCTCACCGTGGGCACGCCCCGGCGGCGCTGGGACGTGAGGGGCTTCGCGGCGGCGGTCGTCCTGCTTTTCGCGGCCTGCTACGTCCTCGCGCGCGCGACCGGGGTGTGGGAGAGCGGCGTGGACGAGCGGGAGTACTTCCGCCTCTATCCGATCCTCGACCAGCTCGACCACACGAAGCGATAGGCGACGCCTCGCCCCGCCGCGTCCGCGCGAAGAGGGAGCCTCAGCCCTTGATGTAGTTCTCGAGCTGCCCGATCAGGTAGTCCTGGGTCGAGATGATCTGCTTCACGACGTCCCCGATGGTTACGAGGCCGACCAGCTTACCCTCTTCCAGCACGGGCAGGTGGCGCACGTGCTTCTCGGTCATGATCGCCATGCAGTCGTCGACGGTCTGATCGGGGCGGAGGTAGAGGACCTGGGTGCTCATCAGGTCCCGGATCCGCGTCTTCCGGGACGACCTACCCTTCAGGACGACGTTCCGGGCGTAGTCGCGCTCGGAGAAGATCCCCACGAGGGCGTCGCCCTCGACGACGGCCACGGCGCCGATGCCCTTCTCCGACATCAGCTCGAGCGCTTCGTAGACGGTCGCCTCGGGTGAGACGGACCAGACGTTGGGGGACTTGGACTTGAGGAGCTCTCGGATCGTGGTCATCGCAGGATTCCGGGATCGGCGCGGCGTGACGGGGCGTGGTGGGGGCGAGGGCATCTCGGCCCCGGCTGCCACCTCATAGCCGAATCGAGGTGCGTTTTGCAAGGATGTGAAGGGGGGGAGGCCGGTCGCGGGGCGATGGGGGAGGAGATGACAGCCTCGTACGCTATCCTCGCCACGGACGGCACCCACCGTCGTCCTGAGGGCGATCGAGCCCAGGGAGAGAATGGAGATGAGAACCTTCCTCGTCACCGCGTTCGTCTTGCTCGTCCTGGCGCCACATGCCTCGGCGCAGCGGATCGACCGCAAGTTGAAGAAGTCGATCCAGTCGCTCGCTAGCGACTGGTTCGAGGCGCGACCGAGGTCCTGCTTCGACGATTGGGACGAGGCGATCCGGCGCGAGCTCCTCGAGAGAGCCGACGCCATCGATGCCTTCCCCGAGGCGAGCCTCGAGCAGGTCGAGGAGCTGCTCTGGAAGGAGCTGCACGAGCAGGCCGCCGAGTGGGAAGACGTGCTGAAGACCCCCTACGGAACCGCGACCTGGATCCGGGAGGGCGAGGGTGGGTCCGAGCAGGGTCTCGTCATCGGGCTCCACGGAGGCGGGGCGGGAGCCGGAGAGGCGAGCGAAGCCGCCACGAACTGGACGGCGAAGGACCACCTGGGTCTGTATCCGCAGGGGATCCGGCTGGTGGACGACACCTGGAACACGGTGCACGGGGAGCGCTTCGTCCTGAGCTTGATCGAGCACGCCAAGGCGCGGTTCGAGGTGGATCCGGATCGGGTCTACGTCATGGGTTTCAGCATGGGCTCGACCGGCTCGTGGTTCATGGCGGGAAGACACCCGGATCTGTTCGCGGGCGCCGTTCCCGGCCATGGCGTGTTCATGGCGGATCCTCGAAGCCAGTTGGCCCGCAAGGAGGACGTCCGGGCGATCCAGCACGGGCTCCTGCCCAACGTCCGCGACCTCGCCGTCTGGTTCTACACCGGCACGGACGACACGAACTGCATGCCGGGGACCTTCCTGTTCGCGTGGGACGTCCTGCAGCGGCTCCGGGAGGCCGATCCGGGGGGATTCGAAAACGTCCGGTTCACCCTCCACGAGGGCCTGGCCCACGAGTTCGCCCCGGGCGAGCCCGAGGCCGGGATCCGCTGGGTGACCGAGCACCATCGCGATCCCCTGCCGAACAAGATCGTCTGGGAGTACGCCTCAGAGCCCTTCCCGCTTCCCGAGCCGTCCGAGCGGACGACCCGCATCGTGAAGCGGTGGTACTACTGGCTGCACTGCCGCGAGCCGAAGGACCGCATGAAGGTCACCGCGATCCGCGAGGGCAATACCTTCCGACTGACGATCGACCGAGCCTCCCCCTCCGCGTTCACGATCCTCCTGAATCCCTCGATGATCGACGTCGAGCAGCCGGTCGAGGTCCTGCTCGACGGAGAGCGGGTTTATCACGGGAGTCCGAAGCCGACCTTCACCACCGTGCTCCGATCGCTGGACGCGCGACTCGACCGCAAGCTCGTCTTCGATCGCGAGATCGAGCTCCGCTGAGGATCTAGCGGGCTACGACCCCGGATCGTCCGCGCGGCGGAAGGTACCCCGTGCGTGGTCCTTGACGACGCCCGGGAACCGGAGCACTCGGTTGTGCATCGCGCAGTAGACGCCCGGCTCGAGGACCTGCACGGCGAGCAGGGCCTCGGTCAGGTTCTGCAGCCCGTCCGTGTTCCGCATCATGTACGGGCGGATGGCGCCGGTGAGCACGATGGGCACCTTCGGCTCCTCGCACGTCTCGACGATCTGTTCGCCGGTCCTAGCGAGGCGGTCCGTGCCGTGGAGGATCACCACGCCGTCGTGGGTCTGGCTCATCGCCTCGGCCGTCCGGGCGATCAGCGTGTGGTCCGCATCGACCATCTCGATGCTGTCCTTGTTGAGGAGCGGCACGCGGACGATCTCCACCCCCTCGAGCGACAGCGAGGCGAGCATGACGTCGAGGACGCTGTAGGCGTTGTGGAGGACGCCCTCGAGCTCGTCGTAGGTCTTCTCGACCGTGCCCCCGGTCGAGACGAGGGCGATGCGGCACGTCTTCTTCATGGCCGCGGGAGGATAGCGGACGCCGACGGGGACGCACAACTCCCGCGGGGGGGTGCGTCGAGCCCGAGGGTGCCCCCCCGGCGCCCCCGGGCTCGCGCTCTCGCGGCTACCTCATCCCCAGGGTGAGGTCGACCGCGTTGGTCAGGCTCAGGTCGGCGCCGATCTCCACCGCCTGGGTGCAGAAGTCGAAGCCGCACATGGTCGTGTCCGTCGGCAAGGGCGTGGCGATCGCGACGTAGCCGTTGGCGAAGAAGTGCGGTCCGCCGAGGCCCGCGGTGGCGAGCAGCTCGCCCCCCGGATCCGTCAGGTCGCAGAGCAGGACGCCCCAGGGAGTGGCCAGCTCGGCGGGCGAGGCGTAGCCGAAGAGGAACACCCCCACGTCCGTCGGCTCCGCCGCCGCGGCGAGGAACCGGAAGGTCTCGGCCAGGACCGGGGTGCCGACCGGGATCAGCGCCACGGGGTTCTGGTTCCCCGCGTCGTTGCGAACGACCGCGGTGGCGGGCGGGGTGATGTCCGCGTGGAACTTGCGGATGAGCACGTAGTGGGAGCCGACCAGGTGCCCGGTGGTGGGGTCGTTGTTGAGGAAGAGCCGACCCTCGCAGATCCCCGTGGCCACGTCCGGGTCCCACTGGTCGAGGGCGGCCACCTGGCCGTTCGTGTCCGGCACCACCGTCGGATCGGAGGTCAGGTCACCCGCGAAGCTCTGGATCATCCCCGTCCACTCGTCGTTCGGGTTGAGGTAGCCGAACCCGAAGACGCCCTGGGGAAGGATGAACTCGTTGCCTCCCGCCAGCTCGAGCGTCAGGTGGTAGCCCTCGGCGTAGCCCCCCGGGGACGTGTCGCCCGGAAGTCCGGAGAGCAGGAAGCGGGCGACTTCCAGGCAGGTCGACGAGGAGCCGACCGTACAGGGGGCCCCGTAGTCGTAGTAGAAGCGGATCTCGAGCGTGGCGCCCGGCCCCCCGAGGGAAGGATCGGTGACCCCGGTGGCGTACCCGATGGTCACCTGGGTCACGACGTCGGACGTGGTCTCCTTGGAGATCGTGCCCCAGTCGACCCACTCCACCGGCTCGGATCCCCAGCCGGCCGAGGAATAGAAGAGGTCGCTGGCGTCGATGTTGATGAAGGCGTTGATCGTGGGATTGCCACATCCTCTCCCGGGTCCGGGGACGTCCCCGTCGCCCCGCGTCAGCTTCCCGCTGGCGACGTTCAGGGTGTAGTGCCCCCCGTACACGTAGGAATCGACGATACCGCCGGTCGGGGACGGGCCGGCGGCGCTCTGGGCTTGAGCCGCCGTGACTCCGAGCCCGGCGAGCAGAACGAGGGAGAGGGAGCGGAGCGAAAGACGCGATAGCATGGCAATACCTCCGGTGGTCGTGACGGCACG
>CAYRXS010000019.1:0-43746 GCA_964428225.1 uncultured Planctomycetaceae bacterium
GTTGACGTGGACTAGGTGAACATCCTCGCGTTGGTCGTGGAGGTGGCCGAGCCCGGCCAGGACCCCGACATGGTCGGCGTGGCCCAGTACTTCAAGGACCTGTCCTCGAACTTCGCCGACGTGGCGTTCATCGTGGCCGACGAGTGGCAGGGCCACGGGCTCGGCTCCGTGCTGTTCCAGGAGCTCGCGCGCCTCGCCCTCGAGAACGGCGTCCGGGGGTTCACCGCGGACGTGCTCTTCGAGAACCGGATCATGCTGCACGTGTTCCAGAAGTCCGGTCTCGAGGTCAAGAGCTCGCAGGAGGACGGCGTCTACCGCGTGAAGATGCCGTTCCACGCCGAGAAGCGGCTCTGATACCGACCCCGCGCACCACCCCCGCCCCGCGGTTCGTCGCAGGAGGGGAGTGGTGTGGTGAAGGGCGAAGCGAGGAGTGATCGTCGCTCAGCGGTGGACGCAGTCCGTCCGCTGCAGCGGCGGAGCTATGAGCCGCCCCGGCGGCTCATAGCGTCTTCAGCATCTCGTCGACTTCGTCGCAGGTCTTGCGGACGGCGCCGGCGGAGTGCTCGAACGCGGCCTTCTCTTCGTCGGTGAGGTCGAGCTCGATGACCTTCTCGACCCCGTTCTTCCCGATGATCCCGGGCACGCCGACGAAGACGCCGTCGCAGCCGTACTCGCCGTCGAGCTTGGCGCAGACGGGCATGATCTTGCGCTTGTCGTAGATGATCGCCTCGGCCATCTCGAGGGCGGAGATGGCGGGAGACACGAACGCGGAGCCGAAGCCGAGCAGCCCGACGACCTCGCCGCCCGCCTTGCGCGTGCGGGCCTCGATGGCCGCGAGGGTGTCGGCGTCCAGGAACTTCTCCACGGGGATGCCCGCGATCAGGCACGAGGAGCGAACCGGAACCATCGTGTCGCCGTGGCCTCCGAGGACCATCGCGTTGACGTTCTCGACGGAGACGTTGGCGGCCTGGGCGACGAAGTAGCAGTAGCGACCCGAGTCGAGCACGCCGGCCATCCCCATCAGCTTGTTCTTGGGCGGGGACAGGCGCTTGTTCAGCGTGTAGACGATGGCGTCGAGCGGGTTGGCGATCGAAATCACCGTGGCGTCCGGGCAGTTGGCCGCGATGCCCTCGGCGACCTGGTTGGTCACCTTCAGGTTGATCGTGAGCAGCTCTTCACGCGTGGGGAAGGTGCCGTCGGGGCGAGCCTTGCGGGGGACGCCGGCGGTGTTGATGACGAGCTCCGCGCCCTGGAGGGCGGAGTAGTCCTTCGATCCCACGAGCTGGATGTCGCTGCGCATGGTCGGCAGCCCCTCGGCGATGTCGAGGCACTTGCCGATGGAGACCGACTGCTTCTTCTGGATTTCCTGCCGCTCGGGCGGATCGTCCGGATTGACGAACGGGGCCGGATCGACGAGGCCGACCTCTCTGGCCAGGCGGCGGTTGGCGACTTCCTGGGCGAGCACGCCACCGATGTAGCCGCCGCCGATGAGCCCTATTTTCCTCAACATCTGACTGAATCCTCTGGATGGGTGTTCTCTGGCCGAAGACAGGCCGGCCCTTGTACCGGCGCAGGGGCTTCTTTGCAAGGAATGGCGGCCCGTTGGGGGTGTTCCGCGCCCGCTCCGCGGCGCCCCTTTCCGCCACCTCACGCGAGCGGAAGGAGCGCCCCTCGGCAAACCGCGATCTTCTTTGAAGGCGCCTGCCCGGCGCTCGTACCATCCCGCGATCTCGCCGCGGTATCCTCTTCCCGTCCTCCGGCGAGCTACCCTGCCCGTTCCGGGAGGTAGACCATCGATGGAGCTCTTCTGCCCCTTCCTCGTCATCGGCCTGATCGTCGGGCTGATCATCACCGCCGTCGTCGCCTACGGGAAGCGCGCGGACGCGGCCTGGGAGGAGACGGGCAAGATGCGGGGGCTCCGCTACCACCGCGAGGGCCTTTCCAAGCGGCGGCTCACCGGCAAGATCGAGGGGTTTCCCGTGCGCGTGGAGTGCTACCGCAAGAGCCGGGGGAAGCACTCGAGCACGCACACCGTGTTCACCCTGCGCTATCCGCACCAGGGCCTGGGCTTCACGCTGAAGCGCGCCGGGGCCCTGCTCGGGGTCGCGCGCTTCCTGGGGGTGAAGGACATCCGGGTGGGTGACGACGAGTTCGACGCCGAGGTCCTGGTCAAGGGAGACCACCCCCGGGAGATCCGGGCGTACCTCACCAAGCCCCGCCGGGATCGGGTTCGTCGGCTGTTCTCGCTCTACCGCGGCTCGGTCGTGCGGGACGGGGAGATCGAGTGGGACCAGCACCGACTCGCCACGAGCTCGGAGCAGATGATCACGGTCCTCGACCGCTTCGTTCGTCTCGCTCGGTTCCTGTCCGCCGATGTCGCCGAGGAGCTCCCCGAGATCCCGGTCTCCCCGCCTCCCGTGGAGGAGGAGCCCCCTCCGCCCCCGGTGCCGCTCGTGTTGCCCGGCGGGAGCGCGACGCGTCCGGAGCCCCCGCCGCTTCCCGAGCCGGCGCCCGAGGTGGAGCCCGAGGTGGAGCCCGCGGTCGAGCTCGACTCGCTGTTCGAGCCGGAGGAGATCTCTCCGGAGGAGGTGCCCGAGCCGTTTCCCGAGCCGGAGCCCGTGCTCCCGGCGGAGGAGGCCGAGCCGGAGGTCGAACCCGACGCGGACGTCGACTTCGAGCCGGAGGTCGAGCCTCCCGCGGAGGTCGAGCCGGCGCCCGCCCTCGATTCCGCGGTGGCGGTCGAGCCCCTCTGCGAGGATCTGTTCACCGGCGGCCGGATGGGCTCCGAGGTCGGCCGGCTCTTCGAGGAGCGCTATCGCGACCACCCGGTGACCTGGTCCGGCACGCTCGAGCGCATCGACGACTTCTACAGCGACCGTGTCTTCGGATCCGAGCCCGGCAGCAAGGCGATCGTGCTGATCCACGAGCTCACCGACGCGAACATGGGCGCCCTCGCGATCCACGCCATCCTGGGCCTGACGCGGGAGTCGGCCGACGCCCTGCGCCCCCGCGCCGGCGAGCGCGTCTCCTTCGAGGGGCGGCTCGTGCATTGCGATCCCTACATGCGCCAGCTGTTCGTCGAGGGAACCCTCCAGTCCGGGTCGTAGGATCGCGCCGTCTGGTAGGATGGCCGGCCGCGTGGAACGACCCTCGATTCATCCCGGATCCGCAGCGCCCTCGCGCGGCGAGGCCATCGAGGGATCGCGTTGACCGGTAGCGCGGAGGTCGGTCTCGGCGGCGGGCGGACCTGGGCGCGGATGGCGAGCGTCTTCGCCCTCTCGATCGCGGGATTCTCCTTCCAGGTCGCGCTCACGCGCGTCTTCTCGCTGGTCTTCCACTACCACTACGTGTTCCTGGCGGTCTCGCTCGCGACGCTCGGCCTGGGGCTGGGGGCGCTCGTCGCCCACGTGCTCCGTCGCCTGCGGGGCGCGTCGGAGAGCGCGACCTGGTCCGACCTGGGCGGGATCGCCCTGGGGTTGGTGGTGGTCTTTCCCCTGCTCGCCTGGTTCCTCTCCCGCCTGTCGTCGCCTTCTCTCGTGGCCGCGTGCCTGCTGGGGCTCGTGCCCTTCGTCCTGATCGGGACCTTCTACTCCCGCGTCTTCTCCAGCTTCCCCGAGCACAGCGCCGCGATGTACGGCGCGGACCTTGCCGGGGCGGGGGCGGGGCTGCTCGCGGTGGTCGGGCTCCTGGCCTGGGGCGGCGCCTTCCAGGTGATCCTCGTCCTGAGCGTCCCGCCCGCCCTGGCCCTGCTCGCGGTGGGGGCGGTGGTCGGGCACCGGGGTCTCGTCGTCGCGTCCCTCGTCGGGCTCCTCGTCGCCTGCGTCCTGTCGATCGGCAACCACCGGGGAAAGTGGCTCGACCTGACGCTGGCGGAGATCGAGGAGGCGCCCGCGCAGAAGACGATGATCCACCTCCTGCGCGATCCCGAGCAGTCCGCGCGCATCACGGCCACGCGGTGGACGCCGTTCTCGCGCGTCGACGTGGTCGAGACGGACGATCCCTCGAGGCGCTACGTCTTTGTCGACGGGGGCGCGGGCAGCACGATGTACGCGCGGGACGGCGATCTTCAGGAGCACCGGGGTCTGCGGGGGCGGATCGACTACCTGCCCTTCGCCCTGGGACCGTGCGATCGTGTCCTCGTCCTGGGGGTCGGCGCGGGGCGCGACGTCCTGCTGGCCGAGCTCGCGGGCAGCGAGGAGGTCGTCGCGGTGGAGATCAATCCCGCGACCGTGGAGCTCACGCGCGAGATGGGCGCGTACAACGGGAACGTGCTCGACCGGCCCGGCGTGGAGACGGTCGTCGCCGACGGGCGGACGTGGGTGGAGCGGGACGACCGCGACTACGACCTCGTCTATCTGAACACCGTGTACAGCCAGGCCGCCGCCCCCGGCACGTCGGCGCTCTCCGAGAACTACATCTTCACCGTGGAGGCGCTCCGCGCGTACTGGCGTCACCTGCGGCCCGCGGGCCGGCTCGGGATCGTGACGCACAACGCCACCGAGGGTTTGCGCGTCCTGCGGACGGCGGTCCGGGCTCTGGAGGAGGAGGGGTACACGGAGGCGGAGGCGTTGCGGCGGATCGTGTTCGTCCGGACCAAGCGCGGTCCCTCGTCGTCCTGGGGCGCGGCGGTCGTCGTCCGGCGCGAGCCGTGGACGAGAGCCGCCGCTCGCGGTCTGCTCGAGACCGTGCGGAGCCTCGGCTTCCAGGAGATGTACGTACCGCTCGTCTCGGAGAAGTTGCCGAACGGGATGGACCTCGACGAGTTCGTCGCCTCGCAGGATCACCAGGACTACACGCCGACGACGGACGACCGTCCGTTCTTCTACCACCTGCAGCGCAAGAGCCCGGCGGCGTTGCGGGACTTGCTGCTCTGGACGATCGCGGCCGCGGTGGTGTTCGCCGCGATCGTCCTGTTCCGGCGTGGCGCCCGTCGTGGGGTGCGCGTGCTCTTCCTCGCCTACTTCGGTCTGCTGGGCACGGCCTTCATGCTCGCCGAGATGCCGTTGATCCAGCGGTTCATCCTACTGCTGGGGAACCCGACGCTCTCCCTGGTCGCGGTCATCGGCGGTCTCCTGTTCGGCGCGGGTCTGGGTAGCTTCGCGAGCGGCCGCTTCCGCGCGGCCCGGCTCCCGCGTTCGACGGCGCTGGTCGCCCTCGCCGTGGCCGTCGCGCTCGTCGTGTCCATGTTCGTGTATCCCCTGTTGATCGACGCACTGCTTCCCGCGACGTCCGCGGTGCGGGCTCTGGGGACGATCGGCATGTTGTTGCCGCTGGGTTTCGTGATGGGAATGCCCTTCCCGTGCGGCGTGCGTCTCGCGGGCGCCGCCGACGCGGGCGGAGTCGCGGTGTACTGGGGCGTCAACGCGGTCACCTCCGTCCTCGGCTCCGTCCTCGCGATCCTCCTCGCCCTGAGCTTCGGCTTCCAGCTCACGATGTGGCTCGGCGTGACCCTCTACCTCACCGCCGCCGCCGTCGCGGGCCTCGGCCTGCGCCGGGTCACCTGAGTCACGCAAGCCCTTCCCCCAATCCGCGAAGTGGGGAAGGCGGGATTCGAACCCGCATGGCCTAGGGCCCTCGGATTTTAAGTCCGATGCGTCTACCAGTTGCGCCACTTCCCCGGGCGTTGTCGTGGATGCAGAGTGTAGCGAAGGGGGGGAGGTTGCCCCATGAGGGCGTCGGGATCGGGGGAAAGAGGCCGTTGGTGGGGGAGTCCGGCCCGGGGGCGGGAACGGTGCCGGGATGCGTCGGGGGAGGGGATGCGGGGAGAGCCCGGGGAGGGGGATCGTGTGCTAGGCTGGAGTCGGTGGCGGCGCGTGCGATCGCACGCGCGATGCGGGTTGAAAACTACGATGGGAAGGTTGCCATGAACGTCTCGAGAATGATCAAGGGTCACGAGCTGTTCCAGGCCTTCGGCTTCGAGGAAGTGGAGCGGATCAGCGCGTTCTCCGGAGCGAAGTCCTACCAGGCGGGCGAACACGTCTTCCGACGCGGCGACAGCGGAACCCACTTCTTCGTGGTGCTGGACGGCAGGATCGACCTCGTGCTTCCCTCGGACGACGGGGAATCCAACCTCGTCGTGGGACGGATGGAGAAGGGAGACATCTTCGGGCTCGCGCCCATGCTGGGGTTCGATCGCTTCACGGCGGGCGCTCGATGCTCCACGGAGAGCTCCGTCCTCGCCGTCGAGGCCACGCCCTTCCGCGAGCTCCTCAAGGAGAATCCCGCGGTGGGATTCAAGGCGATGAACGTGACCGCGCGAGCCTACTTCACGCGGTACATCGAGACCCTGAAGCGGTTCCAGAGCATCCTGAACGATCTGGTCCTGCAGTAGCCGGCGTCGAAGGGGTCTCGTCCTCGGCCGGGGCGGAGCGCGTAGCCCGCGTCACGGGCAGCTCCGGGGAGGGAGGATCGCAGGCGGCGAGGCATCCCGTGCCGGGCCGACCGCGGGAACCGGCCGGCCCGGAGGGAAGGGGTGATGCGGTCAGGCGCCGGTCTGCGCGTGCTCGCCGTCCAGGACGCACAGGGCGCCGAGGAGAGCGTAGGTCAGGCCCCCGATGGCCCACAGCGCCGCGAACAGGTCGAAGCCCACCGCGCCGGGCCCCAGATCGAACAGCCCCTTGGCGGTCCACATTCCGAAGAAGCCCAGGATCCACAGCCACAGACACAGGGTTGCGAGTTTGACGTTCATGGCGATCCTCGCCCGCCTCCACGCAACAAGGGTGCCAACGCGCCGGAGCCCCTCGAGCGGCCCCCGGAAACGAGGCGTGGGGCTCGTGGGGGACACTCCGACCCTCCCCTGCGTCCGGCGGGGAGGACAGGGCAGCCCCCCTCCCCGACCCCGATTCACGGTTCCGCATCCAATGTTCCCTCCCCCCGCGACGCCGTTTATCCTAGGATCCCCCGGCTTCGCGAGAGCCGATCGAGAGGCGGCATAGCCAAGTGGCTAAGGCGACGGATTGCAAATCCGTTATCCCCGGTTCGAGTCCGGGTGCCGCCTCCACCCCCCGATGCGCGTTCTTCCCTGTCGCGTAAGCACTTAGGGCGGTTTGGCGGGGGAGGGGCTCGTCGCGGCCGGATCGCCGGGAATCCGCCCCGGAAGCCTTAGCCGATCGTCTCCTCGAGACAGCGCTCGAGCGCGGCGCAGCTCACGTCCCAGGACAGGTGCGCCACGGAGGCGCGCAGGCGGGCCGGCTCGGGAGGGTCGGCGAGGACGCGGCCGAGCTTCGCGGCCACCGCCTCCACGCTGCGCTCGTCCACGAGCAGCTCCTCCGTCCAGTCCTCGAGGATCTCCCCCGTCCCGCCCGCGGCGGTGGCCACCGCCGGGCGCCCCGCGGCCAGCGCCTCGAGGACGACGTTCGGGCGCCCCTCCCGCGAGCTCGTGAGCAGGAGGCAGTCAGCCGCGGCGTACCAGCCCGCGAGCTGCTCCGGATCGATCTCGCCCGCGAGCCGCACGCGCCCGGAGAGACCGAGCCGCTCGATCCGCGCCTCGAGGCGGGCGCGAAGGGGGCCGTCCCCGACGAAGATGCACCGGGCGTCCGGAGGGGCGCCACGGGCGAAGGCCTCGAGGGCGAGCAGCGGGTCCTTCCGCTCGATCAGGTGGCCGACGACGAGCACCACCTGCAGTTCGGGCTCGAGGCCGAGCCGGGCGCGCGCCTCGCCGCGATCGGCGGGGGCGAAGAGCTCGAGGTCGATGCCGTTGGGCACGAGCCGCCCGCGCCCCTCGTCGCCGCCGAGCCGATCCATGACCGCCACCAGCTCCCCGGACACCGCGCACCAGCGACCCGCCGCGCGCAGGGCGCCCGAGAGCTCGTCGCCGAGGCCGGCCTCGCCGGACACCTGCAGGACGTCGCTACCGCGGCCGTTGATCAGGAAGGGGATCCCCCGCTCGCGCGCGGGGGCCGCCGCCATCGCCGCCGGCCAGGCATAGTCGGCCACCACGACCTCCGGCGCGGGGAGCTCGTCGAGGATCGTCCGCAGGCCCACGCGGGCGAACCGCATCGCGTTGCCGCGGACGAGGCGGGGCAGGTGGAGATAGCGCGGGCGACGCACCTCGATTCCCGCGCGCAGCTCGCGGGCGGGCATCGCCCGGATCCGGGCCCAGCGGCCTCGGGCGAGCGGCCCCGGGGCGAGGGGAAGGGGCTGCACGACGGCGACCTCGTGACCTCGCTCGCGCATCGTTCGCCAGCGCCGCTCCGCGAAGATCCCCTCGAGGGGCTTCGGAGGGCCGGGGTAGAGCGAGGTCAGGACGGTGATCCTCACCGGACGATCCTCCGGGGGCCAAGGCTCGTGACTCCGGTCGCCATTCCCCGTGCGCCCTCCCGTCAGCGGTACTTACCGCGGTCCTCGTCGAGGTAGTCGAGCACGTCCCCGGACTCCGTGTAGACCAGCGCGGAGGCCTCGATGCGCTGCTCCACGTTCTGCCGGACGATCGCCCCCGCGGGCCCGGGCAGCCGCGGGCTGAACACGTGGACGGCCGTCACGAGCGCCGCCAGCGCCAGGAGGGACGACGCCAGGGCCAACCAGCTCCGGCCTCGCGATCGTCTCGGTATTCGCGGGGTCATGGGCTCAGGTCGAACAGCACGCCGCCGAACGCGAGCCAGGCGGCGAACAGGGTGAGGATGATGTTGAAGCTCTGGCCGATGACGTAGAGGACGATCGGCTTGCCCCCGACGAGCTGGCCCGCGAGGTCCTTGAAGTTCGACTCCAGGCCGATGGACACGAAGGCCAGGCAGAAGAACCAGCTCCGGAAGACCTTGGACTGGTTGAGGATGCCGCCGACCCGCTCCTCGCCCAGGCCGGGCATGAGCAGGAAGCTGAACACCACCGAGGCCAGCACGAACCCCAGGATGAACTTGGGGAAGCGATACCAGACCTCCATCAGGGTGGGCTTCGGCGCGCGGGGATCCCGGTCGATCTTCGTGACCCAGACGACGGCCACGACGAACGCGACGAGGCCGATCAGGACGTTCTGGATCATCTTGACCACGGCCGCGACCTTCTCCGCCTCGTCGCCGAGGAAGGCGCCCGCCGCCACCACCGCGCCCGTGGAGTCGATGGTTCCGCCGAGCCAGGCTCCTCCCACGGCGGGGGCGATGCCAATCGCCTTGGCGAGCGCCGGCATGCCGACCATCATGATGACGGTGAAGATCATGGTCATGCCCACGGCCAGGGTCAGCTCGGCCTTCTTGGCCCGGCAGGCCGCGGCGGTGGCGATGGCCGCGGAGACCCCGCACACCGACGTCGCGGTGGCGATGATGATGGTCAGCGACTTGGAGGCCATCTTCAGCCACCGCGTGCCGAAGAACCACA
Source organism: uncultured Planctomycetaceae bacterium (assembly GCA_964428225.1). Lineage (GTDB taxonomy): Bacteria > Planctomycetota > UBA1135 > UBA1135 > JBFMCU01. The sequence continues at coordinate 9,310 of CAYRXS010000019.1, forward strand.
TGAAGATGATGACCGTCGGCGTGACCATCCAGGCCACGATCAGGCCGGGCGCGCCGAGCTTGAGGATTTCCGAGAAGAGGATCTCCGCGCCGAGCAGCACGAGCCCCGTCTTGATGTACAGCTCGGAGCGCGCCCCCTGCCGCAGCCACTCAGGAGTGCCGATCGTGTTCGAGACCAGCAGACCGAGGCCCAGGGCCCAGATGGCGTAGCCGAGCCCCCAGGCCTTCATCGTGGTCTGGTTCGCGGCGAGGTAGGCGAGCGAGGCGATGGCGAAGACGACGAGGAAGCCCGCCAGGTACTTCCGCCAGTCTCGCTTCATGACGATCGCCCCGACCGTGGTCATCGCCGCCAGGCCGCCGACCAGCAGCAGCAGGGGCACGAGGAGCTCCCCGGGGAACGCGTCGAGGGGGTTGGCCTCCCACTTGCCGATCTTGGGGACCTTGGCGACGACCTCCACCGCGATCACGACGATCAGCACGGCGCCGAACCAGATGGCCCACCAGTCCTCGCCGCGGTAGAGCTGGCGCCAGGTCGGGCGTGGGGCGGTCGCCGTGGTGGATGCCGTCGGTTCCTCGGATGAAGTCGATTCGGTGGCCATCGAGCCCTCCTGCGGGCGCATTGTAGGGACCGCCTACGCGAGGTTCTCGTCCCGATCCCTCACGATCCGTCGAAGTCGGGGACCTCGAGCTGCACGCCACCCCGGAGGGCGGACTCGTGGGCGACGATCCCCGGGGCGGTCATCGCGATCGCCTCGCCGAGGTCCACCGTGGGCTCGCGCTCCTCGACGAGCGCGTCGACGAACTCCGCGGAGAGGAACGATGCGCTGCCGCCGTGACCGCTGGGATGCCGCATCGCCTCGGGGAGTCGCTCCGTCTCCCAGTAGTTGGGGACGTTCCACGGCTCGGATCGCCCGTGGAGCTTCATCACGTGCTGCGGCTGGCCTCCGGAGCCCTGCATGTAGCAGGAGAGCTTCTCGCCGAGCCACTGCCCGCGCTCGCCGTGAGCGGCCACGTTCCAGAACACGCCGAAGCGGCAGATGTTCCCTCGGTCCGTGATCCCCAGAGCCATCTCGTTGTCGAAGGGATTGCGGTACGCGTTGTCCTCCGGCGTTGGGAAGTCGTCGCCCACCAATTGCCCCAGGCAGGACACCTTGACGATGCGCTCCCGCGTGACTCCCACGAGCAGCCCGAGGGAGTGCGTGGGGTAGAGCATGGGGGGGAAGCCGTGGCGCCAGGACTTCAGGCCCTGCCACCGGGACAGCGAATTGCTCTTCGTGCCGATGCCGGGGTGGTAGTACTCGACCTCGGAGTAGCCCAGCCTCCCGAACTCGCCCGCCTCGTAGAGCTCGCGGGCCGCGATGCACGCCTGCCGGTACCAGCTCGACTCGTGCATCATGTACGTGCGCCCGGTCCGCTTCCGGGCCTCCACGAGCGCCGCGCAGTCCTCGAGGGTGATGGCCGCGGGACAGGCGCACGTCACGTGCTTCCCCGCCTCCATGCACGCGATGACGTGCTTCGCGTGGCTGGGGGCGTCGGTGAAGACGGCCACCGCGTCGAAGGTGTCGGCCGCCTGCTCGAGCATCGCCTCCATGGAGGGGAACACGTTCTCGCAGCCGTAGGCCTTCACGAGCCGCTGCCGTCGGTCCTCGACGAGGTCCGTGACCGCGGTCACCTCGCAAAGGGGGTGCTCGTGCCAGTGGTGGTTGGCCCCGAAGCCACCGCCCACCACGGCGAGGCGCACCTTCGGTTCGCTCTTGCCGCTTCGGGACGTGGCGGCATGGGCGAGCCTCGCGCCGAGCAGCGCCGAGCCGGCCACGCCGAGGAAGGCCCGGCGGGTGGTGCGGGGAAGTCCGGATCGATTCGAGCTCATCGGGTACCTCCTGGTTCGGGTCTCGTCGCGACGGTAGGGAATCCACGGTCGCCCTTCCACCGTCCACCGCCGCTCTCCGCACGGTCGGCTACGAGCGGAGCTCTCCGTACGGAAGACGACGCGCCGTTGCAGCTCTCCGTACATCGGATTGCGACTGACCTCGACCTGCCGGGATGGGCAGCGCCCGAATGGGTCGTGACACGCCGTCGACGGTGGGGATAATCCACCCATGATGCCTGCAGGATCCATCGTCCGGCGGCTCGCTCTCGTGCTCGTGCTCGCCACGTCCGTCGCGACGGGAGGAGCTTGCGGAAGCGGAGAAGAGAATCCCGTGGGCCCGAACGGGACGCGCGAAGCTCCGGAAGCGAGCGACGCGGGAGCTCTCGCGGAGGTCGACCCCCCGGCCGGGGAGGGCGAGACGCGGACCTCGCTCGATCCGCCGGGCGAGGAGGACGAGGTCGCGATGGAAGGGCCCGACGAGGTCGACGGCGCGCGGCTCGTCGGGCGCGTCCTCGACGAGAAGGGCGAGCCGGTGCCCTTCGCCGAGGTGCGCGGCTGGCGTCGGGCCACCCCGACCGGCGAGCTCGACGCGCGCACGGAGGCCGACGGAACCGGGGCCTTCCTCCTCGAGGGCCTGCACGGCGAGGTCTACGTCGAGGCGCGAGCCGCGGGCCGGATCCCCCTCGACGTGCTGCAGGGCCGGGTCGAGGCGGATCGCGAGGTGCGCGGGCTCCGGCTGCGGGTCGCCCCGAAGGGAGCGCTCGAGGGACGCGTGACGAGCTCCTGGGGCGCGCCGGTCGAGGGAGCGACGGTGTACGCGGAGCCCTCGATCATGCGCGGCGCGGCGCGGCTGACGCGCGAGAAGGAGCTCTTCCACGCCCGGGCTCCGGGTCGCGAGGCGACGACCGGGGCCGACGGCGGCTTCCGGATCGAGGGGCTTCCCCTCCACCCGCTCGTCGTCGCCGCCCACCATCCCCAGTTCGCGCAGTGGAGCGGGCGGGCGTTCCCCGGCGAAGAGCCTCTCGAGATCATGCTCCCCGGCGGGTTCGCCCTGACCGGCCGGGTCCTCGCCTGGGACGGCGAGCCGGCGCGAGGGGCCGAGGTGGAGCTCCGTCTGCGCGGCTCCATCGCCTCCGCACGCTGCGACGAGGAGGGGTGGTTCGCCCTCGAGGGCCTCCTGCCCCTGAGCGAGGGCTGGCTCGGAATCCGCGCCGAGGGGAACGCCGTGCACGCCGTCGCTCCCGTCACCATCGACGGCACGACCGCCCCGTCGCCCATGATCATCCAGCTCGAGGTCGCGCGTTCGATCGCGGGACGCGTCGTCGATCACGGCGGGACGCCCCTCGCGGGGATCGTGCTCCGCGTCCACGGGGACCGCTACGTGGAGCGGAACGTGCGGCGCTCGCTCGCCATCGACACGACCTGGGAGCAGCTGCTCGGCGACGCGGAGGTGACGAGCGGAGCCGACGGGACTTTTGGCTTCCACGGGCTCTACGACGGCGTCTTCACCGTGAGCGCGACGAGGCCCGGCCCCCCCGCTCGCTCCTGGTTCCGGGAGGTGCGTCCCCCCGCGGAGGACATCGTCCTGACGCTCGATCCGGACGACGTGCAGGACGTCACCCTCGAGGGGGTCGTCCTCGACGCCCATACCGGCCGGCCCGTGACGGCCTACTGGCTCACCGTGATCGGCCGGCACCCGGGAGGCTCGACCTACAACAGCCCCCGCTACGAGCACGCCTCGGAGACCGGCGCCTACGAGGTGGGCGGGCTGCCCCCCGGAGAGTACGGGATCTATGTCGACGCTCCCGGCTTCACCTCCGCCGGCGTCGCCCCCGTCCTCCGGGACGCCGGCCGCCACCGGGTCGAACTGGAGCTCGCCCCGGCCCGCACCGTCCGCCTCCGGGTGGTCGATCGCGACGGGCGGCCCGTGGCGGGGGCCAGCGTCTGGGTGGAGCGCCAGGACGTGCCGGGCGTGCTGTGGCTGACGTTCCAGCCGGGGAGCAAGAGCCAGTCGGTGAGCACCACCGACGAGGGGGAGGTGCTCCTGATCGACGTCCCCGCGGAGGCTCTTGCCGTGACCGTCGACGTCCGAGGGGCTAGCAAGGAGCGCGCGCAGCAGAGGTTCCCGCTGGACCTGACGCTGCCCGTGGAGGAGGTCGTCGAGCTCCGCTTCGATCCCGAGCGACCCCCTCCCTGACTCCCCGCCCCCGAATTCGAGGCCGGTCCGCTCTTCCGTCGGCTCACGAGGGCCCGATAGGCTCTGTCGACGCGGCCCGACCCGGCGACCGCCACCCATGGACGACTCCCAGCCCCCGACCTCCGAGGCGACGGCCCCGCCCGCCCGGTTCGGCCTCCTCGTGCGGCGGGGGGAGTGGATCGCGCTCGTCGTCCTGCTGCTCGCGGTGGGGGCGGTGCGGTGGCGCCTGCTCGACATGCCCTTCGAGCGGGACGAGGGAGAGTACGCCCTCATGGGCCAGCTCCTCCTCGACGGCGTGCCGCCCTACGCCGAGGCGTACAACATGAAGCTGCCCGGCGTGTACGCCGCCTACGCCGCGCTCATGGCCGTCTTCGGAGAGACGATCCGCGGCGTGCACCTCGGGCTGCTCTTCACGAACGCCCTGACCACCGTCCTCGTCTTCCTCCTGGGCCGTCGGCTCTTCGGGCCCCTCGCCGGCATCGCCTCCGCGGCGGTCTTCGCGGTGCTCACCCTCAACCCGACGTCCCACGGCTTCTTCGCGAACGCGGAGCACTACGTCCTGCCCTTCGCGGTAGGGGGGGTGATGCTCCTGCACCGCGCGATCGAGCGCGACCGCGGGGCGGCCCTCGTCGGGAGCGGCCTCCTCCTCGGCGTCGCGTTCCTGATGAAGCAGCACGCGGCGGCCTTCGCCCTCGCCGCGGGAGTGACTCTGCTGATCGCCGAGCTGCGCCGTCGTCCCCGGGCGTGGGGGCGGTCCGTCGGGCGGGTGGGGCTGCTCGTCGCGGCCGGAATCGCGCCGTGGTGCCTCACGTGCCTGATCCTGTGGCTCGCCGGCGTGTTCGACACCTTCTGGTTCTGGACGGTGACCTACGCGCGCTCCTACACGGGACAGATCGAGGGGAGCATGGTGTGGGAGCTGTTCCGCCACCAGAGCGGGAAGGCCCTGGGCGGGACGCCGTGGCTCTGGATCCTCGTCGCGCTCGCGACGACCGCGGTGGCCTGGAGCGGGAGGGTTCGACGCCACTGGGCCCTGCTCGTGCCCTTCGCGCTCCTCTCGTGCGTCGCCATCTGCCCGGGCTTCTTCTTCCGCGAGCACTACTTCTTGCTGCTCGCGCCCGCCGCCGCGCTCCTCGTCGGGGGCCTCGCGGCCGCGGTGCGGGGGCTCGCGACGGCGCGAACCGGCGCCGGGCGCATCGCCCTCTCCGCCGGCGGCCTGCTCGTCCTCGGCGCGGCGCTCGCGGAGCCGGCGGTCCGTCATCGCGACTACTACTTCCGCGTGACCCCCGACCAGGCGGTGCGCTCGACCTTCCTCTACAACCCCTTCCCGGAGGCGGTGCGCGTCGGGCGCATGATCGAGCGCTACTCGGACGAGGACGATCGGATCGCGGTGCTCGGCTCCGAGCCCCAGCTCTGCTTCTACGCCGATCGGCGGCCCGCGACCGGCTTCATCTACACGTATCCCCTGATGAAGGACCAGCCCTTCGCGGAGCGGATGCACCGGCAGATGATCCGGGAGATCGAGGAGGACGATCCCGAGATCCTCGTCCAGGTCAACGTCCACTGGTCCTGGATGGCGCGGCCCGACTCGGTGAAGCTCGTGCTCGTCTGGTTCGAGCAGTACTCGAAGGCCTACGAATGCGTGGGATTCGCGGAGATCGAGGAGGGCGGATCCCGCTACTACCAGGATCTCGAGGCGATGCGTCGTTACCGCGTCGCTCCCCCCAACGCATTCTGGATCGCCGTCCTCCGGCGTCGATGAGGTACGATCGGAGGAGGCGACGAATGCCGATGACGACCCGGGAACGAACGAGAACGACGCGCGCCGGAGCGCGGATCGGGGGGCTGCTGCTCGCGGTCCTCGCGGTCGTGCCCGCGGGCGGCTGCGGGTCCTCCGACGAGTACCCGCGCACGCTGCTGCTCGTGAGCATCGACACCCTGCGCGCCGACCGCTTCGGCGCCTACGGGAGCGACCTCGACCTGACGCCGCGCATGGACGAGCTCGCCGCGGAGAGCGTGGTGTTCGACACGGCCTTCGCGCCCTGCTCGTTCACCGTGCCCTCGCTCAGCTCGATGCTGACCGGGTGGTATCCCGAGCAGAACGGCATCCTGACGAACGAGCACCTGCTCCCCCGCACGGCGCCCACGCTGGCGAGCCTGCTCTCCGACCGCGGCTACCGGACGGGGGCGGTGGTCTCGAATTTCGTCCTGCGCGCGGGGGCGGGGCTCGAGCGCGACTTCGACGTCTACGACGACGAGATGTCGATGGTGGAGACCGTGCGCCCCATTCCCGAGCGCCTGGCCGCGAGCACGACGACCGACGCGCTCCGCGTGCTCGACGCGCTCCGGGCCGACGACGACGAGCACGTCTTCCTGTGGGTGCACTACCAGGATCCGCACGGGCCGTACACGCCCCCGGACGACGAGCGCGCGAAGCACCTCGAGCGAGAGCGCGCGCGACCGGACGGGCAACGCGAGCTCACCCTCGGCCGGGACCATCGCGGGCTCGGGGAGATCCCCGACTACCAGAACTTTCCCGGCCAGCGGGAGGTTGCCTTCTACCGCGCCGGCTATCACGCCGAGGTCCGGATCTGCGACCGGGAGATCGGCCGGCTCCTCGACGGGCTGCGCGAGCGCGGGCTCTGGGAGGACGCGGTGGTCGTCCTCGCCGCGGACCACGGGGAGGGCCTGGGGGAGAACGACTACTGGTTCGCTCACGGGGAGTACCTGACCGATCCTCTCGTGCGCGTTCCCTTCTTCGTCCGGGCGCCGGGGATCGCGCCGGGGCGACGGGACGACCTCGCGGGCCTGATCGACCTCGTTCCCACCCTGGCCCCGATGTTCGGGCTCGTCCCCCCCGACGGCCTGCCGGGCCGGGACCTGTTCTCGACCGGCGCGGAGACCGCGGATCACGAGCTGTACATGGCCACGCTGCTCGGCTCGAAGCTGCCTCGCATCGGGCTGGTGCGGGACGGCTACAAGTACGTGGCCACCAAGCACGTCCCGGACAGACCTCCCACCGAGGAGCTCTTCCTCCTCGGCGTGGAGGACGAAGACCTCGCGGCGCGCGAGCCCGCCCGGGTGGCGGAGATGCGGGCGCGGATAAAGAGGATCCTCGGGGAGGTGAAGCGAACCGGCGAGGAGCGGCGCCGGCAGCTCACGCCCGAGGAGCGCGAGCAGATGAGGAAGATCGGCTACGCGGACGGGGGACGGTAGCCGTCGCGCGATCCTTGCCCCGGCTCGGCGGGAACCCGATACTCTCCCTCCTTATGGACCGCGACTACAAGACGATCGTCGTCATGCCGGCGTACAACGCCGCGAACACCCTCGAGCGCTGCTACGGCGACATCCCCAAGGACCACGTCGACGAGGTCATCGTCGTCGACGATTGCAGCAAGGACGACACCGTCGAGATCGCGAAGAAGCTGCCGGTCACCCTGATCGAGCACGAGACGAACACGGGCTACGGCGGGAACCAGAAGACGTGCTACGACACGGCTCTCGAGCACGGCGCCGACTTCGTGATCATGATCCACGCGGACTACCAGTACGACGCGCGGATGATCTCGGCCGCCGTGGAGACCATGCGCCTCGGCATCTGCGACGTCGTCCTCGGTAACCGGATCCGGACGCGCCGCGAGGCCCTGGCGGGGGGCATGCCCGTCAAGAAATACTTCGCGAACCGCGGCCTGACGGTCATCGAGAACCTGCTCTCCGGACAGAACCTGGGCGAGTGGCACAGCGGCTTCCGCGCCTACACGCGACAGGTCCTCGAGGCTTTGCCCTACCACCGCAACAGCGACGACTTCGTCTTCGACAGCCAGTTCCTCGTCCAGAGCGTTCACTTCGGCTTCAAGCTCGGCGACGTCCCCGTCCCCGTCCGCTACTTCGACGAGGCCAGCAGCATCAACGTCCGCCGCTCCGCCATCTACGCCACCCTGACCATGCGCACCTTCTTCCAGTGGCACCTGCATCGGCTCGGCGTCTGGAAGAACCGGCTGTTCGTGGAGGACGGGGAGGAATAGCTCTCGCCCCGGAAGCCTACGCGCTCTCCACTTCCTCTCTTTCCAGGACGATGACGTGTAGCTCGCGCGGGCCGTGGACGCCGACGACGAGGGTCAGCTCGATGTCCGCCGTGCGCGAGGGGCCGGTGATCATCGTGATCGTGCGACTCATGGTCTCCTGATCGAGCGTCCGCAGCTCGCGGAGCACGTCGTTCAGGGTGGGGACGATGCTCGCCTCCTCGACGAGTGCGACGTGGACGGGAGGGACGAGGGAGGCGAGGCGGTGGTGCTCGGCCGCGGACTCGAGGACGATCGTGCCGGTCTCGGCCACGCCCCACTGGGCGGTCGTCAGGCCGAGCTCGGCCCGGAGGAGCCTCGTGCGATTCGCGTCGTGGGGGATCAGGACGAGCTCGTCGCTCAGGTCCTCGAGGCGCAGGCGGACCTCGCGCGCGTCCGAGAACGCGACGCGCTCCGCCCCGGTCTTCAGAACGATCCCGCGGACGATCTCGGTGGCATCGGCGCCGCCGCGCGCGTAGTGGAAGTGCCCCCCGACGCGCTCGAGCATCTCCCGGAAGCGCGCGAGGCGCGCGGCGGGCTCGTCTAGGCCACCCGGTGCACCGGGGGTGAGCGCGTCGGGCCCCATCTCCCACGGGAGTTCGGGGCCGATCGGGACCTCCCGCAGACCGTCGCGGATCCGGCGGAGGATCTCCTCGCGGGCGTCGGAGGTGCCGCTCATCGGTCTCCCTCCTCCGGCGAGTCCGATGGCTCGGCCCCCGCGTCCCGGAGGCCGTCCTTCCAGAGCTCGCGGAACGTCCGCTTCGCCAGGGGGTGTAGGTCGCGCGCCGCGCTCCAGGCGGCGAGGGCGGGAGCGAGCTTCTTCGTGAGGATCCCCGCGCGGCCCCCGTTCTTCCAGGAGCCGGGGACGGCGCGCGCGAGGCGGGACAGCCAGCGGTAGCGTTTCGGGTTCGACACCGCCCAGGCCCACATGGCGAACGCGCGCTTCTCCTTGCGGCTGCCCGGTTCGTCGGTCAGCTCCCCGCTCTGGCGCGCCTCGACCACCCGGCCACGCAGGTGGAGCAGGAGCCCCGGCAGGTCGATCTCGACCGGGCAGACCTCGAGGCACGCGCCGCACAGGCTCGACGCGAAGGGAAGGTCGGGCGCGCAGGCGATGCCGCCGAGCTGGGGCGTGATCACCGAGCCGATCGGGCCCGGATAGACCGTACCGTAGGCATGCCCCCCGATCTCGCGGTAGACCGGGCAGGCGTTCAGGCAGGCGCCGCAGCGGATGCAGGCGAGGGAGTCGCGGGTGGCGTCCTCGCGGAGCATGTCCGAGCGACCGTTGTCGAGCAGCACGACGTGCAGCTCCTCGGGCCCTTCGTCGCCGATGATCACCGGGGGGCCGGTGAGGATCGATTGGTAGCTCGTCAGGTGCTGCCCGGTGCCCGAACGGGGGAGCAGCCGGAGGAAGACCGCGAGGTGCTCGAAGCGGGGCACGAGCTTCTCGATCCCCATGATCGCGACGTGCACGCGGGGCAGCGTCGTGGTCATCCGCGCGTTGCCCTCGTTCTCCAGGATCAGGATCGAGCCCGTCTCCGCCACGCCGAAGTTCACCCCGCTGATGCCGAGGTCGGCCTCCGCGAACTGCTTCCGCAGGGCCTCGCGGGCGACGCGCGTCAGCTCCTCCACGTCGTCGGTGAGCTCGATGCCGAGTTTTTCGACGAACAGTCGCGCCACGTCCTGCTTCGTCTTGTGGATGGCGGGAACGATGATGTGCGAGGGACCTTCACCCGCGAGCTGGATGATCCACTCGCCGAGGTCGGTCTCGACCGGGAGGCGGCCTTCGCGCTCGAGCGCGTCGTTCAGGCCGATCTCCTCGGTGGTCATGCTCTTGCTCTTGACGATGCGCTTCGCCCCGTTGCGCTCGGCGATCTCGGCCACGATCCGGCACGCCTCGTCGCCGTCGCGCGCCCAGTGCACCTCCGTCCCCGCGTTCTCGGCCCGGGCCGCGAAGCTTTCCAGGTAGCGGTCGAGGTTGGCGAGCGTGTCCTTCTTGATCAGGTGGGCCTTGTGCCGCAGCTCCTCCCAGTCGGGCACGTTCTCGAGGGCCCCGCGCCGGCGCTCCGCGAAGAGCGAGGTGGCGTTCTTCAGGGCCCGGCGCAGCGTGTCGTTCCCGAGCGCCTCGCGCGTGCTCGCCGCGAAGTCGCGGGTACCGGTTTTCGCGCTCATCCGCCGTTCCTCCCGTTCGAGGCGAGGAGCTCGGCGAGGTGCAGCACGCGGATCGGCGAGCCCTCGCGGCCCAGGCGTCCCCCGATCTGCATGAGACAGGAGACGTCCGCGCCGACGATCGTGTCGATGTCGATGGCGCGGAGGGCCTCGAGCTTGCGGTCGAGGATGGCCACCGAGATCTCGGGGTGCTTGACGGAAAAGGTGCCGCCGAAGCCGCAGCACTCCTCGGAGCTGGGGAGCTCGACCAGCTCGGCCCCCTCGACGTGCTCGATCAGGCGCCGGGGCTCCTCCTTGATCCCCAGGTGCCGCAGGCCGTGGCAGGAGTCGTGCCAGGTCACGCGGCCCTCGTAGCGCGCGCCGACGTCCTCGATTCCCATCACGCGGACGAGGAAGGAACCGAGCTCGTGGGTGCGATGCGTGATCGAGCGGGCTCGGCGGTAGGCCTCGGGCTCGTCCACGAAGAGCTCGGGGAGCCGCTGGAACATGGCGCCGCAGGAACCCGAGGGCATCACGATGGGATCCGCGCGATCGCCGTAGATCTCGAGCACCTGCCGGGCGACCTCCCGCGCCTCGTCGCGGTGTCCCGCGTTGAACGCGGGCTGGCCGCAGCAGGTCTGGCGCTCGTCGAAGTCCACCTCGCAGCCGGCGCGGCGGAGCACCTCGACCGTCGCGGTCCCCACCGAGGGGCGGAACTGGTCGACGAGGCAGGTGACGAAGAGCGAGACTCGCATGGGTTCGGGGCCGCGCATTCTCGCAGGCCGGCCTCCCGGATGCACGTCCCGCGTCGGGCCTCGCTTGACAGGCCGCGACGAGCGCGAATACCGTACCGGACCGATCCTCGCCCCACCCCTGCCCGGGAGCCTCCATGAAGCCGCGGTCCGCCCTCTCCCTCCTCGCGATCCTCGCCCTCACCCTGGCCTGCGGTTCCGGCGACGACGGCACCGAGGAGGACTGCCTGCGCATCGGAGTCATCCCCAAGGGGACGACCCACGTGTTCTGGAAGGCGATCCACGCGGGAGCCAAGGAGGCCGAGAAGGACCTGGGCGTCAAGGTGATCTGGAAGGGTCCGCTCCGCGAGGACGACCGCGACGAGCAGATCAAGGTCGTGGAGAACCTCACGATCAGCGGCGTGGACGGGCTCGTGGTCGCCCCGCTCGACGACACCGCGCTGGTCCCGCCCCTCAAGGCCGCCGCCGACGACCGGGACATCCCGGTCATCATCATCGACTCCGACGTGAACTGGGACGGCCGGGTCAGCTTCGTGGCCACCGACAACTTCAAGGGCGGCGTGATGGGGGCCGAGGAGCTCGCGCGGCGGCTCGGCGAGAAGGGCAAGGTCCTGATGATGCGCTACCAGGAGGGCTCGGCGAGCACGATGAAGCGCGAGGCGGGCTTCCTGGAGACGATCGCGAAGTACGAGGGGATCGAGGTCGTCTCCAGCGACCAGTACGCGGGGGCGACGACCGAGACGGCCTACCAGACCGCCGAGAACCTCCTCATCCACCACACGGAGCTCGACGGGATTTTCTGCCCCAACGAGTCCTCGGCCTTCGGGATGCTGCGCGCCCTGCAGGACGCGGGGCGGGCGGGGAAGATCAAGTACGTGGGCTTCGACTCGAGCCCGAAGCTGATCGAGGCCCTGGCCAACGGGGAGATGCACGGGCTCGTCCTCCAGAACCCGCGGGCCATGGGCGAGCTCGGCGTGCGGTCGATGGTGGAATACCTCGAGGGCGGGGACGTCGAGCCGCGGATCGACACCGGCGTGTTCCTGGCGACCCCCGAGAACATGAACGACGAGGAGATCCAGGAGCTGCTCTCACCCGATCTCTCCATCCTCGAGGACTGACGCGGGTGCAAGACGCCTCGCCCATCGTCCTGCGCATGAGCGGGGTGCGGAAGGCCTTCGGAGCCGTCATCGCGCTCGGCGGCGTGGACCTCGAGGTGCGGCGCGGCGAGGTCCACGGGCTGATCGGCGAGAACGGGGCGGGCAAGAGCACGCTCATGAAGGTGCTCTCCGGCGCGCACCAGCCGGACGAGGGGGAGCTCGAGCTGCTCGGGGAGAGCTTCCGCCCCTCCGGGCCCCTCGACGCCCTGCGGCGCGGGATCGCGATGATCTATCAGGAGCTGAACCTCGCGCCGCACCTCACCGTCGAGCAGAACGTCATGCTCGGCCGCGAGCGCACGCGCTTCGGCGTGGTGCGGCGGCGCGAGATGCGCGAGGACGTGCGGCGGGCCCTCGAGTTCCTCGAGCACCCGGAGATCTCTCCCCGGGTGCGCGTGGCGGACCTCGGCCCCGGGCCCCGGCAGCTCGTGGAGGTGGCGCGGGCCCTGGTCGGTGACGTGCGCGTCCTCGTGCTGGACGAGCCGACGAGCTCGCTGTCCCGCCGTGACACCGAGCGGCTGTTCGAGGTGGTGCGCCGCCTGCGCGACCAGGGCGTGTCCGTGGTCTACATCAGCCACTTCCTCGAGGAGGTGAAGCAGGTCTGCGATCGCTTCACCGTCCTGCGCGACGGCGAGTCCGTGGGCTCGGGAGTCGTGGCCGAGGTCGAGATCCCCGAGCTCATCCAGCTCATGGTCGGGCGCGAGCTCGACGAGATCTACCCCGTGGTGCCCCACGAGCCGGGCGAGGTAGCGCTGCGCCTCGACGCGCTCGCCGGCGAGCGCCTCCCGATCGACGCGAGCCTCGAGCTGCGCCGCGGCGAGATCCTGGGGATCGCGGGGCTGGTGGGGGCGGGCCGCACCGAGCTCCTGCGGGCGCTGTTCGGCCTCGAGCCCGTGAGCTCGGGCGAGGTCACGGTGGCCGGGATTTCCGCCACGCGGGCCCGGCCGGGCGAGCGCCTCGGGCAGGGGATCGGGCTGCTCTCCGAGGACCGCAAGGACGAGGGGCTGGCGGTCGGGCTCTCCATCGCCGAGAACACGACCCTGTCGCACCTCGCCCCCTTCACGCGGTTCGGCGTGCTGTCGCGTCGCCGCCTGGCGGAGGCCGCCCGCGTGTGGATGAAGCGCATCGACATCCGGGCCAGCGATCCCAACCAGAAGGTGGCCGAGCTCTCCGGGGGCAACCAGCAGAAGGTGGCCGTCGCGCGCCTGCTGCACCACGACGTGGACGTGCTCCTGCTCGACGAGCCGACGCGGGGCATCGACGTGGGGAGCAAGGTGGCGGTCTACCGCCTGATGGGGGAGCTCGCCGCCCAGGACAAGGCAGTGCTGATGGTGAGCTCCTACATCCCCGAGCTCCTCGGTGTCTGCGATCGGATCGCGGTGATGCACCGCGGCGTGCTCGGACCCGCGCGACCCACCTCCGAGTGGTCGGAGACCGACATCCTGGACGAGGCGTCCAGAGGAGTCGCCTGAACGATGAAACAACCGGACCTCACTCCCGAGCTCTCCGAGATGGTGCGTGCGGGCCGCGCGGGGAGGCTCATGCAGGTGCTCGGCCCGTTCATCGGGCTCCTGCTCGTGATCGCGCTCTTCGGCTTCTTCGCCTACGAGGAGAACTTCCTCTCCGCGTACAACTTCAAGACCGTCGCCACCCAGACGGTCATCGTGGGGCTCGGGGCGATCGGGATGACCTTCGTCATCGTGAGCGGCGGCATCGACCTCTCCGTGGGCTCGGTCATCGCCCTGTCCTCGGTCGTGTGCGCGGTCCTGCTGCGCAGCGGCGTCCCCGCCCCGCTCGCGGTCCTGGGGGGGGTGAGCACCGGCGCGATCTGCGGCATGATCAACGGGCTCCTGATCACCTGGCTGCGCATCGTGCCCTTCATCGTGACCCTGGGGATGCTCGGCATTGCCCGCGGCTTCGCGAAGTACCTCGCGGACGAGCAGAAGGTGGACGCCGACGCGGCCTGGCTCGGCGAGCTGATGACGAAGTCCCCGGATCCCGCGTGGCTGATCGTCTCGCCGGGCGTCTGGATGATGTTCCTCTTCGCCCTGGGGATGGCCTTCGTGCTGCGCAACACGGTGCTCGGCACCTACACCTTCGCCATCGGCTCGAACGAGGCCACCGCGCGGCTGTGCGGCGTGCCCGTGCCCCGGAGCAAGGTGGTGATCTACCTCCTATGCGGCGTCTTCGCGGGCCTGGCCGGCGTCATGCAGTTCGGCCGCCTGACCGTCGGCGACCCCACGACCGCCATGGGCAAGGAGCTCGACGTCATCGCCGCGGTGGTCATCGGCGGCGGCAGCCTGGCCGGGGGCGAGGGGCGCATCCTGGGCTCGATAATCGGCGCGTTCATGATGGCCTTCCTCGCCAACGGCTGCAATCTGACCGACGTTCCCAACTACGTGCAGGAGATCCTGATCGGCGTGATCATCATCGCCGCGGTGGCGGTCGACCGCCTGCGGCACCGGCGGCAGCCCTGGTAGGGGGCGGGCTATTCGAAGATGGCGCGGACGGTCGTCGGGGCCCGGAGGGGCAGCGTCAGGCGCTCCCCGGCCGTCGGCTCGCCGTCGACGATCCAGCGGACGGGGCGATCGGCGGCGGGGCCCACGAGCTCGACCTCCACCTCCTGCCCCGCGTAGTACCAGCCGACGTAGCTCGAGCCCTCCTCGTAGCCGTCGATCCGGAGGACGGCCTCCGGCGGGGCCTCCACCGCGCAGCGCAGGGGCTCGCCGAGCCCGAGGACCCTCCCGACGTCCCGGCGGACGAACTCGCTGCGATGCCGGAGATAGTCCCGGGTCCGGTCGAGCTTGTCGGACGGGACGAGGCCGGGCCCCACGCACCGCTCGTAGAAGGCGAGGCGCTCCTCGAAGAAGGCCGGCGTCAGGCAATGGTTCATGAGCTCCGTCGCCACACGGGCGAAGTGCTCGCGGTAGGCCGGGTCGTCGCGCAGCAGCCGCGCGAACAGGACGCCCCGGACGCACTCGGCCTGGCGCTCGCGCTCGACCTGGAGGTGGTGGGTTGTCGGGACGCCGAGCTCGCTCTCCCCGAGGAGCAGGTCGAGGGCGTTCCTCTCCCACGGCTCGTCCGGTCTCTCCGGACCCGCGCAGCGGAAGCTGCGGTCCATGTCCCAGTGCACCCACCGCCAGCGGGACTCGGGCTCCCGGCGGTCGAACACCGCCGCGCCCTGCGCCCAGTCCTCGGTGCCGCACCAGAGGATGGTGAACAGGTGACGCGTGAGGTGGTCGACGTCGACGCGGTCGCCGACGGCCTCCATGGTCGCCTGCCCTTCCTCGAAGGTGTGGGCCCAGGCGAGCAGCTTCTCGAAGGCCCGCTCGTCGCGGGGAGCATTCGTGGCCCGCGGTCGGTAGAAGTGGAATCGCCCGTGTCCGAGCTTCTTGGCCCACAGGCGGCGGGTGACGTGCTCCGACAGGGAGAAGACCCCCTGGAATTCGCCGTTGAGGACGAAGAGGGTCGGTCGCATGAGGGGCGCCGTGGCGCCCAGCCGGCGCGAGATGTCGAACGAGAGCGCCGAGTGGATCGGCGACCCGGTGCGGACGATGAGCCGCTCGACCGCGCGCGAATCGGGGCCGAAGACGATGCCCTCCGGGATGCGCTCGGGGCCGTATTCCTCGCGGAAGTACAGGCGGTAGCTGGCGCCCTGGTACTGGCGGAACTCGGGACGACGCGTCGAGCCCCCGTGCAACCGGGCGCCGCAGTCCGCGGTGAACACGGGCTCCGCTCCGTCGAAGAACGAGAAGTGGGCGGGACGCTCCAGCCCGTACTTCCAGTTGGCGAGGAGCCCGCAGACGGGATCGTGGAGGTCCGGCTCGGTGATGGCGAGCGAGACCAGCGGCCAGCCCTCGACGAGGTGATCGGCGGCGAGCGGGTCGCTCCGGGGGGGAGGCCCCGTCCCGCGGTGGGCGGTGTAAACACGGGTCTGGTCCTTGCCGCGCCAGCGCCAGGTGACCCGGGGGCTCGTGGTCGTGACGAGCTCCTCCTTGCGCAGGATCTTGCCCAGCCCTCCGACGTCCAGGATGCGCGAGGGCACCGTCGGGCTGCGCATGACCCCGCGGATCGGCTCGAACCACGTCGAGCTCTCCAGCTCGATCCCCGCCACCCCGAACGCGACGAGCGCCCCGAGGATCACGAAGGCGGGTCGGATGGTGCGTCGGGGGATCATCCGGGCGGTCCGGGATCAGGCGCCGCTCGTGTGGTCGTAGTAGACGTGACAGATGGCCTGGGCCGCGATGTTCCGCACGCCGGCCTGCAGGTCGTCGATTCGCTCGGGCTCCAGCGACGTGAAGTGGAAGGAGACCGTCGCCTCGTCCTCGCCGTCGGTGACGCTGTCCACGCGACCCGTGGGGAGCTCGCGAAGGAGGTACTGAACGAGGGCGCCGCCGAGCTCCGCGCCTCGCTCGCCCTCGCCGGCGAGGGGAACGTTGATCACGATCATGCCGTGCCCCGGCGCGGTCCGGCGGATCCCGCGCAGGGAGCGCATGAGCAGGAGGGCCGCCACCGCGGTGACCAGGATGATCGTGAGGAAGAGCAGGTTGAAGGTGGCGCAGCAGAGCGAGGTCGCCACGACCAGCATGAGGAACGCGATCTCCTCGGGCTCCTTGATCGGGGTCCGGAAGCGGACGATCGAGAGCGCGCCGAGCAGCCCCAGGGAGAGCGGCAGCGAGAACTGGATCGTGATGAAGATCGCGGTGACCGAGATCCCGAGGAGGGGGAAGGCGCGGTGGATCTGGCTCCCGGATGCGCGGCTCTTGTAGAAGACGGAGTACAGGTAGGCGACGAAGAGCGCGCACGCCAGCGAGGCGAGCATGGCGATCACGAAGGCGGGCAAGCCCGTCTGCTCCATGCCCGTCACGCCGAAGTCGGTCAGCTGCTCGATGAGTTCTTCCCAGTTCATTCCGGGTCTCCTAGCACGATTCGTGAGCCCTCACCGGGCAACCCCGGTGACCAACTGAAAGGAGGCGCCGTACTTCGAGAACGCCTGCTTGCGGCAGCCGATCCGGCGCAGGTCCGCGAGGGAGGGGGGGAGGTCGTCGAGCTCGCCCTTCACCTCGAGCACGGCCTCGCGCCGGGGCATCGGCGGCGGGGGGGGCACCCGGGCGGGGTTCACCCGGGGCACGCGGATGTCCGTGTCCACGCAGATCCGGGCGCCGGTCTCCCGCTCGACGAACCGGTGCCGCTCGTAGGCGATCTCGAAGGTCGGCCGCAGGTTGCCGGGGATCGGCAGACCCTCGGCGCGCAGCCGGCGCGGCAGCTCGAGCAGCTCTCGGCCGTCGAGCGGCAGACCGGCGAGCCGCGCGCCGGTGATCTCCGTCTCCCGGCGCAGCTTGCGGCGTCGCGCTCCGCGCTTGAGCTTCGCCTCGAGCCAGGCGTGGCCCACCGGTTCGCGACTCTCGATCGCCGCGTACCAGCGCACGCGGACCTTGGCCTTGACGTAGTCGCCGTTCCGCTTCTCGTCCAGGTGGTACCAGCCCGGCGTGTCGTAGTAGATGCTCGAGACGATCCCTGCCGGGTACGTCCCGTCGGGCCGGCAGCGCGCGCGCAGGAGGCCGAGCACGTGAGGAGCCCGGCGCGCGTCGAAGACGAACTTCGTCTCGCGCTCCCCCGCGAACTGCACGTTCACCTGCTCCGATTCGATAGGCTCCACCCGCTCGGACGACTCCGATCAGGCTAAGTGGCGCTGCCCGCGAGGTCAACGTGCACCCGACGAGCGGTCTCGACCCGGCGCCGCGTCCGGCGCGGGCCGGTACCGGGGTCGCGTCAACCCCGGTTGAAGAGCATGTCCGGCATGGGATCGCCGTTGGGCATCTTCTCGTCGTCGGGGACGTCGAGGGTCAGCACGTCGCCCTTCACCGTGCCGAAGGCGTCCTTCTCGCCCTCGACGGCGATCTTGATCTTGCCGTCCTCCATGCTCCACGTGCCGGACTGGTCGATGTCGGGGCCCATTCCCCCGCTCCCGCTCATGTGGAACGTGTTGTCGTCCTTGAACTCCATGGTCATGTGCATCGAGTCGAACGCGGCCGAGGCTTCGGGCGGCATCGCCTCGAGCATCGGGGCCATGGCCTCCTTGAACGAGTCCTTGTCGAGAGTCCACTTTCCCGTGACGTCGGCGGAGCCCCCTCCGCAGCCGGTGACGAGAAGGGCGAGGGAGAGGATCAGGGTCGAGAGGATGGAGAGGCGCATCACGAGTGGAGTCTCCTGGGTCGGTGGGGGGGATCGGGGAGCGGGACGGTCCGGCATGGACTCGGGTTCCGCGGGCCCTCGAGCCGGGCACATGTCTGGTGGCGGATCATGGTAGCGGCGGAAGCCGCGAGGGGAACCGTCGAGAGGGAAGAGCCGGAGCGCGACCCGGATTCGGCGGGGGTCGTCAGGTTCCCCGCTGCAGCCGGGCCGCGACCTCCTCCGTCTCGCGCCATACGCGCAGCAGGTTGCCGCCCCAGATCTTGGCGATGTCCTCCTCGGAGAATCCCCTCCGCACCAGCTCCACGGTCAGCCCGAGCGCCTCGGCGTGGTTCTGGAAGCCGGCGATGCCGCCGCCCCCGTCGAAGTCCGTGCCGATGCCCACGTGGTCGATGCCCGCGACCTCGACCGCGTGCACGACGTGGTCGACCATGTCCGAGACGGTGGGGCCGGGGACGGTCTCCTCCAGCACGGCCACGCGCCGCCGGTACTCCGCGTACAGGACGTCGAACGTTTTCCGCTCCTCTTCCGACATCCCGCGGACCTCGCTCCAGCTCGGGAGCTCCAGCTCCTCGCGCAGCGCGGCCACCGCCTCCCGGTGCTCCACGGTTTCCTCCTTCAGGTAGCCCCCGAGCGCGACGATTTGGATCGTTCCCCCGTTCTTCGCAAGGGCCCGAAGCTGCTCATCGGTGAGGTTGCGGTCGTGCTCGCGGACTCCGGAGCATCCCGAGTGCGACGCGATGACCGGAGCCTTCGAGGTCTCGAGGACATCCCAGAACGAGCTCTCCGCGACGTGGGAGACGTCGACCATGATGCCGAGCCGGTTCATCTCCGTGACGACCTCGCGGCCGAAGTCGGACAGGCCTCCGTGCAGGGGCTCGTCCGGGCTGGACGAGTCGCAGATCTGGTTGTGGCTCGAGTGGGCGAGCGTGATGTAGCGGGCGCCGAGCTCGTGGAACTTCGCCAGGTTCGCGAGGTCGTCTCCCACCGGGTAGCCGTTCTCGATGCCGATCATGATCGCGCGCTGGCCGGTCTCGAGCACGGGCGGCAGCTCCGCGGTGGAGGTGACGAGCGCGCAGCGGTCCGGGTGCATCCTCGGCAGGCGGTGGATGGCCTCGAAGCGGGCCAGCGCTCTCTCGCGGACCTGTCGATACCCCTCCGCGTCGAGCCCGCCCCGCTGGCCGACGAACACGGCGAGGAAGACGCCGTCCATGCCCCCCTCGTTCATCTTGACCAGGTCGCAGCGCAGGTTCGGGTGATCGATCCCCGGATCCACCTCCGGCGTGGCGTAGCGCTCTCCCGCGATGTCGACGTGCGTGTCCAGCGTGACGGCGCGCTCGTGGATGCCTCGCGCCGTCTCCCGGAGCTCCTCCGGGCTCTGCGGCTTCGGCGAGGCCAGAGCACAGGCGACGAGCGGCACGAGCGCCGCCGCGAGCACGATTCGTTGGATGTTCATGATCGGTCGTTCCTTTCCGGAGGGAGGGGATCGTGCGACTCGGCGACGATACCGGTCGCGGGCCGGATCCGGCCGCTCTCGAGCAACAGCACCTCGTCCGCCAGCTCGAGGGCCTCGACGCGGCTGTGCGTGACGTGCAGCACGGTCACCGGGCCGGCGGCGTGGATGGCGCGGATGACGTCCATGACCTCGGCGCGGGTATCTTCGTCGAGGCCGACGAGGGGCTCGTCGAGGCAGAGGAGGCGAGGGCGGGCGGCGAGGGCGCGGCCGAGGGCGACGCGGCGGGACTCGCCGCCGGACAGACCACGGGGCTTGCGGTGGAGGAGGGGGGCGAGGCCGAGCAGCTCGGCGAGCTCGGCGACCCGGGCCTCGATGGCCCCCGCGCTCCAGCGGTGCAGGCGGGGGCCGAAGGAGAGGTGCTCGTGCACCGTCATCGTGGGAAACAGCACCGCGTCCTGGGGAACGTAGCCAAGGCCGCGTTCGGCGGGACGCGCGTGGGTCACGTCCTCGCCGCCGATCAGGATCCGACCCCCGGCGACCCGGCACAGACCGCAGACCGTCTCGAGGATGCTCGTCTTGCCCGAGCCCGTCCGGCCCATGAGCACCGCGTACTCGCCGCGACCGATCCGCAGGGAGACGTCGTCGAGCGCGAAGTCGCCGAGGCGCAGGGAGAGAGAATCGAGGACGAGCATCGTGATCACGCCTCGGAGGGACGGACGCCGAAGGAGCGGGCCACGACCAGGACGGCCACCGCGGCGGTGACCATGATGAGCGAGACCGCCACCGCGGCCTCGATGTTGCCCACCGCGAGCTCCAGGAACACGGTCGAGGGCAGCACCTCGGTGCGCATCCGCGTCGCCCCCGCGAAGACGAGGATCGGTCCGAACTCGCCGAGGGCGCGGGCCCAGGCGAGCATCGCCGCGGTCAGCACCCCCCGCCCCGCCTGGGGCAGGACGACGAGGCGGAAGGCCTGCCCCCGATTCGCGCCCAGGGTCAGGGCCACTCGCTCGCACCGCGTGTCGATCTGGTCGAAGGTCACCCGCATCGTGCGCACCGCGAAGGCGCAGGCGACCGAGAACTGGGCGAGGATGACCGCGGGCACGTGGTAGGTGACGTCGATCACGCTCTCCACCGCGCGGCCGGGTGCGGTCTGGAACAGGATCAGGAGCGAGAGCCCGATCACCATCGGCGGCAGCACGATCGGCACGTCGAGCACCCCGTCCACCAGCGCCTTGCCGGGAAAGCGGAACCGCGACATCAGGTACCCGATCGGCACCGCGAACCAGATCGACAGGATCGCGGTGATCGTGCAGGTGATGAAGCTGAGCTTGATCGAGAAGAGGATCTCGGGGCTGCGCACCGCCGCGAGCAGGTCGGAGAACGTCGTGTACGTCGCGTCCGCGGCGAGCATCGCCACGAGCAGGAGCACGTAGGCCGCGGCGATGGCGATCGTCACGGCCAGGAACGGCACGTCCGAGCGCGGACGCGCTCGGGGACCGGGTTCCGCGCCCGACGTCATCGTCCGGTGGCCTCCCAGCGGAAGCCGAGGGCCTCGAAGCGCTCGCGGGACTCGGCGCGCAGGATCATGTCGAGCAACCGGTCCATGAGGCGTCCGTGGTCCGAGGCGGAGGCCACCGCGTAGGGCTGCGTGGCGATGGCCTTCTCCTGCGGGAGCTCGATCAGGTCCAGCTTGTCGAGCACCTCCGCCGCGTTGCTGCGGTACACGATCACCGCGTCGAGAGAGCCGGTCGCGATTTGGTTGACGAGGTTGTCGGCGGTGGGCGTCTCGACCAGGAGGTTCCCGGTGCTCAGGAACTTTTCGTACATCCTTTCGCTCTGCATCAGCCACACGGTCAGGGCGCCGAGGGCGGACTTCTCGTGGTGGGCCAGACCGACGCGGAGATCGGGGAGCATCAGGTCTTCGAGCGTGTCGATCCCGTGGGGATTGCCCTTCTGGACCAGGATGACCATCTGGTTCGCGGAGACGGTGGTCTGCTCGCCGTACATCTCCGCGACCTGGTCGATGAAGGTCTGATCGCAGGAGATGTAGGCGTCGGGCTCCATGCCGGCCTTCATCTGCGCCACGAGGATCCCGCAGCCGTTGTAGATGCGGGTGACGCGCACTCCCTCGCGTTCCTCGAGCTCGTTCACCGTCTCGTCGATCGCGGGCCGGAGCATCGCGCCGCTCATCAGGACGAGCTCGGGCACCTCGGCCCAGACGTCGCCGTCGACCGGCTCGTAGCCGTGCTTCTCGAAGTATCCGAGCCCCTCGTCGCGGGCGGTCAGGAAGCGCGCGAAGCGCAGGGCCTCGGTGGGGTGCTCGCTCGCGGTCACAATGCCCACGGTCACGTGACGCGCTGCAACGTCGAAGAGCGGGACGTGCACCGCCTCGATCTCCTCGTACTGGGCGGCGGTGGCGTCCCAGATCACCGCGGCGTCGATCGCCCCGATCTTCAGGTCGTTGGCGAGGTCGTTCACCGTGGGCTTGAGGACCTTGGCGCGCTGCTCGAGGATCTCCCACGTTCCCTCGCGCTCCAGGAGCTCGCGGCTCGTGCGCCCGACCGCCGCGGCCTCGGGATTGGCGAAGCCCACCGCGACGTCGCCGCGCAGGAGATCGGCGACTCCCCGCACGCCCTTCGGGTTGCCCCGGGCCACGGCGATCACCGGGCGCATGACCGCCACGTCGAGGGCCTCGGCGACGAGCCCCTCCTCGCGCGCCTGCACGATGTAGCTGTCGTCGGCGGCGAGGTACAGGTCGCCCTCCTTCAGCAGCGTCAGGGTGGAGAGCAGGGTGCCGGATCCCCCGTACTGGATCTCGACTCGCACGCCGTAGCGCTCCTCGTAGTCCTGGGCGATCTCCTCGACCGGCGGCTTCATGCCCGCCGCGCAGTAGAAGCTCAGCCGCTGCGAGGTGACTCCGGGTCCTCCCCGTTCTCCGGAGAGCAGGAGCCACCCGACCAGGGCCACGAGGACGACGATCGTGCCGATGGCGACGATCACCACGGAGTCGGTCGTGCCCGCGCTAGGTCTCGTTCTCATGGTCGTCTCACTCCTTGGAGCTCGCGGGGCGGAAGGCCACCGACGTCTGGATGGGATCCGCGCAGGAGCAGCCCGAGCTGGCCTCCGGGGCGAGCAGCAGCCCGCCGGCGGGAATCATCGCGATCCAGCAGCCCGAGCGCACCCCGTTCCACTCGGTCGCGGTTCCCGTCGCGAAGTCCCAGACGCTGTGGGAGTAGTGGCGGTAGAAGAGCCCGCGCGCCGAGCCCGCGATCGTGCCGCAGCCGCGTCGCTCGGGCAAATCCGTGCGGAGCACCTCGCCGGTGCGCAGATCGATGCCCTGCATGTCGTGGTAGACGACGCCGCCCGTGATCACCGGGTGCTGCATCGCGCCGCCGTGGTGGTCGCGGACGAAGTCCTGGCGGTGGCTCCAGAGCGCTTCTCCATTCTTTGCGTCGAAGCCGTACAGGTAGTGCGCGTCCGCCGAGCCGGTGACCACGATCACTCCGTCGGAGACGGAGAGGTAGAACACGCGATCGCACTTGCGGAAGTCGTGGGCCTTCTCCCAGCGCTTCTCCCCGGTCTTCAGATCGAGGGCCACGAGGAACTGATCCGTCCCCGTCTGGGAGACGAGCCTTCCCTTGCGCACCGACTCCGGATGCGGCGCGCGGTCCTCGACGAAGTAGACGACGCCGTCGTCGGCAGCGATCGTGGGGTGGATGATCAGGCCGTTGTGGTAGGTCCAGGAGCCGTGGGGGCCAGGGCCCATGATCTCGTGCAGCCGGAATCCGAAAAGGGCACTTCCCAGCACGTCTTCCGTCTCGCCGCCGAGGCCGTCATACCATTCGCCCTCCGCACCTCGGTACGGAGCCTCGGGCTTCGTGACCGTGCCGAGCAGCATTCGATCCGTCGCGGCGAGGAAACCCCACTCCCAGGAAGAACCGTCGTCGGGCCGAGCTGCGAGGGGGGGGGCGATCGGCTGCATTTGCGGGGTCCCGTATCCGACATTGAACGGGATGCACCGGCCTCCCACCGCGATGAGGAGGAACTCGTAGGAGGGGAATGACAGGGGAGAGTCGCCCGAGAGCCTCACGGGGGCGAGAACCATGTTGCTCCCATCCCGGGGGATGTTCGTGCGGCGCAGCTCGGGGAACTCGGTGCACCAGAGAATCGCCCCGTTGAAGGCGTCGAGGGCCATCAGGCGGCGATCCCCCTGAACGTACAATCGACCGTACGCGGATAGCGGTGCCGGAGGCCGACTCCCTCGATCAAGCATCGGCCTCGGACCCGGCCGCCCGAACCACTGCACCTCCAGGTTCCCGGGATCGAAGTCCTCCTCGCTCGAGGTGGTGTTGGCGGGATTTGCGTACTGATGCGTCCACTCGCTCGTTCTCGCGGAGGACAGCTTCCATCGCTTGAGCCAGCTGCCGTCGTCGCTGATGACCGGCTTCCAGCTCTCGGGCTCGCCATCCTCGAGGGTCTCGCGCAGGCGCGTCAGCGAGGGATGGTCGAGGAGCCGATCGTCCACGATGGGCAGGTGGATGCTGGCGTCGAAGGGATGCAGAATCCGGCGCAGCTCCTTCCCGGCGTTCTCGAGCTCCCGGAAGGTCGTCTCGGGATCGACGACGACCACGTTCGCGAAGTGGTCTCCGAAGGGGAGGTCGTCGAGCGGACCATGGTGGATCGAGACTCGCCAGCCGTACACTCCTGCCTCGGACAGGACCTCTCGGGCGCGCTGGACTGCCTGGGCGTCGTCCTCGACTGCGATAATCGTCAGCTTCGTCCGTTTCGCGAGCTGGTAGGCCATCTGACCGTCGGAAATCCCCAGGAGCACGCAGTATCCCTGCCAGGGCCATCGGACGTTCTCCGCGGTCGTCTCGCAGAGCCTTCGGCGTTCGTCATCGAGGAAGGGCACCGGTCGCTCGGGGATCGGCGGGTCGTGGTAGTTGAATGCAGTGTCGAGCACCTGCGTGCTTGACGCCCGTTCCCGACCGTCCTCGTCGACGGTGAGGATCCGGTACCGGTAGAGACGGTGGGAATCAAGGCCGCCTACCTCCGGGATCATTCCCGCCTCCGTCGTGATCCGCCGGGGAGCTTCTCCCTGACCGGCGATCTCGATCACGTTCGCTGGATACCCCGTTCCGGGAAGGTGGATCGAGGCACGATCGACTCCCTGTAACTGCACGATGGGGCCAACGTCGAGGTCGAGCTCCGCCCTCACCAGCTCCGGATCGAGACGGGATGCCTCCCGCGCCGCCTCGTCGGAGAGCGCGCCGTCGTGGAGCCGCATCTCGCGCAAGCGGCCCGCGATCGGGCGCAGGTCGAGCGCCTCGCCGAGGCCGCCGACGACGATCGTCTTCGCGTCCGCCGCTCCCGTCGGGCCGAAGGCGCCGCGGCACGAACCGGCGAGAGTGCCGTTCACGTAGATGCGTTGGAGGCCGCCGTCGTAGGTGACGAGAACGTGGATCCACTCGAACGACGCGGGATCGATCCGCGTTGTCGCCCAGTGCGTCTCCTCGATCCCGCCCGCGCGCAGGACGCCGAAGCGAAGCTGCGAGCCGCCCGTGCCCAGCACCCAGTCGGGGCGTCCGTCCACGCCGCGCACGCCGAGCAGCGCGCCGCGGGCGTGGACGTCGTCGAGCTGGAGGACGGCGCTCAGGGTGAAGGCCTCGCGGTCGTAGGTCGCGAGCGGCATCTCGAGCGCACGCTCGGGGCCGCCGACCTCGAGGTGCTCGCCGTCGGTGACGATGTCCGCGAAGTCCCAGAGCTGCACGTGGGGACTCGCCTCGGCGGACGGCGCCTCGTACCACGCGTAGTCCGCGAAGCGCTCCGCGACCTCGTCCGCGCTCAACGCCCGCTTCCACACCCGCACCTCGCCGAGCAGGCCGAGGAGCGGAAAGTCCTCGTCGTCGTCGTGGTAGCCGCCGATCTCGTAGACCGCGTGGTCGGGATAGAGGATGGCGCCCGACTGCGCGGAGGACGTCGCCTCCTCCTTCCCGTTCACGAAGAGACGCATCGTCTCTCCCTCGTAGGTGCCGAGCACGTGGTACCAGCGACCGAGCTCGAAGGACGTCGTCCCCTTCATGTAGGTCAACGCCCCGTCCCCGTCGTTCGCGCCCTCGCTCGAGACGGCGAGACAGAAGCTGGCGCCGGAGTAGCCGAGCAGCCACCCCTTCTCGAAGCCGCCGTTGTCCTGGATCGCGCCGACGATGCCGCCCCAGGGCTGAGCCCGGTCGACGGAAACCCACGCCTCCGCGGTGAACGCCTCGCGGGGCAGCGCGGGATGAGAGAGGTCGCGCCCGACGACCACGCGCTCGTCGCGGGAGGCCAGGACGAGGAATCCGCGCCCGTCGTGCTGCACGACGCGCGGGTCGCCGGTGACCGCGGCTTCCTCGCCGTCGACGAAGTTCGTCACGCGCCCGTCCTGCACCGTTTCTGGCGTGAAGTTCCAGTGGCCAACGAGGCCGCGTTCCTGGGCCGAGGCGGTCGCGGTCACGGCGAGGAGGATCCCGACGAGGGGCGTGATGCGCGCGGCCATGCTCATCTCCCCTCGTAGGCGCGGATCTCGCCGCGGTCCGTGCTGACGAACAGCCGCCCCTCGCTCGCGGCGAGGCCGTAGGCCCTGCCCTCGACCTCGAGGCGCCAGAGCTCCGCGCCGTCCGTGGTGGCGAAGGCGGTGACCGAGCCGTCGCCTCCCGCGATCAGCGCATCGCCGGCGAGGATCAGGGCGAGCGGATTCTCGGAGGCGCGCCGCCAGCCGAGGCAGCTCCGCGACTGCTCGGCGAGCTCCGGGAGACTCCGGGCGATCTCCTCGAGCTCTCGCTGGATGACCCGGGCGCGCTGGGTCGTGGCGTTCGCGAGCTCCTCCGTCCGGGCCGTCCGCCGCGCCTCGACCTCGCGCCGCTCCTCGACGAGCTCGAGGTAGCGCGTGCGCTCGAGGCGCGAGAGCTCGAAATCGGTCTGCAGGTACGCCACGTCCCCGTCGACGATCATCCGCGTGCCCGCGAAGGTGGCGATCTGGTCCGCCTGCTCCGCGCGGAACTCGCCGAGCTGGCCCGTCTTGCCCGGACCGAAGACGACCGAGTCGCCGGCGAGCAGGGCGAAGGTCCCGCCGACTCCTCCGGGGCCGGGTACACGCTCGCCGTCCGTTCGCCGGTACACCGCGGGCGCTCCACGGCTCGTCGGCATGTAGAGGCGCGTCGGCGAGGCGAGCAGGTATCCCTGGGGTGCGAGGTCCTCGTACCGCCGCTGCCAGAGCTCCCGCCCGCTCTTCGCGTCGACCGCGCGCAGGTACGCGCCCTCGGCGGGGAACAGGCCCGCGAAGAAGTACGCGACGCCGTCGTCGACCACGACCCCGCTGCGCACGGGCCACAGGGACATCATCCGGCCGTTGCCCGGCACGCGGTGGTCCTTCGGGCCTCCGAGCACCTTCCAGAGCTGCTCGCCGCGCTTCGCGTCGAGGCAGTACACGTACCCGTCGTCGGCGCCGAACCAGAGCTTGCCCTTCGAGTACGTCGGCGCAAAACGCACCGGAGCCTCGGCGAAGAAGCTCCAGAGCTCCCGTCCGCTCCGGGCGTCGAGGCAGTGCACCTGGTCGTCCGCCGACGAGCCGAACCAGACGCGCCCCTCCGCGGCGATCGGCTCGAAGGCGCGATCGAAGGCGAGGCGCCCCTTCAGGTTCTCGACCTTGTTGTAGGCGTCGCGCTTCGCGGGCCCGGGCCACGCGGGTCGCGGGGGCACGACCGAGCGCCACGTCCAGACGAGCTCGAGGGGAGGGGCGAGCGCGACGGAGCTCACCCCGCTGCGCGCGGGGTCGTGGCGATGCGTGGGCCAGGCGTCGTCCCTCGCGAGGACCGGAGGAAGCAGGAGGGCGACGAGGAGGAGGTGGATCATCGGGTTTCGATTCCGGGCTCGACGAGGCAGCCGTCGACCAGGGACAGCACGCGGTCCGCGCGCGCGTCGGCGGCGCGGCCGTGGGTGACCATGACCACCGTGCCGCCCTCGTCGCGGAAGGTCTCGAAGAGGTCGAGGACGCCGGCGGCGTTCGCCTCGTCGAGGTTACCGGTGGGCTCGTCGGCGAGCAGCACCGCGGGGCGGCTCACCAGGGCGCGGGCGATCGCCGTGCGCTGCTGCTCGCCCGCGGAGAGCTCGGACGGGCGGTGGCGGGCGCGATCGGCGAGCCCCACCCGGGCCAGCGCCTCCTCGGCCTCGCTCCGCCCGGGAGGCCGGCCGTCCGGGTCGCACGCGAGCCGCACGTTGTCCGCGGCGTCGAGGTAGGGGACGAGGTGGAAGGTCTGGAAGACGAAGCCGACGTGGCGCGCGCGGAACGCGGCACGGCGGGCGAAGTCGAGCGCGTACACGTCGGTGTCCGCCACGCGCACCGTGCCCGAGCTCGGCCGCTGCATGCCCCCGATCGCGAAGAGCAGGGTCGTCTTCCCGCTGCCGCTCGGCCCGCGCACGCAGATGAGCTCGCCCCTGGCGATCTCGAGATCGAGGCCGTCGAGCGCGACGACGGGCTCGCCGCGGCCGGAGAACACGTGGCGGAGGGCAACGACCTGGATCACCGTTTCACTCTCCCGTGCGCAGGACGACGGCGGGATCCCGGGTCACCGCCGAGACCGTGGGGAGGAACGACGCGACCGCCGCGAAGAGCGGGGCGCCGACGAGGGCCCAGGGCAGCAGCGACCAGTCGGTCGCGATCGCCTTCGCGGTGGCCTCGAAGACCTCGGGGCCGTACCGGACCGCGAACCCGGAGCCGAGCGCGAAACCCAGCGCCGCCCCGACGAGTCCGAGGAGCACCGCTCGACCGAGGAAGAGCGCGGCGATGCGGCCCGAGCCGTGGCCGAGGGCGCGCAGGATGCCGATCTCGTGTCCGCGCTCGCGAACGTTCAGCGCCGCGAGCAGCGCGATCCACGCCCCGCACGCGATCAGCACGACGGGGAGCAGGATCGCGAAGTAGTCCGCCATCATCCGCCGCTGGGCGACGCGAGCCTCGGCGATCTTGTGGAGCCGGAGCACCTGGCCCTCGGGGATCACCTTATTCAATTGGCGGCGCAGCTCCTCCGTGGTGTCGACGCCGGGATCGGCGCAGTAGCACTCCAGGGCCTTGATCTCGTTGACCCGCCCCGGCAGCCCGAGCATCGCCTGGGCGTCGGCGAGGTTCACGTAGACGCGCACGTCGTCCTCGCTGCCCGTCTCGCTCAGGACGTCGGCGACGGTCAGCGTGTGCCCGAGCAGCTCGACGTCGGCGCCCCGCTCGACGCCGAGCGCGCGCGCGGGCTCGCACCCCACCACCGCCGTCCCCGGCTCGACGAGAAAGATCATCGAGTTGTTCTTCCGTCCCACCGGCGAGAGCTCCTGGTCGATCCCGGTCAGGAGCACGGAGGTGCCGTTCCACTCCACGCGGCGCTGCAGGAGGGCGATCAGGTGGCGGTAGAGCAGATCGCCGCGGGACGCGAAGCGCTGCACGCATTCCTCGGGCAGCGTGCTCTGCGAGTACCCGTCCGCCCAGAACCGTCCCATGTCGGTCTCTGCGGGGATGATGCGCAGGTTGTAGCCGATGTCCCGCATCAGGCGCGTCGTCTCGCGGTTCGCGGCCTCGCCCGCGGTGAAGAACGCGACGGGCAGGGCGACCGCGACGACGACCGCGACCAGCGCGAGCAACGCGCTCCACCGACGGAAGGCGATCTCCTTTGCGACGAGGACGAGGACGTTCATCGCTTCCGTCGCCGCACGAGGAGGACGATGCCGATCGCGATCACGCCCAGGCCGAGCACGGGACAGACCAGGGGGAGGAGGATCCAAGGGACGACTCCTCGCGCGCGCTCGTCGCGGGAGCGATCCCGGAGATCGAGGGGGGAGAAGTCCTCCGTGGGCTCCACCGTCTCGGCCACGGGAGAGGCCTCCCCTCCATCGGAATTCGCGGGATCGGAGTGCCCGGGAACGGTCGGCGGCTCGCGCACGGGATCCTCGACCACGAGCTCCTCGTAGCCGAGCAGCAGCTCCTCGAGGGAGAGGGCCTGGGTCTCCTCGCGCGGGCGGGCTCCGGGGCCGCGAGAGAGGATGCCGAGGATCTCGGAGCGCACGAGCGGGCTCTCGGGATCGAAGCCGATCCGCTCGACGGCCCGTTCCCGCGTGCTCGTGTCCCACCGTAGCGGGATCCGCGGCCCCTGCATCCAGGAGCGGTCGAGGTCGCACTCGCAGGACTGGCCGATGACCGAGAGGATGCCGAAGACGCTCGCGGGGGTGATCGCCGAGCCGACGAGCACGGGCCCGACGCGGCGCGCGCGCCCCATGAAGATCGCGACCGCGGGGGTGGCGGGATCGAGCTCGGCCAAGCCGAGGCTCCACAGGAGGACGCGCTCCTCCGCGCGGCGGGCGAAGGGGAGCGTGACCTGCCGGGGAGGATCGCCCACGTCCTTGGGCATCCGGTCGAAGATCGCGGCGACCTCGGCGAAGGCCCCGTCGATCACGTTCTCCGCGGCGCGGGAGGCCGGCTCCGCGGATCCCTCGACGAGGAGCACGACGCCGTAGCTCTCGATCACCCCGTCGACGATCTCGCGCCGGGTGGGGGAGGAGACGAAGGACTCCAGGGTCTTCACGCGGGCGCCCTCGTCCTCGCGGGAGAGCGCTCCGACGAGCGCGTGGTCCGCGGGATCGACGAGGACCGTGGCGGGGAGCGCGTCGATCGCGTGCTCGGCGAGGAGGGCGGGGAGCTCGTCGCCGACCTCGACGACGTCGAGCGCGACGTTTGCGTCGAGGAAGACCGCCCGCCCGATCGTGCGCAGCTCCTCGGCGAGCGCGGGCGGCTCCTTCGCGGAGACGAAGACGTGCAGGGTGTACCCCTCGTCCCCGAGGTCCACGAACGCCACGTCGCGCACCGTGAAGCGACAGAGCAGGCTCGCGCCGACGGCGGCCAGGAGGATTGCGGACGATCGAAGAGGCATGGGAGCGATCATGCTATCCGGGGCACCAAGGACCTGCCACGATCACCGGGGAGGTCTCCCTCAGGGAGTCTCGGTGAGCCAGCGAGCCAGCTCGGGGTCGAGCCGCCTCCCCTCGAGGACCCGCAACTCGCCGGAGGAGAGCAGGGCGGTGATGGAAGGCATCCCCCCGTACTTGCGCGCGCCGGGCAGGAAGCTCGGATCGTCGAGGGAATCGACCTCGTCGAAGATCCTCGCCCGGTCCGCGGCGGTCCGCGTGACCGCGTCGTCGGCGAGGGCGCTGGCGAGGATCGCCCACGGTCCTGCATCGCCGAGGCCGAGGAGATGCACGCGCGTCGCTCCCGGAAGATCGCGAGCGAATCCGATCGCGGTGAGCACGTCGTGCACGCGCTCGGCGAGCAGGGTACGGTTGTAGCCCCAGGTGTAGCCGACGAAGCGCTCGTGGCGTCCCTCGTGCACGGGGAGGCGTGCCTCGTCTTTCGCCCCGACGAGCAGGGGGTCGAGCAGGAGCAGCCCCGCGCCGCCGCGCAGGATCGCCGCGTGAAGGCCGAGCGCGTCCGGCTCGCTCTCCCCACGGCTGCGGGACAGCGCGGCTCGTCCCTCCGGACACACGGACACGACTACCGTTCCGTTCCAGTCCCGCGGCGTCGCGAGGAGCGCGGTCGGGGCTTCGGCCGTGCCCTCGCGAACCAGCACGAGCTCGCGCCAGTGAAACGCACCGTCCGCGCCCTCTCCCAGCACGACGACACCCACCTCTCGGGGATCCGGCAGCTCGCTGGCCACGAGAATCTCGAGCGCGCTGCCGGCGTGCGCGGACGAGTCCACCTCGGTCCACCATTCGCGCACGCCCGCGACGTCGATCGCGTTCTCGGGGAGCGGGTGGGCGTCGTCGAAGACCGTCAGCTCGGCGGGGGGGATCGGCTCGAGGGGCTGCTCGCGGATCGGCTCGGGCCACCCCAGATCCAGGTGGCGGTTGAACCACGCGTACATCAGCTCGCGGGAGTATTGGTTGTAGTTGTGCTCGAAGTCGGGACGGCACTTCACGAAGACGTTCTCCGGCGCGCCGAGCAAGCGGTAGAGCTCCTTCAGCTCGGGGTAGCCCTTCGTTTCGATCTCGACCGTCCAGTCGTTCGCGCCGGTCAGGGCGAGGGGGCGCGGGGCGAAGAGCGCGGCGAGCTCGATGTTGCCCGTGCCCACGCGCAGGTGCGAGGCGTTTTCGCACACGCAGCCTCCCTGCATCGCGGTCGAGGCCATGACCGCGGGGAAGGTGGCCGCGGGGCGATCATCGATCGCGCACAGGATGAAGGTCTGCGTGCCGCCCCCGCTCGCCCCGGTGACGCCGATGTGCTCGGGATCGACGTCGGGCAGCCCGCACAGGAAGTCGAGGGCGCGGATCGAATTCCACGTCTGCACGCCGAACGCGCTCTGCAGGCGCAGCTCGGCATCCACGTCGCCGAAGCCGCCGCCGTGGGGGAGCTGCCGCGAGTCCGCGAAGCCCACCATGTCGTAGTGGAAGACGACGCAGCCCATCCGCGCGAGCTGGGCGCAGCGGGCCTGGATGTGGTAGCGGGCGCCGTCCTCGCCCGTCTCCCAGCCACGGTCGAGCTCCTTCTTCACCTCCGCGTCGTTGCGCTCGCAGAAGCGTCCGTCGCGGAAGTGGCCGTGGGGGGAGAGCACCGCGGGACGTGGCGCGTCGCTCGGCGCGGTCGGCCGGTACAGGTTGCCGGTGACGTAGAAGCCGGGCACGCTCTCGAAGTACACCTTCTCGACGGTGTAGGCGTCGCGGTCGATTCTCCCGTGGATGACCGGGTTCAGCGGCGTCTTCCGCGGCATCGGCCACAGGCCCGCGGCGACGAGGACGCGTCGACGCACGAGCTCGGAGCGCACCTTCCACTCCTCGATCGTCTTCGGAGGTGTGAAGGGGAAGTACCCCTCGAGCGTGGTGCACTCCTCGAGCCGGGCGTCCCGCGGGGCCTCCGCGGGGGTGGCGAGCGCGCGCGCCAGGGCCTCCGCGAGTCCGTCGCTCGACGTGCTCCCCGCGCCGGCGGCGACGAGAGAGACGAGAAGAGTGCTCAGCCAGACCATGTCCGCGCTCCTTGTGACGGGTTCGGGGGCCGGCTAGGGTACCGAATCGGATCCCTCGCCCGGAGCACGCCGACATGATCTCACGACTGGCCCGTGCCGCGTTCCTCGCCACGCTCGTCGTTTCCTGCGCATCCCTCGGCGCCTCCGCGTCGGAGGACGGTGACGAGCGCCCGCCGAACATCGTCCTCATCCTGTGCGACGACATGGGCTGGTCGGACGTCGGCTGCTACGGCGGCGAGATCCGCACCCCGAGCATCGACCGCCTCGCCGCGGAGGGGATGCGCTTCACGCAGTTCTACAACAACGCGAAGTGCACGACGACGCGGGCCTCCGTGGTCACCGGCCTCTACCCGCGCCGAAAGGGGCCGCTCCTGACGGAGAACATGATCACGGTCGCCGAGCTCCTCCGCAACGCCGGGTACCGCACCGCGCTGAGCGGCAAGTGGCACCTGGGCTCGAAGGCGCCGAACCGTCCGGTCGATCGCGGCTTCGACTCCTTCTACGGTCTGATGGACGGCTGCTGCAACTACTTCGACCCGTCGCGGCCCGATCCGGACTTCAAGGGAGGACGCGTGCGCGTGTTCGGGCGCGACGACGAGCGGATCACCGAGTTCCCCGACGACTTCTACACCACGGACGCGTTCACGGATCACGCGGTGGAGTCGATCCGCCGCTTCGCCGCGGAGGAGGAGCCGTTCTTCCTGCACGTGTGCTACACCGCGCCGCACTACCCCCTGCATGCGAAGCCGGAGGACGTCGCGCGCTACGACGGCGTCTACGCGAAGGGGTGGGACGAGCTTCGCGAGGAGCGACACGCGCGACAGGTCGAGATGGGGCTCGTGGATCCGGAGTGGAAGCTCCCTCCCCGCGCGCGAGAGGCGAAGGCGTGGAAGGACGCCGAGCACCGCGCGTGGCAGCAGGAACGCATGGAGGTCTACGCGGCGATGATCGACTCCATGGACCAGGGGATCGGTCGCATCCTCGAGGCGCTCGACGAGTCCGGAGTCGCCGACGAAACGATCGTGCTCTTCCTCTCCGACAACGGCGGCTGCGCGGAGATTCCCGGCGGCGAGGATCCCGACCGGATCCCCGGGCCGGAGGAGTTCT
The DNA here is from genome assembly GCA_964428225.1 of uncultured Planctomycetaceae bacterium. GTDB lineage: Bacteria > Planctomycetota > UBA1135 > UBA1135 > JBFMCU01. Next base: position 43,265 of record CAYRXS010000019.1, read on the forward strand.
ACACGACCTGCGGACCGGGCTGGGCCTGGGCGCAGAACACGCCGTTCCGCCGCTACAAGCAGTGGGTGCACGAGGGAGGGATCTCCACCCCGCTGGTCGTCCGCTGGCCGGGGGAGGTCGAGCGGGAATCGATCACGAACGAGGTGGGCCACGTCATCGACCTCCTTCCCACCTTCGCGGAGATCGCGGGAGCGACGTGTCCCCGCGAGCGCGGGGAGCACGAGCTCCTCACCGTCGAGGGACTGAGCCTGGGCCCGGTTCTCCGGGGCGGTACGCGGGCCGGCCACGAGCGCCTCTTCTGGGAATGGGCGGGGAACCGCGCCGTCCGCGAGGGCACCTGGAAGCTGGTCCTGGACCGAAAGGGGAAGGGCTGGGAGCTCTACGACGTCGAGGCCGATCGTACGGAGACCGTGAATCGCGCCGCCGAACGCCCGGACGAGGTCGAACGTCTGGCCGCGATCTGGGAGGAATGGGCGCGGCGG
>CAYRXS010000020.1:0-26591 GCA_964428225.1 uncultured Planctomycetaceae bacterium
TCGGGACCGGAGGAGATCCGGCTGGCCATGGAGGGGACGATCGCGCGCATCGAGTGCTCCTTGCGCGGCATGGGGCGCTCAGGGGCCGCTGAAGAACAGAAGGGGAGGGAAGGAAACGTGACGGATCCTCCCGGTCCGATTCCCACCGGACCGACGGGTATCCGCTCTGATCGGGAAGTGGAGACAGCCAGGGAGCACGGAGAGGGGGACTCTCCGAGACCGAGAAACTGACATGGTCCAGATCAACTTCGCTCAGAAGACCGTCAACGTGAAGATCGTCTACTACGGACCCGGAATGTCCGGAAAGACGACGAACCTCGAGGTCGTGCACCAGCGGGCGCCGTCGTCGAACCGTGGCGAGCTGACCAGCATCAGCACGGACGGCGACCGGACGCTCTTCTTCGACTACATGCCCCTCGACCTGGGGACGGTGGCGGGGATGCGCACGTGCTTCCAGGTCTACACGGTGCCGGGTCAGGTCTACTACAACTCCACCCGCAAGCTCGTGCTGCAGGGGGTCGACGGGGTCATCTTCATTGCCGACTCCTCCGCCTCGATGCTCGACCAGAACATCGAGTCCCTCCGGAACCTGGAGGAGAACCTCAACGAGTACGGGAAGAGCATCGCCACGATGCCCCACGTGATGCAGTGGAACAAGCGCGACCTTCCCGACGCGATGCAGGTCGAGGAGTTGGAGCGCCACCTGAACCTGCACGGCGTCGCCAGCTTCGAAGGGGTCGCGAACACCGGTCAGGGAGTCTTCCCGACCCTGAAAGCCCTCGCGGCCTCCGTGCTCAAGAGCATCATGAAGGAGGCGGGCGGAGCCAAGTCGGGGACGGGAACGACGGCGCGGCCGGCGCCGGCTTCCGCCTCTCCTCCCGCGCCCGCCCACGTGCCGCATCCGGCGGAGGCTCCGCCGAGGGCCGCCGCACCGGCCCCGGAGATGGTGACGCCCGCCGCGGGAGGGCCGATGCCCCCCGCGCAATCGGTGCCGCACGCTCCCGCGGGACAGCCTCCCGAGGTCTTCCACGAGCCCGCCGCCGCGTCGGCGGGCCCACCGGCCCAGGGCGGGCAACCGCATCCCACCGAGGACGTGGGACTCGGCGCGCAGCAGCAGACCGCGCGCCCGGTCACCCAGGCCCAGGCTCCGGCCCCCGCGCCGCAGAGCTCGCCCGTCGAGATGATGCAGCCGAGCCCGGCCGCGACCCCGGCTCACGCACCGCGCTCCGATCCGCGAACCCACACCGTTCCGGTTCCCGGGGCGGCCGCCCGCCGCTCGCGCCCCGCGCGCGACGGCGGACGCGTGGCACCGCAGCGCCAGCGGGGAGGGGGCTTCGCCACCGGGGCCTTCGTGCTCCTGGCGGCGGGTGCCGGCGCGGCGCTCGCCTGGGTGGTCCTGACCGTGCTCTAGAGACAGGGAGGTGATGCCATGACACGCGACAGCCAGATCCGCAAACACAACCTCGTCTTCTACGAGCAGGACATCGAGCGCCTCGACGCCGAGATCGACGCTTTCCTCGAGCTGTCGAAGGCCCGGTGCGTGCTCCTCGTGGACCGGGACGGGCACCTCGTCTCGCGCCGCGGTGAGCCCATGAAGACCGCCGAGGACTCGATCTCCGCCCTCATCGCGGGCTCGTTCGCGGCCACGAAGGAGATGGCCCGTCTGCTCGGAGAGTCGGAGTTCTCCATCCTCTTCCACCAGGGACGCCGCGATTCGATCCAGCTGCAGATGATCGGCGACCGGACCCTGATGGCCACGATGTTCGACGGGCGCACGAACCTCGGCATGGTTCGGTTCTACGCGCAGGAGACCGCGAGCCGCCTCGAGAAAATCCTCCAGGAGGTCGCCGAGCAGGAGCGTGACGCGTCCCTCTCCGAGGACTTCGGAGCGAGCGCGGAGGACGCGCTGGACAAACTCTTCTAGAGCACGCAGGACGAGCGCACGAGGGGGTGCTCCGGGTCCCGGAGCGCCCCCTCTGTCTTCCCGGAGGACCGGGCGCGCAGTCCTCGACGCGACCTCGCGTGGACGTACGACGCGTCGCGCGTCGTGATCCCGTCGCGAAGGGTGCCGTTCACGGGACCGATGTGGAGAAGCGTGTCGCGCGAGGAACGATGCTCCCCGGACGAGTGGTCGTCGTCGGCATCGCGACGTAGGCGATCCTCGAAACCGATGAGGCCACATCGGGGTTTCGCACCGCCGACGTCGGAGAGTTGTCCCGTCGTAACTGCTTTGTCGAACAGTGACTTAGGTCGTGGAGTTCGCTCGCCTTCGCAGGTACGCGCGCGGCGCGGTTCTGCCGTGAACATCTCCGCTCTCGACGAATCGAACACGGGGAGACGACGGTCGACAGGACTGCCGATGCGCGAACTCGAATGGCAATCCGCGTCGAAATCACCTCGAGGCGAAGGGCGAAAAGAAAAAAACTTCTCAATTGGAGGGAAAGCAATCGCGGAAGTGCGCCGATGTCCGACCTGATGTCGTGGTGAGAGCGCATTGCACGCTCACATGGGCCACATCAGCCCCAAGGAGAATTCTCTCAATGGCTAAGAAGAAGAAGAAGGCCGTCAAGAAGAAGGCCAAACGTAAGGTCACCAAGAAGCGCAAGGTCACCAAGAAGAAGAAGGCGACCAAGAAGAAGAAGAAGGAGGACAGGAAGAACAAGAAGAAGGCCACCAAGAAGAAGGCGACCAAGCGCAAGCCCAAGAAGCGCAAGGTCACCAAGAAGAAGAAGCGCAAGGCCACCAAGAAGAAGGCGACCAAGCGTCGCAAGAAGGCCTGAGCCAAGCGGACCAAACCCGGTTTCCTGCCTCCAACCACGTTGGCGGGGAGCCGGGTTTCCTGCAATCAGATCGACCGTGAACAAGAGCGATCTCATCTCCCACCTCGCCGTAGAGCTCCGGACCTCGAAGCTGGCCGCGGGTCGGCTCCTGGATGCGGTTCTGAACGGCATCCGAACCGGACTCACCGAGGAAGGGAGCGTTACGATCACAGGCTTCGGCACCTTTGAGGTGAAGGAGCGCAAGCCGCGCATCGGTCGCAATCCGCATACCGGTCAGCCCATCCAGATCGCGGCTGGAAAGCGCGTCGGATTCCGCGTCGGCAAGGGCCTCAAACAGATGGTCTGAGCCGCGGGCCGGCGACGCGCGTACACCCCCCCCGGGCGTGTAGCGCAGCCCCGCACAATCAGCTGGAGCCCCGGGAGGCGCGGGGTGAAGAGGCGGGAATCTGCGCGTCCAGGAGTTCCCCCTAACCCCGCGCCTCCCGGTGCTTCACCCCGGTCCTAGGGGGTCGAATCGGCCCCCTTGGCCCCGAGCTTGCGGGTTTCCTCGGCGACGAGGGCGTCGTCGAGCTTGGTGAAGGGCGGGTGGACCTTGCCCAGGCGCTGGTCTCCGAGCGAGCGCCAGGTCCCGGCCGCGGGGGCTCCGGGCCAGGGCTGGGAGCCGACCTCTCCCGGGCAGCCGATCATCTCCCAGAGCACCTGGGCCTTCTGGGGCATGAAGGGCACCATCCAGCGGGCGAGCCAGGAGATCCACTCGCAGGCCGTGTTCAGGACACTGGCCGCCCTCTCCGGATCGGTCTTGCGCAGGGCCCAGGGCGCCATCCGGTCGATGAAGACGTTCGCCACCGTGGCGTTGGCCACCAGCGCCTCGGCCGCGAGACGGAAGCGGGGCTCGAGGAGGTGGTCGCCGGGATCGACGATCGGTCCGCACTCCTCGAGAATGACGCGATCGAGCTCGTCGGCGTGGTCGGGATGCAGGGCGGGCACCTGGCCGTCGAAATGCTTCGCCGCGAACCGCAGGACCCGGGTGACGAGGTTGCCGATCGTGTCCGCGAGCGACGTGTTCACACACCGCTGGAACTCCTCCCACCGCCACTCGGAGTCGGCGTTCTCCGGCGCGCTGGAGAGCAGGTAGAACCGTGCCGCGTCCCCGTCGAAGCGCTCGAAGAACTCGTCGAGGGGGATCGTCCAGTTCTCGCTCTTGTTGAACTTCCGCCCTTGCAGGTTGTAGAACTCCATCGCGGGCACCTTCCACGGCAGGACGTAGCCGTCCTTCACGCCCCAGAGCATCGAGGGGAAGATCAGGCAGTGGAAGGGGATGTTGTCCTTGCCGATGAAGTGCACGAGGCGCGTCTCGTCGTCCTTCCAGAAGCGCTGCCAGGCCTCGGGATCGCCCTCGCTCTCGAGCAGCTCCCGCGTGAACGAGATGTAGCCGATCGGGGCGTCGAACCAGACGTAGAGGACCTTGCCCACCTCGTCGCCGGCGATCTCCTCGGGGACCGGAACGCCCCACTCCAGGTCCCGCGTGATCGGACGGGGCCGCAACTCCTCGAGCATCTTGCCGATGAGCGACTCGACGTTCGCCTTCCACGGGTGATCCGCGAACCAGCCGCCGATGTGGTCGTCACGCAGGCGGGGGAGGTCGATGTACCAGTGGGTGGTCGTGTGCTTCTCCGGGGGCGTGCCGCAGATCTTGCAGCGTGTCTCGGTGAGCTTCAGGGGGTCGAGCCAGGCTCCACAGGAGGGACACTCGTCCCCCCGCGCCTCGGGGTGGCCGCAGTGGTCGCAGGTTCCCGTGACGTAGCGATCCGCGAGGAACTTGCGGTCCTCGGGGCAGTAGAGCTGCTCGCTCTCCTGCCGCTGCAGGTAGCCGCCCTCGTCGAGCTTGCGGAAGAAGTCCCGCGACATCTCCGCGTGCCAGGGGCAGACGCTCGTGCCGGACCAGACGTCGAACTCGATCCCGAAGCGATCGAACGTGGACTTGATGTGCTCTCGCCACTTCGCGACGTACTCGTCGTAGGGGATCCCCTCCTTCTCGGCGTTGAAGGTGATCGCCACGCCGTGCTCGTCCGCGCCGCAGATGAACCGCACGTCCTCGCCCATCATGCGCAGCGTGCGCACGTAGACATCCGCGGGGAGGTAGGCGCCGATCACGTGCCCGAGGTGCATCGGGCCGTTCGCGTACGGCAGGGCGCTGGTAACGAGGTATCGAGTCACGTCTCGGGTGGGGAAGGGGGGAGGGGCGGGGCCGGCGCATCCTAAGGGGCCCGCGGGCCGCGTGCTAGGGGATCGAGCCGGTCCGTCGAACCGCAGGACGCAGCTCCGCGGGACGCAGGTGTCGCTTGTCCAGACGGCAGACGAGCCAGAGTCCGCCGATCGACGCGGAGGGCACCATGAGCACCGGACCGAGGACCGGCACCGCGAGCATGAGCCCCGACACCACGCCGAAGGCGATCATCGCGGGCAGGTTGCGCAGGATGAAGCGCGCTCGCTGTCGCAGACTCCAGCCGCGTCGCTCCAGGGGAATGTCGAGGAGCCCGACCGCGGTGGCGAAGCCGGTGATGCCCGCGAACAGGAAGTAGCCCACGACGGGGATGAAGTAGAGCGGGAGGGCGAGCACGACGAGGATCGCGGTCAGGATCGCGGCCTGGAGGCTGGCCCAGGTGGCCTTCCCCTCGACCTTCCCCACCCAGACGAGCCACTCGCGGTAGCGGCGGTCGAGCAGAGCCGCGGGCGCGAAGGCGATCGGGCTCGCCAGGAACGCCACCCACCAGGGCACCGCGGGCAGGAAGAACAGGACGAGGAAGACGACCCCCGTGCCGAGGCAGGAGAGGGTGGTGAGCTTCACGCAGCGCTCGACCGGGATGTCGTTCGGGCGCTCGAGCCGGCTGCGCGGATCCTCCCCGAACCACCGGATCTCGAGGCGCGCCTGGATCTCGTCGAGGAAGGGGCCGGCGATGGCCTCGTAGGCGATCGAGAAGCAGTACCACACGACGAGCGAGCCGAGCAGGAACCACGTGAGCCACCGCAGGGGCTGCGACGACAGGAAGAGCCACCCGACGTTCAGGATCCACTCGACGGCGGCCACGATCCCCCCCCACGTCGCCCGCAGCCATCCCCAGCCGTCCGGGAGGCTCTCCATCCACCCCCACGTCCCCAGCTCGAATCCCTCGGGCAGGACGGAGTCGACGAGCCCGTTCACCACCGAGAAGGTCCACCAGAGCGCGGCGATCAGGATCGCGGTGGTGAGGATGAGAGGCGGGACGAGCCAGCGCTTCGTCCTGCCGGTCCTCATCAGGAACCAGAGCCCCCGGGGCACGGCCTGCAGACCCTCCGCCACCCCGAGGAAGGGGCCGACCAGACGAGGCCGCAGCGAGCGCTCCGCGGGCTCGCGCCGGCAGTGGGGGCAGAGGGCCGGCCCGGGCGAGTCGTAGCCGCAGAGAGGGCAGGGGACGGTGGTCATGGGGGTCATGTTCGTCGACGGGGCGCTCTACGCGCCCAGGGAACGGAGCATTTTCCGTCCCGGACCGATCCCCCCGGCGTACCCGTCGAAATCGAGGTACGAATCCCATGCAGCCCTATCGACAGCTCGACTACCTGGATCTGGACAACCAGCTCTCCGAGGACGAGATCCTCGTTCGCGACACGGTGCGCAACTGGGTCTCCGAACGCTACCTGCCCCTGGTGATGGAGCACTGGGAGGCCGGCACCTTCCCCATGGAGCTCGTTCCCGAGCTCGCCGAGCTGGGCGTGTTCGGTCCCACTCTGCCCGAGGAGTACGGCTGCGCGGGGATGAACGCCGTCGTCTACGGCCTGATCTGCCAGGAGCTCGAGCGGGGCGACTCGAGCCTGCGCTCCTTCGTCTCCGTGCAGGGGTCGCTGGGGATGTATCCCATCCACGCGTTCGGGTCCGACGAGCAGAAGGAGCGGTGGCTCCCGGCGATGGCCCGCGGCGAGGTGATCGGGTGCTTCGGGCTGACCGAGCCGGACTTCGGCTCGAACCCCGGCGGGATGCTGTCGGTCGCGAGGCGGGACGGCGACGACTGGATCCTCAACGGGCGCAAGATGTGGATCACGAACGGGAGCTGCGCCCAGGTGGCCATCGTGTGGGCCCGCGCCGAGGAGGGGATCCGCGGCTTCGTCGTGCCCACGGACACGCCGGGCTTCAGCGCGCCGAAGCAGAAGCACAAGTGGAGCCTGCGCGCGGTCGAGACCTCCGAGCTCGTCATGGACGACGTGAGGCTGCCGGCCGAGGCCCGGCTGCCCGGAGCGGAAGGGCTCTCCGCCCCGCTGAGCTGTCTGAACCAGGCGCGCTTCGGAATCTCCTGGGGCGCGGTGGGGGCGGCGCTGGCCTGCTACGACGAGGCCCTGGCGTACGCCCGGGAGCGCATCGTCTTCGAGCGGCCCCTCGCCTCCTTCCAGCTCGCCCAGAAGAAGCTCGCCGACGTCGCCACGGACATCACCCTGGCCCAGCTCCTCTCGCTGCGCATCGGGCGGCTGAAGGAGGAGGGGCGGCTCCACCATTCCCAGGTCTCGATGGCCAAGCGCAACAACGTGGGCATGGCCCTGAACGCCGCCCGCACCCTGCGCGACATGCTGGGGGCGAGCGGGATCACCCTCGAGTACGGGATCGGCCGGCACATGCTGAACCTGGAGTCGGTGGTCACCTACGAGGGCACCCACGACATCCACACCCTCGCCATCGGGCACGAGCTGACCGGAATTCCCGCCTTCCGGTCCTGAAAAGGGCGATCGGCGGGGCGCCGCACCGGTTTCCGCGGGCCACGATCTCCCCCGAACGAAAACCGAACTTCCCCGGTTTCCGGGAACCTCGTCGGAGGGTGTGCAGCCACTTGACTCGCCTTCTGGCTCAAGTTATGTTCCTAGTATTCCTATAGATCATATAGGAGAACTAGGACATGCGCATCTCCACGAAGGGGCGGTACGGAACGAGGGCCATGCTGGCCCTCGCGACCCGCTACCAGGGTCGCCTGATGCGCGCCAACGAGATCGCCGAGGACCAGGGGATCTCCCTGAAGTACCTCGAGAGCATCCTCTCCGCGCTGAAGTCGGCCGGTCTGATCCGCTCGGAGCGCGGGAAGAACGGGGGATACACCCTGGCCCGCTCGCCCGCCGACATCTCCATCCACGACGTCCTGAGTCCCCTGGAGGACTCGCTGGGCTTCGTCCACTGCACGGAGACCGACCAGGGCTGCGATCGCCTCGACGTGTGCCCGACGCGCGAGCTCTGGATGGAGCTCAAGGAGGCCACCGATCGGATCCTGAAGCGGACCTCGCTCCAGGATCTCCTGTATCGGCAGGTCACGCTGGCGTCGGTGTGCAACTCGCCCACCGACGGGAACGGGGGAGGAGACGCGTGACGAGCCCCGGACCCGAGCCGCCCACCCACGACGGGGACTGTCCCGGCCCCGACTGAACCGCTCGAAGAGACGAGAGAAGAAATGAACGAATTCGCGCTGGTGATCGGGAAGGTCCTGCCCTTCGTGACCCTCGTCGTACTCGTGTTCGGCCTGGTCTTCCGGATCCGCCGGTGGATGAAGGCCGCCGTGGCGAACATGGCGTTGTTCCCCGCGGCTTCCGACGGAAAGAAGGAGATGACGAGCAAGATCGTCGGCGAGATCCTGCTCTTCAAGACCTTCCGCAAGGAGCACAAGTACCTCTGGTGGAGCACCTGGCTGTTCCACGCCTCGCTGGTCCTGATCCTGCTCGGTCACACGAGGGTCGTCACCGACTGGCCCCTGCGCGTCCTGTTCGGGATGTCGCCCGGAGCCATCCACTCCCTGTCCCTCTGGAGCGGGGGAGCGGTCGGCATCCTGGTGATGGTGACGGGGCTGTTCCTGCTGTTCCGCCGCCTCACGCTGCAGCGGGTCCGCGAGATATCAACGGGTGAGGATCTGTTCGTGATCGGGCTGCTCCTGCTCATCATCGTCACCGGCAACACGCTGCGCTTCTCGGGCGACTTCGACATCGCCGTGGCGCAGACGTACTTCGCCTCGCTGTTCACCTTCGGGGCGATCCAGGTGCCGGCGAGTACGGTGTTCCTCGTGCACTTCCTCCTCGTGCAGGTCCTGCTGATGTACCTGCCCTTCGGCAAGCTGCTGCACATCCCCGGGATCTTCTTCAGCAAGCCCCTGCTCGCAAAGGACTACTAGGATGAAAGACGTAATCCCGAACGATGGGGGCGACCTCCAGAAGATGATCGATCAGGTCGTGGCCCTGCGCAGCGCGCCTCGCGTGCTCCAGCTCTACATGGACCTGTGCGTGAAGTGCGGCGTGTGCGCCGAGCAGTGCCACGTCGCCCAGACGATGCCCCAGACGCGCACGAATCCGGCGGCGCGCTCCGACCTGATCCGGAAGCTCTACAAGCGGTACGGCTCCCCCTGGGGAGGCGTCCTGAAGCTCGCGGGCATGGCCCGGGACATCGATTCCGACGAGCTGGACAAGTGGGCCCGCGATTTCTACGAGTGCTCCGGGTGCCGACGCTGCGCCCGCTTCTGCCCGTTCGGCATCGACAACTCCGTGATCACGCGGAAGGGCCGGGCCATCGTGCACATGCTGAGCAAGTCCCCGTACATGATGTCGGAGACGCAGCGGATCTCGGACGAGACCGGCAACGACGAGGGCCAGACCTACGCCTCCTTCCTCGACGCCTGCAGCTTCCTCGAGGAGGAAGTGCTCGACGAGTTCGGCATCGAGGTCGAGATCCCCATCGACAAGGAGGGGGCGGACATCCTGTTCATTCCCGCCTCCGCCGACCTCATCTCCTTCCCGGAGACCCAGATGGGGGTCGCGGTCTTCTTCAAGGCGCTGAAGGAGTACGACGGCACGACGTGGACGATGTCCTCGAAGGCCTTCGACGGAGCCAACTTCGGCCTGTTCACGGGCGACGACCCGCACATGATGCGCAAGAACCAGCGCGCCTACGATGAGTGCATCGAGCTCGGAGTGAAGAAGCTGGTCATCGGCGAGTGCGGCCACGCCTATCGAATCGCCAAGCGAATGGGCCCCACGGCCTCGAAGAACAACAATCCCTTCGAGACCACGAACATCTTCAACCTGGCGGACGAGTACCTCCAGAAGGGGGCATTCCAGTTCGACAAGTCGAAGATCACGAAGATCATTACGTATCACGACCCCTGCAACTTCGCCCGTTCGACCGGCATCTGGGAAGAGCCTCGTCGGCTGCTGAACGCCATGACGGACAACTTCCGGGACATGACACCCAACCGCACCGAGAACTGGTGCTGCGGCGGCGGGGGCGGCCTCGCGGTCATGGACAGCGCGGAGAAGGTCACCCAGCTCGAGGGCACCTTCCTCGACTATCGCATGACGACGGGCGGAAAGAAGCTCGAGCAGATCCAGGAAACCGGGGCGGACTACGTGGCTGCTCCCTGCGCGAACTGCAAGCGGCAGATCATGCAGCTGATGGAGCACTACGAGACGGGCGTCAAGACCGGCGGGGTCTTCGATCTGTTCATGGAGGCCATCGTGATGGAACGGAAGCCGACAAACGAACCCTCGATGGAGGAGGCCGAGGACCCGCAACCCTCCAGCACGGGTGGCCAGGAGTAAGGAGTCAGGCATGAGCAAGAAGGCAGTCGTGATCGACGACGAGGTCGATCTCACGAGTTACCTGTCCGCCATTCTCGAAGAGCACGGCTTCGAGGTCCGGTCGGCCAACGATGCCCGAACCGGAGAGGACCTCATCCTCGAGGAGACCCCGGACGTCATCCTCCTGGATCTGATGATGCCGGGTCGTACCGGTATCCAGCTCTTCACCCGTCTCAGGGGCAATGACGCCACGCGCGAGATTCCTCTGGTGATGGTGACGGGCATCAAGGAGCAGACGGGCATCGACTGGGGTGACATCGTCGATCGTTACAGGGTGCGTCAGCCGGATGGTTTCATCGAGAAGCCCATCGAGCCCGAGAGGCTGATGAGCGTCATCGACGAGATCCTCTCCGGCAAGGCGAAGGACGGGGGAGTCGTCCACGGCTGAGAGGAGAGCCTCAGATGCCGGGATGACCCGAAGGGAGCGACCATGAGGCGGCGTGGTCGTCGATTGGGTTCGATCTCCAGGCGCTTTCTGCTCAGGACCAAGATCCCGGTCCTCCTCGGGGGGCTGCTCGTGCTGCTCGGGACCGTCGGCGTGTTCGCCCTGGATCGCGCCCTGTCGGCGGTGGTGGAGGAGGCGCTCGCGCAGGAGGCGAGCGTGGTCCTCCTCGACGCTCCGCCTCCGGACGGAGCGCTCGCGGCTCCTGGGGAGCTCCCGCGCCTGATACTCGTCGGGGAGGACGACCGCCTCCTGGCCTTCGCCTCCGGGTCGGGTGGCGCCGCGTCCCTCGATTGGCTGCCCGCCGGGGCGACCGCGGTCGAGGAGCCTGAGCGAGCGCCCGAGGCCTTCGCGAGCGGGACCGTCCGCCTGCGCGACGCCGACGGCACCGACCGCGTCCTGCGCCTGGGCTTCGACCGGGAGCTCCTGGACCGGCTCTCGCGGCGCGTCCTGATGCTCATGGGGACGATCATGGCCGTCCCCTTCCTGCTCGTCCTGCTCGGCTTCTGGGTGGTGGCGCGCCAGGTGAGCCGACCCCTCGCCCGCCTGGCCCGGGTCGCCGACGAGATCAGCCTGGGCAACTTCGATCCCCCGATCGACATGGGCGCCCGTGTGAACTGCTGGGAGATCATCGGCTGCCAGCACGCCGAGTGCCGCGCCTACCAGACCATCGCCCAGCCGTGCTGGTACCTCGACGGGACCCCGTGCGAGGGCTACGAGCCCCGGTTCCCGGAGAAGCTCCAGGGGTGTCGCTCCTGCCAGGTCTATCGAACCCACCGGGGGGACGAGATCACGCAGCTCGCCGACGCCTTCAAGCACATGATCTCCTCCGTCCGGGAATCGCGCGAGGCGCTCGCCAAGTCGGACGACTTCCAGCGGCGGGTCATCCGCAACTCCTTCGACGGCATCGTGGCCACCGACGCCGACGGGACCATCACCATCTTCAACCGCATGGCCGAGCACATGATCGGGATCCCCCGGGAGTCGGTCATCGGGATCAAGAGCTGGACGGAGTACTTCCGCGACGAGATCCAGCACAGCATGGACATCCCCCGCTCCTACGAGCCCGTGCGCAGGGTGCGCGGGTTCCGGCCCATGGAGTCGACCGTCCGGCGCGAGGACGGGGAGATGGTCGACGTCCTCCTGTCCGGCATCAGCCTGTTCGAGCGGGGCATCCCCATCGGCATGGTCTTCTTCTTCCAGGACCTGCGCGAGATCAAGCGGTTGCGCCAGGACCTGATCCAGTCCGAGCGCCTGGCCGCGGCGGGGCAGGCGGCCGCCGGCATCAGCCACTCGATCAAGAACATCCTCGACGGCTTCCGCGGGGGCGCCTACGTCTACAAGCTCGGCAAGCGCAAGAGCGACCAGGCGAAGATGGAGCAGGGCTGGGACATGATCGAGCGCAACGTCGAGATCATCTCCAACCTGGTCGTCGACCTCCTCAACTTCGCCAAGGTGCGGGAGCTCGAGCCTCGAGAGGTCGACCCCGCCGACCTGATCTCCGAGGCGGTGACGAGCGCGGGGCTCGACGACCACGCGCGGGTCGAGGTCCGGGTGGAGGTCGACGAGCCCGAGGTCCGGGTCTGGCTGGATCCCCACGCCGTCGGTCAGTGCCTCGTCAACCTGATCCGCAACGCGGTCGAGGCCGTCCCCCCGGACCGGGACGGGCACGTGCTCTGCCGCTTCGAGCTCCGGGACGGCACCGCGGTGTTCACCGTCCGCGACGACGGCGACGGGATGAGCCCGGCGACGATGGAGAAGATCATCACGGGCATGCACTCCACGAAGGGATCGAAGGGGACGGGGCTCGGTCTGCTCGTGGTCCAGAAGGTCCTCCACGAGCACCGCGGCACGCTCCGGTTCGAATCGGCCGAGGGCGAGGGGACGACCTTCCAGCTCGAGTTCCCCCAGAGCGGTATTCCCGCTCCCGCGTGAGCCGCGGCGCCGGGCTCAGGCCTCGGGACTCTCGGGAGCGCAGGTGCGCTCGGTGATGAACTTGTAGGCCCAGGTGAACCAGATGGCCCGCCCCATGTGCCCGCGTGGGTTGACCCGCCGGTAGAGGTCGGCGGGCAGGTAGCACACGAAGACCGGCTCGCGACATCCCTCGAGGTCCGCGGGCGAGGGCAGGGTCCAGGGGGAGGCCAGGACGCCCGTCCGATCCGCGAGCACCGGGAGGCCCTCGGCGTCGAGGTCGGCGCCCCGATCGGGGATGCGCTCCCCGGGCCGCCCCTTCCGGAAGACGAGCGGGAGGTGCAAGCCCTCGCGGTCCACCACCGACCAGGGCGCCCGGGACTTCGCCACGAGCAGGAAGAGGAACCGCCACGCCAGGCTACCGCGTGCGGGATCTCCCGACGCCGCGTATTCGGCGATCATCGACTCCGACGAGGGAGGCGTCCGGTCCGCGTCGTGCCCGAGGCGCGCGAGGCTCTCCCGCAGCTTGCGCGCCGCCGGATCCGGGTCCGACTCCGCGGTGGGATCGTCCCGCCCCGGCCGAGCCGCCGCTCCCCTCATGGCCAGCTCCATCACGTTCCCCAGATCGCGATCCTCGCGCCGGGCGAGGTGGGCGACCTGCAGTCGCCATCCCTCGAGCTCCACTCGACAGGTGCAGGTCCTCGCGGTGTCCGGATGCGGCTCCATCGGCCCGATGTGGTACGTCCGCGACTCCCGGGCCGCAACGGCAAAAGGGGAAACGGCGGCGGATGAAGACGGATCCCGCCCGAGCGCGTAGGGTATCTGTACGTTCGGCGGGGTCGCGCGCGAGCGTGTCCGCGAGCCGAAGAGGAGCGGAAGGATGATCAAGCGAATCGTCGTCGGGATCGACCGGGGAGAGCTCGCCGATCACGCCATCGTCTTCGCCATGGATCTGGCCGAGAGCTTCGGAGCGAAGCTGGATCTCGTGCACGGCGCGGGGCTCGAGCCTCCCCTGCGCGGGATCGCGGCCACGGCCCGCTGGGCCGAGGTCTCGAGGCTGTCCCTGGAGGATTCGCGTGCCGCCTGCACGGAGCGCGTGGGCCGGGTCGTCGAGCACCCCAGCTACGTCCGGGTCCCCGTCGAGGACTACCTCACCGTCACCCCTCGGGCCGCGGCTCGCGCGATCCTGGACTTCGCGCGGGAGCACGGCGCCGACCTGATCATGATCGGGGCGCACCGCCACCGCGGCCTGTTCGACTTCGGAGGAACCGGTCGCACGATCCTCGCGAGGAGCGAGTGCCCGATCTGGGTGCAACCGGAGGAGCCGAGCGACATCCGGACCATCCTGGCCCCGATCGATCTGTCGCCGAGCAGCATTCTCGTGCTCGAGGCCGCGCGCGCGATGGCGGGCAGCTTCGGAGCGAGCGTGCACGCGATGAACTGCTTCCTCCCGCCCTACTTCGCCTACGACGGCGACACGAGCGAGCCCTCCGGCCCGCGCTACGTGATCGAGGACGCGCGCCGGGGAGAGCGTGAGGAATTCCACGAGCTGGTCTCGAGCTTCGACTGGAAGGGGGTTCCCGCGAGCACGATCTGCGCCGAGGGCGACCCGTGGACGGAGATTCTCGAGCGCCAGGACGATTGCGACCTGATCGTCATGGGGACGCACGGTCGGACCGGTCTCGCCCGGGCGGTGCTCGGCAGCGTCGCGTACCGGGTCCTCAAAGGCTCTCACCGCGCCATCCTCGTCGTCCCGCAACCCGCGCACGCGTACACCGAGGACGAGCCCTGAGTGGGGCGTCGTTCGCCGTCACCTCCGTCGTCCCACGAGGACGAGCCGCATCAGGACCCCGACGCCGTCTCCTTGTCCTGTATGACGACGAAGTGCTTCTGGAGGTCGCCGATCACCGCGTTCAGGTGTTGCTCCTCCTCCTCCTCGAGGTTCCCGCGGCTCTTGTCGCGCAGCATCATCAGGTCGTCGATGACTCCCTGCGCGAGGGCGAGGTTCGTCTCGCGGGTCTTCGTCAGGGGATTCTCGACGATCCCCATGCTGATCAGGGCCTGGTAGCCCAGCTTCTGGACGAACAGGCGGAAGTCGCCGCCCGGGAGGGGGACGTCCTCGGCCCTGCGGTCCGCTTCGGGGGCGTCGTTCATACTCCGGACTCCTGGGGAACGAGGTCGCGGTTGGATCCGTTCCGCGCATGCTCGAGGGCCTCCGCGACGAAGCCCCGGAAGATCGGGTGCGGCTTCAGGGGGGAGCTCTGGAACTCGGGGTGGAACTGGACCCCGATGAAGAAAGGGTGGGTGGGGAGCTCGACGATCTCCACGAGGTCGAGCTCGGGGGTGATGCCGCTCGGCACGAGGCCGGCCTCGGTCAGGCGCTTCCGGTACTCGTTGTTATACTCGAAGCGATGGCGGTGCCTCTCGGAGACCTCGGGGCGGCCGTAGAGGCGGTGCGCCAGGCTGCCCTCACGCAGTTTGCAGGGGTAGGCGCCGAGGCGCATCGTCCCCCCCTTCTCGTCGACGTTCTCCTGCGACTCCATCAGGTGGATCACGGGGTGGGGGGAGTGGGGCGAGTGCTCGAGCGTGTGGGCACCGTCGAGACCGAGCACGTTGCGGGCGTACTCGATCACCATGCACTGCATGCCGAGGCAGATGCCGAAGAAGGGGACTCCGTTCTCGCGAGCCCAGCGGATCGCCTCGATCTTCCCCTCGAGACCTCGCTCGCCGAAACCACCGGGGACCAGGATCCCGTTCACCCCGTCGAGGACCTGCAGGCCCTCGTCCAGGATGTCCTCGGCGCTGACCTTGCGGAGCTTCACCTGGCAGCGGTTCGCGATGCCGGAGTGGGCGAGGGACTCGTAGATCGACTTGTAGGAGTCGTGGAGCTCGATGTACTTGCCCACCACGGCGATCTCGCACGAGTCTCGGGTGCCCTTGATCTCCTCGAGCATCGCCTCCCAGCTCGTCAGATCGGTCACCGCGTCCCGGGGGAGGTCCAGGTGCTCGACGATGATCCGGTCGAGACCGGCCTTCACCAGGTCGATCGGTACCTCGTAGATGGAGAAGGCGACGTCGCGCTCCTCGATGACCGACTCGCGGCGCACGTTGCAGAACAGGCTGATCTTGCGCGCCATGTCCTCGGTCATCGGCAGCTCGGTGCGGCAGATCAGGACGTGGGGCTGGATCCCGATCTCGCGCAGCTTGCCCACGGACTGCTGGGTGGGCTTCGTCTTCATCTCCCCGGAGGCTCGCAGGTAGGGGAGGAGCGTGATGTGGACGAACATGGCGTCCGTCGGGGAGCAATCGAGGGCGAACTGTCGGATCGCCTCGATGAACGGCAGGGACTCGATGTCGCCCACCGTGCCGCCGATTTCCGTGATCGCCACGTCCACGTCCGGGTCGCTGACCCCGGCGTGGATCGCCTCCTTGATCGCGTCGGTGATGTGGGGGATGACCTGGACGGTCCGTCCGAGGTAGTCGCCCCTTCGCTCCTTGGCGATCACCGAGCTGTAGATCCCCCCCGTCGTGAAGTTGCTGCTCTTGGTCAGCTTGGCGTGGGTGAAGCGCTCGTAGTGTCCGAGGTCGAGGTCGGTCTCCGCGCCGTCGTCGGTGACGTAGACCTCACCGTGCTGGAACGGGCTCATGGTCCCCGGATCGACGTTGATGTAGGGGTCGAGCTTCTGGATCGACACCTTCATGCCGCGGCGTTCCAGGATCAGACCGATGGCGGCGGAGGTGAGGCCCTTGCCGAGGCTGCTCACGACGCCGCCGGTGACGAAGATGAACTTGGTCATGGGGTGTGGGACCCTTCGAGGGAGGGTGGGGATTGGTGCCGCGCGGAGAACGCGGCGTAGTGTTCCTGGGTGTCGATGCCGATCGTGAGGCGGGAGGCTTCGAGGACCCGGATCGTGCGGCCGGCCTCCAGCCAGCGGAGCTGCTCCAGGCTCTCCGTCGTCTCGAGTCCTCCGCGCGGGAGGTTGCAGAACGTGTGCAGCGCGTCCGGCCGGAAGGCGTACACGCCGATGTGCCGCTTCATCCCGCCGAGCCCCGGGGCGTCGGAGCTCATCGGGCGCGAAGGGTGATCGAGGGAAGGAATCGGCGACCGCGAGAAGTAGAGCGCGTCTCCCGTCGCGCCCACCACCACCTTGACGATGCCGGGATCGTCCGCCTCCTCGCGGGTCTCGATGGGGGCGCTCAGGGTCGCCAGCTCGACCGCGGGATCGGCGAAAGCGTCGATCAGCGTCTCGAGGTCCGCGGGCGGCAGCTCCGGCTCGTCGCCCTGGACGTTGACCACGACGTCCCAGGGGCCCTCGCCCCGCTCGCGCAGGAGCCGGTGAGCCTCCTCGACGCGGTCGGTGCCGCTCGCGTGGTCGGTCGAGGTCATCAGCGCCTCGATGCCCACCTCCTCCGCGGCCTCGAGGATCTCGGAGGAGTCCGTCGCGAGCACCACCCGAGCGAGCCGCGCGCACCGCTCGGCGTTCGCCACGGTGTGCTCGAAGAGATACCGGCCGGTATCCCGCAGCAACATCTTCCGCGGGAGGCGCGTCGATCCGAGACGCGCGGGAACGATCGCAATCGCCGATGCCGCCGCGCGAGTCTCGGGAGATGTCTCGCGCGGGGGAGTCATGGGTTCAGCGTCTCGGGCTCGGTTGTCGGCGATCGCGGAACACGTCCCGGCCTTCGGGATTCTCGATGATCTGGAAGGCCTGCGAGACGTTGTAGAGGTCGAGGAAGTCCTTCATGCAGAGCTTGAACGCCCGGGCCTCATCGACCTGGGCGTCCTTGCCGAGCATCCAGCAGCGCGTCGTCCCGTCGACCTCGGTCTCCAGGGACAGGAGGATCAGCGTTCCGCCGCTGGAGGGGGCTCGGCCCTCCTGGCCGTACTCGGCGAAACCCTCGTCGTCGAGGTGCTCGATCAGCTCCACCATGACCTCGTCCGTCTGGAACTTGCGCCCGGCCTCCGCGCGCTCGGTGGAGTAGTAGGAGGTACGGTCGTCGGTGGATTCGCCGACGAGCTCGAAGCGGGCGCCCTGCGAGTAGTGCAGGAGCGTGGCCCGCATCGGCATGCCGGACTGGGCTCCGGAGGAGGTTCCCGTCGAGCCGCAGGCGACGAGCAGACCGGCGAGGAGGATACCCAGGAGGGGGGCGCGGAACCCGGCGGCGCGGGCGGCGATCATGGTCTTCTGGCGCATGGGATGGCGTTGGAGGGGCCGCGGGGCCCTGTCCAGCGCACGACTCCCTCCCGAGGCGGGCCTCTCCGGGAGGGTCGGCTCGCCGTCGGACGCGGCGGCGCGCCCTGGACCTGCAAACTCTAGCGGTGGCCGGGCACCGTCACAAGCGGAGGCGCGAGAGTCCGTGAGGTGCCGCGCGAATTCCCTACCGGATGCTGTGTTGGCCGGTTCCGCCCACACTGCATTTCGTGGGATTCTCACAAAAACCACCTCCTTTTTCCTTGGCGCCCCCCCTCCGCCTTTCGAACATGCAGGGGGGTCATGGCGTCCGGGCGCGAAGGCGCTGCGACTCTGGCTGTAACTCGCTGATTCCCAAGGATTTAGCTCCTCACAAACAGATCGATGGGCAACTTCGAGAAGCTGGTGGTCCTGGTCGTCCTGTTCCTCTCCGCGATCGTCCTCGCCGTTTCCCTGAACGACGACGCCGACGAAGCAGGCTCCTCCGATCCCCTCGTGGCCGACCGGGGAGAGAGCTCGGCCACGGACGAAAACCCGGCGGGGACCGCGAGCCCCGAGATCCTCGACGACGAGGACGAGAGCCGAACCGAGGAGAGCACGGACCGTCCCGGTCTGCTCCTCGACGCCTCCGTTCCGACCGAGCCGCCCGCGGAGACGGAGGAGCCCGGGGAGACCGCGCCGGCCTCCACCGGCCCGCGCCGCATCCTCGTGAACGACACCGACCTCACGGAGGCCGTCGTCGGCGACTACATGGTCTACACCGTCCGCGAGGGCGACACGTGGGCCGGGCTCGCCCAGCGCTTCTTCCACGACACGCGCTACCTGAGTCAGCTCCACTCCGCGAACGAGGAGATGGACACGCCGCTTCCGGGCGAGGACATCCTGATCCCCGTCTACGACCTCAGCCACGACGCCGGCATCCGCGCTCCGCTTCGCCCCGCGGAGCCGGTGGCGCGTCCCCTCGTGGAGGAGCCCCCCGTGGAGGTGACGTCGGACACCGCGACCGAGGTCTACGAGGTCGTCTCGGGCGACAGCCTCTCGGAGATCTCGGAGAAGGTCTACGGAACCGCGACCCGCTGGAAGGAGATCTTCGAGGCGAACCGCGACGTCCTGGACGGCCCCGACTGGGTGCAGGTCGGGATGAAGCTGAAGATTCCGCGCTGAGCCGGCGGAGCGGCTCAGCGCACCGCCGCTGCAGCGAACGAGCGGAAGCTCGCCGCTGATCGGCGGTCGGCGCAGGGATCGACGTACGGTGCCGTAGCGAGCTACTTGAGCCCGTAGCGATCCAGCTTCTTGTAGAGGTGGCTGCGCTGCATCTTGAGGCGCTCGTCCGTGCGCTTCACGTTGCCGTCGTTCTCCGCGAGCTTCATCCGGAAGAACAGCGCCTCGCTCGCGTTCTTGAACTGCTCGAACGTGGGGGACGTGAAGGGGTCCTCGCCGCCCGCCTCCGTCACCCGCGGCGGCGGAGTCATGGCCGGACCGTTGTCCAGGATCCGCTGCACGTCCTCCTTCGTGATCGCGCCCTCGGCGAAGATCTGGGCGGCCTCGAGGACGTTGCGTAGCTGCCGCACGTTGCCGGGGAAGGGAAGGGTCCGCAGGAGCTCGATCGCGTCCGGCTCGACGTTCCGGGGCCGGCGCCCGCCGCGCTGGGCGATCTGGCCGAGGAAGTGGGCGGCGAGGGGCGGCACGTCGCTCGGCCTCTCCCGCAACGCCGGGACGCGCAGGGGCAGCACGTTCAGCCGGTAGAAGAGGTCCATGCGGAACGTCTTCTCCTCGACCGCGGCCGCGAGGTCCGCGTTCGTCGCGGCGACGATCCGGATGTCGACCTGCACCGACTCGCTGCTCCCGACGCGGGAGATCTCCTGCGTCTCCAGGGCGCGCAGGACCTTGGCCTGGGCCGCGAGCGGCATGTCCCCGATCTCGTCGAGGAACAGGGTCCCGCCGTCGGCGGCCTGGAAGTGCCCGATGCGCTGCTCGTGGGCTCCGGTGAAGCTGCCCTTCTCGTGGCCGAACAGCTCCGACTCGATCAGCTCCGAGGGAATCGCGGCGCAGTTGACGGGGATGAAGGGACCGCCGCTGCGGGGTCCGCGCAGGTGCAGGTTGCGGGCCACGACCTCCTTGCCCGTGCCGTTCTCTCCCGTGATCAGGACGGGCAGGTCGGAGGGCGCCACGCGGTCGATCTCCTCGCGCAGGGTGTGGCTGGCCTCGCTCTCGCCGACGAGCTCCCAGCGGTCCGAGAGCTGCCGGCGCAGCCCCGTGTTCTCCTGGGAGAGCCTCTCGCCCCGCAGCGCGTTGCGCAGGCTGACGAGCACGCGGTTCTGGTCGAGCGGCTTCTCGAGGAAGTCCGCCGCCCCCCGCTTCACCGCGTCCACCGCCGTCGCCACGTCCCCGTGCCCGGAGATCATGATCACGGGCGGGGGATCGGGCCGCTGCCGGATCTCCTCGAGCAGGCCGATGCCGTCCATGTCCGGCATCTTGACGTCGGTCAGGATCACGTCCGCCCGCCGTCCGCCGCCCTCCTCGTGGTCGAGCCGCACGAGCGCCTTGCGCCCGTTGCTCGCGGTCCACACCTCGAAGCCCTCGTAGTTGAGCAGCATCTCGAGGGCCACGCAGATATCCGCGTCGTCGTCCACCACCAGGACGGTGGTCTTCGGAGCCCCGCCGTCTTCCTTCTCGTCCTTCGTTCGTGCCATGACCACCGCATCCTCTCAAGAGGACGGCCCTTCTGCCATACTCCGGACGTGGAGGCGAGGCCCGGCACGGCATGAAGCGACTCGAGGAGCTGGCGCGGAGGCTGCGCCGGGGGGAGGCCGTGGCGGCCGGCGTCCTCTCGGGCACCTCGGCCGACGGGATCGACGTGGCCCTCTGCCGCTTCGCCCCCCGCGAGGAGGGGGACGTGGGGCCCCCCTCCCAGCTCGCGTTCGAGACCGTCCCCTTCGCACCCCCTCTCGAGCGTCGGCTGCGCGCCGTGCTCGACGGCGGCCCCCTTCCCCCGCGGGAGCTCGCCCTGCTCTCCCGGGACCTGGGAACGGCCTTCGGGGGCGCGGTGGCGGACCTCGCGCGGCGCGAAGGGCTCGCGGTCGAGCTCGTGGGAAGCCACGGCCAGACGATCTGGCACCACGACGGGGGCGAGGCGAGCGGGCCCGCCACCCTGCAGATCGGCGAGGCCGACGCGATCGCGGTGGCGACGGAGGCCGTCACGGTGGGGGACTTCCGCCAGCGGGACGTCGCCGCCGGAGGGGAGGGGGCGCCGCTCTCCGCCCTCGCCGACGGGCTGCTCTTCCACCGCCTGCCCCGTCCCGCGGTCGTGCTCAACCTCGGGGGCCTGGCGAACCTGACGATCCTGCCGCGCCCTGGTGAGCCTCTCCTGTCCTTCGACACGGGCCCCGCGAACTCGATCCTCGACGGGCTCGCCCGCCGGCTGCTGGACGCTCCCCTCGACCGGGACGGCGCCCGCGCGGGTCGCGGCCGGCCGCTCGCGGACCTGCTCGAGGAGCGGCTGGGCCACCCCTTCTTCGCCCTGCCGCCCCCCAAGAGCACGGGACGGGACACCTTCGGCGAGGCCTGGGTGGAGGCCTTCCTCGCAGCCGCCCCCCCCGGTGCGGGCCCCGACGACCTGCTCGCCACGGCGGTGGAGCTCGTCGCCACCTCCGTCGCCCGGGCCCTCGCCCGCTGGGGACCGCCGGAGCCCGGCCCCCTCGTGCTCGCCGGCGGAGGAGCGCGGAACCGCACGCTCGTGGCCGCCCTGGAGCGACATTGCCGCCGTCCGAGCACGGGGAGCCTGGCCGCCGGCGTGGACCCCGACGCACGGGAGGCCCTGGTCTTCGGCGTCCTCGCCGCCCGCGCGATTCTCGGGATTCCCTCCACGGAGCCCTCCGCCACCGGCGCGGCGCGGGGCCACGTCCTGGGCAAGATCAGTCCGGTTTGAGCCATCGTGAGCGTTGCTCACCCCCCCGGGCGGGGTAGGGGCAGCGGGATCGAGGGGCCGGCGACGCGATTGGCACGGCCCGCCGCGCTTGACCCACCCGCCCCCCTCGGTATCATCCCGCAACCCCCTTTTCGGTAAGAGGTTCGGTGGTTCGTCGATGGCGACGGCCTCGAAACTCCGGCCGGGAACGAGCCCCTCTTACACCCCCGAGCCGGGTCCCCCTGCGGATCCGTTTTCCACCAGCCAATTCGAGCTCGTCATGATCGGACTGCGCCGGCCCCTGATTCTCCTGGCGGTCGCCAC
The DNA here is from genome assembly GCA_964428225.1 of uncultured Planctomycetaceae bacterium. Lineage (GTDB taxonomy): Bacteria > Planctomycetota > UBA1135 > UBA1135 > JBFMCU01. Next base: position 22,189 of record CAYRXS010000020.1, read on the forward strand.
CGCCGCCTTCGCCACACCCACCTTCGCCGCCGACGAGGTGAGCGACACCTTCCAGCAGGGGGTGGACCTCCTGCAGCGCGGCCAGAAGGAAGAGGCCTTGGCGATCTTCCAGCAGGTCCTCGCGATGGACCCCTCACACGAGGCGGCCTACGAGCTGTGGCTGAAGGTCGACCACGAGATCTGGCTCCAGCTGCTCGTCATGAGCGGTGACTACGAGCTCGTCGCCAAGCGCCTGATGACCCTCGCCTCGGCGGGGCGCAAGGCGCGCGAGAACGACGAGGACGCCATCCGCGCCCTCATCGCGGAGCTCGACACGACGGATGTTCCCACGCGCACGCGCGCCACGCACACGCTCTCCGCGAACCACGGAGAGTACGCGGTTCCGTACCTGCTGTACGGTCTCGCGAACCAGGACGAGAACGACCGGCGCGTCATCTACATGCAGACCCTCATCCGCATGGGGAGTGACGTGGTGCCGCCGCTGATCGAGGGGCTCGATTCGCCCGACGCCTTCCTGCGTCGCAACGTCGCCCTGACTCTCGGCCGCATCGCCGATCCGCGCGCGAACGGCGTGCTCGCCGCACTGGCTGCGAACGACGAGGACGCGGGAGTGCGGGCCGCGGCGACCACTTCGCTCGAGATGTGCGGGGGCACGACGGATGCGTTGAAGCAGCTCCTGACGCAGGGCACCGGCTACCACGTGCACTGCCCGTCGGTCGTGCAGCCGCACCTGTACTCTGACGTGGTCTGGAGCTGGAACGGCACCGGCATCGTCGCGACCGAGGTGCCGCGCTTCCTGTACACCGAGGAGATGGCGAAGAAGGCCTTCTACCGGGCCCTCGACATCGCCCCGGGCTCCGTCGAGGCCCTCGCGGGCATCGCGCGCGTGTCGGTGGCCGAGCGTGCGCTCCTCGAGGAGTGGGCCGGTGCCGGTGCGGACGCCGGTGACTGGATGGACCGGCTGGCCTCCGACGAGCTCGCCGTGGGGGTGGCGGGCACGGCCGCGCTCGACGTCGCCCTCGGCTGGTCCCTCGAGCAGAACGACCTCTCCGCGGGCATCGGGCTCTGCCGCGCGCTCGGTCGCTCCTCCTCGCAAGCCACGCCCAACCTCGTGAAGGCGCTCGCCTCCGGCACGAGCGGAGCGATCCGCGGCGAGGCCGCCGTCGCTCTCGGCGAGATCGCCTTTGGCGCCACGAGCGTCGCGGCGCCGGACGTCGTCACCGCGCTCGGGGAAGCGGCGAGCCGCGAGGTCCTGCAGATCGCGGCGGTGATCGACGCGGACGCGGCACGGTGCGGCTCCTTCTGCGAGGCGCTCGCCGGCGCGGGGATGATGGTCAACTCCTGGCCGTCCGGCGCGCGCGGGCTCGTCTCGCTGCGGGCGATCCCCGGCGTGGACGTGATCCTCGCCGCGGACCAGCTCCCCGACCTCACCCTGCACCAGGTGATCGACGAGATCCGTCGGGACGCGCGCCTGGCCGAGACCCCGATCCTGGTCATCACCGGGGACGAGGACACCGCCTCCGGGCTCTACGGTGACAAGGCGCAGGGCTTCGTCGGCTCCGCCGACAACCTGTCCGTGATCACCGAGGCCATGTCGGGCAACCTGAACTACGACCGCCAGCAGGCGAACGAGCTCGCCGCGCGGGCGGCGACGGTCCTGGCCTCCCTCGCCGGCGCCGGGGACACGGACGTCACCCCGGTGGCCGACAGCCTGGCCGGCACCCTGGCTCTTCGTCCCGACGAGGTGGTCGTGCCGATCCTGGCGACCCTCAAGCTGATCGGAGGCGAGAGCCACGTGGCGGCAATCGCCGCGGTCGTCACCGACGGCGGCCGCTCGGACGACGCCCGCGTCGCGGCGGCCCGCTGCCTCGCCGGCGTCTTCGCCCGGGCTCCCCGGACGGACGACGCGACCCTCGAGGGCCTGATCGGCGTCTGCACGTCCGACGCGGCCTTCGCGATTCGCTCCGCGACCGCGAACGCCCTCGGCCGGCTCGACCTCACCCAGGAGATGCGGGCCGAGCTGATGCGGTCCGTGCGGGCCAACATCGGCGGCTAGCCCCGGCCACGAAAACCAGAAGGACCGCCAAGGAAGGCAGGAAGGCAGGAAAGGGACACCTCCTTTCCTGCCTTCCTTAGCGGTCCTTCCGGGTTCTCCCGAGCGGATTTCTTCCCGGCCTCCGAGTCGACCTCCGGAGCGAGGCCCGTTATGCTCCGCGCCCCGATTCCCTCCCGTCCGGGAGGGGGAGCGGGCCAGAGTAGCTCAGTGGTAGAGCTCTGCTTTCGTAAAGCAGTGGTCCGGGGTTCGAGTCCCCGCTCTGGCTCCACCCCCGCCTTCGTGGGGGCGGGCCCCGGCGAGTATCTAGTTTACGTTAGGGTCAAAATTCAGGGCCCACCGGCCGATATCCGGTAGAGTGGTCGATCTGGCCCCACCCTCGTCGGGAAAGAACAAGTCCCGCGCGTTCCGGCGCCGATGATGTCGAAGTTCCCCGCCCCGGGGACTCGAATCGCTGCCCCCAGATCCCTCACCGATGATCCAGCGAACGGACGACGGACAGAAGCTCAGGATCGCGCTGGTGAACCTGCGCGCGCGCTCGAACGACTGGCACCACCTCATGATGGTGCCCCTGGGGCTCATGTACGTCTCCGCGGCCCTCCGCCGGGCCTTCGGGGATCGACTGGACATCCGCCAGTTCGACGTGTGCACCTGCCCGCAGAGCGACGACGGCGAGGAGGCGGTGCGTCGGTTCCTCACCGAGACGAAGGCGGACGTGGTCGGAATTCGTGGATTCACGACCCAGGCCGAGGAGTTCCCCGTCGTGGGGGGGATCGCCAAGGAGATCAACCCCGACTGCATCACGATCGCGGGCGGTCCGCACACGAACACGCGCGCGCGCTCGCTCTTCGAGCACCCCGCGATCGACTTCGTCTGTCTGGGCGAGGGCGAGGAGACGGTGGTGGAGTTCATCGGGAACATCCTCGAGGGCCGGGGACAGGAGGAGACCTCGGGGCTCGGGTGGTTCGAGGACGGCGACGTTCGCATGAATCCGCTTCGCCCCCAGATCCCGGATCTCGACACGATCCCGTTCCCCGACTACTCGATCATCGACCTCGACGCCTACCAGGGGCGGCTGACGATGACCGACTTCCTCACCCAGGGTCGGTTCACGTCGCTGTTCACCTCGCGGGGGTGCCACTACCAGTGCACCTACTGCCACAACAACTTCGGCAAGCGCGTCCGGTGGCGCTCCGCGCAGAACGTGATCGACGAGATCGACTACCTGATGCACGAGCACGGCATCGTCGAGTTCCAGATCGTCGACGACATCTTCAACGCCGACAAGGCGCGGGCGATGGAGATCTTCAACGAGGTGGTCCGCCGCAACTGGAAGATCTGGTTCGCGTTCCCCAACGGGCTGCGGGGCGACATCATGGACGAGGAGCTCATCGTCGCCGCCCGCGCGGCGGGGGCCTACCACTGGGCCCTGGCCGTCGAGACCGCCACCCCGCGGCTCCAGAAGCTCGTCAAGAAGCACAACAAGCTGGATCGGCTGTTCGAGACGATCGAGCTGTCCGACAAGCACGGCGTCTTCGTGGCCACGTTCAACATGCTCGGCTTCCCCACGGAGACCGAGGAGGAGATGCTGGCCACCGTCGACTACAACTGCCGCTCGAAGGCCCACATCGCCCACTTCTTCGTGGTGACCCCCTTCGAGGGCACGAAGATGTTCGACGAGCTCACGGTGGGAGGGGAGGACCGCATCGATCCGGACGAGATCGGCAAGGGCTTCCAGAACTTCGGGGAGGACGTCCAGGAGCCGGAGATCTCCGAGGTGCCCCGCCCGCGGATCGAGGAGATCATGGTGGACGCGGTGGAGAGCTTCCACTTCGATCCGAAACGGCTGCAGCGCATGATCGACCTGACGTCCTTCGGTCACAACCACGCCCACCTCGCTCTCACCCTCGAGCGCAAGCGGTGGCAGGCCAGCCTCGACTGGGACAAGTACCGCGATCCGGAAGCCGCCCAGCTGATCGCCTGGCTCAACTCGCGAGCGAAGGAGATCGAGCCCGAGGACTGCCACCACCTTCCCGATCCGCCCCCCGAGCTGCTCGCCCGGGCGACGGCCGCGATGGCCGCCCGCGAGTCATGACCTCGAGTCCCCCGACCGGCGAATCCAAGCGATGATCGAGCGAACGAACGGAGGAGAGCGAAAGCTGCGCATCGCGCTGGTGAACCTGCGGTCGCTGTCGAACGACTGGCACCACCTCATGATGGTGCCCCTCGGCGTGATGTACGTGTCCGCCGTGCTCCGCCGGGCCTTCGGCGACCAGGTCGAGATCTGTCAGTTCGACATGATGATCCGGCCCTACAACACGGAGTGCTGGGACGAGGTGCGCGCCTTCCT
>CAYRXS010000020.1:26601-26887 GCA_964428225.1 uncultured Planctomycetaceae bacterium
CGCCGACGTGGTGGGCATACGGGGCTTCACCACCCAGGCCGGCGAGTTCCCGGTCGTGGCCAAGATGGCCAAGGAGATCAACCCGAGCTGCATCACGATCGCCGGCGGCCCCCACACCGCCACCCGCGCCCAGGCGCTCTTCGAGGAGGAGTCGATCGACTACGCGGTCCTCGGCGAGGGAGAGGAGACGATCGTCGAGTTCATCGGCAACGTCCTCGAGGGGCGGAGCCAGGGGACGGGCGCCGGCACCGCCGGGTGCAGCACCGACCACAGCGGGTACACCCCG
>CAYRXS010000020.1:26897-42694 GCA_964428225.1 uncultured Planctomycetaceae bacterium
GCTCGGGCTCGGCTGGTTCGAGAGCGGAGAGCTGCGGATCAACCCGTCCCGGCCCCTCATCCAGGACCTGGACGCCCTTCCCTTCCCGGACTACTCGATCATCGACCTCGACGGGTACCAGGGGAAGCTGGCGATGACCGACTTCCTCACCCAGGGCCGGTTCGCCTCGATCTTCACGTCGCGCGGGTGTCCGTACCGCTGCGTGTACTGCCACGACAACTTCGGCAAGAAGGTCCGGTACCGCTCCGTCCAGAACGTGATCGACGAGCTCGACTACCTGATCCACGAGCACGGGGTCGTGGACTTCCAGGTCGTCGACGACATCTTCAACGCGAACAAGAAGCGGGCGATCGGCATCTTCAACGAGGTCGTCCGGCGGGGATGGAAGATCTGGTTCGCGTTCCCCAACGGCCTGCGCGGCGACCTCTTCGACGAGGAGTTCGTGATGGCCGCCAAGGAGGGTGGGGCCTACCACTGGGGGCTCGCCGTCGAAACCGCGACGCCGCGCCTCCAGAAGCTCATCAAGAAGAACAACAAGCTCGACCGGCTCTTCGAGGCCATCGAGCTGTCCGACAAGCACGGCGTCTTCACCGCGACCTTCAACATGCTCGGCTTCCCCACGGAGACCGAGGCGGAGATGCAGGCCACGATCGACTACAGCCTGCGCTCCAAGGCGCACATCACGCACCTGTTCGTGGCGACCCCCTTCGAGGGTACCGAGTTCTACGACATGATGATGGAGGCGGGGAAGATCGACGACCCCGCCCTCATCGGCCAGGGCGTCACGAACTTCGCCGACGACAACACCGAGCCCGACTACTCCGAGGTGCCTCGTGCCCGGATCGAGGAGATGATGGTGGACACGATCGGCCGCTTCCACTTCGACGGCCACCGCATGCAGCGGATGATCGACCTGACCTCCTACGGCCACAACCACGCCCACCTCGCCATCCACCTCGAGCGCCGGCGGTGGACTTCGGGCATGGACTACGAGCTGATCGAGAAGCGCGATCCGGAGGCCGCCCGCCTCCTGGCCTGGTTGAACACCACCGCCAAGCGGATGGAGCCCGAGCTCTGCAATCACCTGCCGGATCCTCCTCCCGCGCTGCTGCCGGCCGACTAGACTGAGGGAGCCCCTGTCCGGACCCTGCCCCCCTCTCCGACGATGATCGAGCGAGCGAACGACGACTCCCGCAAGCCCCTGAAGATCGCGCTGGTCAACCTGCGATCGCAGCCCAACGACTGGCACCACACCATGATGGTCCCCGTGGGCCTCATGTACGTCTCCGCGGCCCTGAAGAAGGCCTTCGGAGACCGCCTCGACATCCGGCAGTTCGACATGATGACCTGCCCGCACGGCGAGGACGGCCACGACGCCGCGCGAGCCTTCCTCGAGGAGGTGAAGGCCGACGTCGTGGGCATTCGCGGCTTCTCGACCCAGTCGGCCGACTTCCCCGTCGTGGCCTCGGTGGCCAAGGAGGTCCGCCCGGACTGCGTGACCATCGCGGGCGGCCCCCACGCCCAGACGGGCTCTCGCGAGCTCATCCTGCACGAGGCGATCGACTTCGCCTGCACCGGCGAGGGCGAGGAGACGTTCGTCGATTTTATCGAGAACCTCCTCGAGGATCGCGGCCACGAGGAGACGCCGGGCCTCGAGTGGGCCGAGGACAACGAGGTCCGCCGTACCCCGCCGCGGCCCCTGATCCAGGACGTGAACGCGCTGCCGTTCCCCGATTACTCGATCATCGACCTGGAGGCCTACCAGGGCCACATGACGATGACCGACCTCCTCGCCAAGGGGCGCGTCACGTCGATCTTCACGTCGCGCGGGTGCCCCTACCAGTGCACCTACTGCCACAACAACTTCGGGAAGAAGTTCCGCTACCGCTCGGTCGAGAACGTGATCGAGGAGCTCGACTACCTGATCCACGAGCACGGGCTGAACGAGTTCCTGATCATCGACGACATCTTCAACGCGAACCGCAAGCGGGCGCTGGCCATCTTCAACGAGGTGGTGCGGCGCAACTGGAAGATCTGGTTCGCGTTCCCCAACGCGCTGCGCGGCGACCTCATGGACGAGGAGTTCATCATCGCCGCGAAGGAGGCGGGCGTGTACCACTGGGCGCTCGCGGTGGAGACCGCCACGCCTCGCCTCCAGAAGCTGATCCGCAAGAACAACGACCTCGACCGGCTCTTCGAGACGATCGAGCTGTCCGACAAGCACGGGATCTTCGTGGCCACCTTCAACATGCTCGGCTTCCCCACGGAGACCGAGGAGGAGATGCTGGCCACGATCGACTACAACTGCCGCTCCAAGGCCCACATCCTGCACATGTTCGTGGTGACCCCCTACGAGGGGACGCCGCTGTTCGAGGGGCTCTACGAGTCGGGGACGATCGAGGACCCCACCGTGCTCGGTAAGGGCGCGATGAACTTCACCGAGGACAACGTCGAGCCCGACATCTCCGAGGTGCCCAAGGCGCGGATCGAGGAGATCATGGTGGACGCGATCGGGCGGTTCCACTTCGACGGCCGGCGGTTGCGGCGGATGCTCGACCTGACCTCGTGGGGGCACAACCACGCCCACCTCGCGGTCCACATCGAGCGCCGGCGGTGGTCGGCGGGGATCGACTACGACATCCTCGCCGATCGCGATCGCGAGGCCGCGCGGCTGCTCGCCGTGTTGAACAGCACGGCGAAGCGGATGGAGCCCGAGCTGTGCCACTACCTGCCCGATCCCCCCGAGGATCTCCTCGCGGAGGCGATCGCCAAGCAGGGGGGCTGAGGACGCTCCCGGTGACGGTGGGGGAGGCGTGAAGGGAATCGGGCACTTCCTGCGGGCCCTCCGGACGCGCCGCGCGCGGGATTCCGCCGACCTCGAGCGGTGCTTCGTCCGCATCCACGACGAGAACCGGTGGCGCTCCCCCGAGTCGCGCTCGGGCAAGGGGTCGACGCTGGAGCGGACCCGGAGCGTCCGCGAGGCCCTGCCCGGGCTCGTCGAACGCCTCGGCGTCCGCACGCTTCTCGACGTGCCCTGCGGCGACTTCCACTGGATGAAGGAGGTCGTCGACCAGCTCGCCCTCGAGCGCTACGTCGGCGCGGACATCGTGCCCGCCCTCGTCGAGGCCAGCCGCGAGCGCCACGGCACCGAGACCCGGTCGTTCCTCCACCTCGACATGACCCGTGACGAGCTGCCGCGCGCGGACCTCGTCCTGTGCCGCGACGGCCTGATCCACCTCTCCTTCGCCGACGCGGCCCGCGCCGTCGAGCGCCTCCGCGCCAGCGGCTCGACGTGGCTCCTGACGACGACCTTCCCCGGGCTCGACGTCAACGCGGACAAGCCGAGCGGCCGCTCCCGCCTCCTGAACCTCGAGAAGGCGCCGTTCGGGTGGCCGCCCCCCGTCGAGCTCGTCGAGGAGGACTCGACGAGCGAGCGCCGGACCACGTTCTCGAAGAGCCTGGGGCTGTGGAGGCTCGCGGATCTCCCGTGACGGGTGATTCCCGCGCCCTCGAACGATCCGGCTCGATCCGCTACCGTCTCGCCATGCGAGACCTGCTGGAATCCACCTCGCGCCGCCCCCTCCTCGTGGGGGTCGTGCACCTCGCGCCCCTCCCCGGGGCGCCGCGCTTCGGGGGCGACGTGGGGATCGTGCTCGAGCGCGCTCGCGAGGACGCCCGGGGCTTCGCGGAGGGCAACCTCGACGCCGTGATCGTCGAGAACTTCGGGGACGCGCCCTTCTTCGCGGGCACCGTGCCCCCCGAGACGGTGGCCGCGATGGCCCTCGCCATACGCGCGGTGCACGAGGAGGCGCCACGCCTGGCGATCGGCGCCAACGTCCTGCGCAACGACGCGCGGACGGGGCTCGGCCTGTGCGCGGCGACCGGCGCGTCCTTCCTGCGCGTGAACGTGCACACCGGGGCGATGGTCACCGACCAGGGGATCATCGAGGGGGCCGCCGCGGAGACTCTGCGCGAGCGCGAGCGGCTCTGTCCGCAGGTCGCGATCCTCGCCGACGTCCACGTGAAGCACGCCACGCCGCTGGGGGACGAGACCGTCGAGGAGGCGGCGATCGAAACCCTCGGCCGCGGACTCGCCGACGCCCTCGTCGTCTCGGGAACGCGAACGGGCTCGCCCCCGTCGCTCGAGGAGCTCACGCGGGTGCGAGAGCGAGTCGGTCCCGCCCCGCTGCTCGTCGGCTCGGGCCTCGACGTGACGAATGCGCGCGAGCTCCTCTCCGTCGCCGACGGTGCGATCGTGGGCACCAGCCTCAAGCGGGACGGCCTCGTCACCGAGCCCGTCGATCCCGCGCGCGTCCGCCGGCTGCGCGAGCTCTGATCGTCCCGCGCCTCAGCGGCGGGGCAGGTGCAGGTCCGCGAAGTCCGCGAACACCTTCCAGTCGCGCGGCCCCACGCCGTGCCGGCCCGGACGCACGTGGTAGCCGAGGACGCTGCCGACGAGCTCGCCCTCGGGAGGCATCTCGTCCGCGGCGAGGCCCTCCGTGCCGAGCAGCTCGTAGACCGGCTCCGCGCCGACGAGGGCCAGGAACTCGCCCTCGGGATCGGCCCAGGCGTCCTCCGCCGCGCTGCACACGAGCACGGGCCGCGGCGCGACCATCGCCACGAGCAGGTGCTGGTCGACGGGGAGCTCGTCCTCGCGGTCCCCGTAGGCGTGGAACGCGTCGCAGAACCAGTGGGGGAAGACCTCGTTGATGCGGCGGACGGTCTCGCCCTTGCGGCGCCGGCTCAGGGCCGCGCCCCCGCAGCCGGACTGGTTCGAGATCACCAGCGCGAACCGCTCGTCACGCGCGCCCGCGATCAGCGCCGTCTTCCCGTTGCGCGAGTGCCCCATCACCGCGACCCGCGTCGCGTCGACATCGGGATCCGCCTCGAGATAGTCGAGCGCGCGCGACAGGCCCCACGCCCAGGCGGCGATCGTGCCCCAGTCGTCGGGGCGCGGCGCATCCTGCCCCTCGGCCCGGAAGAACGGATGGATGCCGTTCGCGTCGTCGGGGAGGTCCGGATCGAGGTCGCCGTTGTAGACCGTGGCCACCGCGTAGCCCCGCGCGACCGTCTGCGCGATCGCCCAGCGCTCGGCCGCCGTGCCGCGCGACTCCGCCGAGGCGGCGTGGTCGACGACGCCCTTCCCGCGCCCGGGGACCCAGCTCTCGGTGACGCGCACCGCGGGATCCGCGATCGTCGTGTGGTTGCCGTGGAAGTTCAGGCCGAGGAAGGCGGGGGCGGGCCCCTCGCGCGCGTTGGGAACGTAGAGCAGCACGTCCATCGCCGGCCCGTCCTTCTCGCCGAGCAGGAGCACGCGCACCTGCTTGCGGGTCGCCGCGCCGTCGAGGGCGTCCGCGTCGACGTCGTGCACGAGGAAGCGCATCGCCTCCGGTCGACCCGGGGCGCGCCCGTAGACGTGCTCCTCGAAGAGCCCGGCGATCTCGGGACGTCGTCTCTCGCGCCAGGCCCGTGCGGATTCGACCGTCGTGCCGTCCTGCATCACGAGCGCGGGCGGCTCGATCGCGTCCGGGGCGGGAAGGAGCGGGAGGAGAGAGGCGAGGAGCGTGCAGAAGTTCATCGGGTCGCGGGGGTGGAGGATCGGGTCGGGCACCGTACGATCCCGGGGCCATGCGATCGAGCACCCGCCTGATCCTCCTCGGCCTCGCCTCCTTCCTCTCCGGGATGGCGGCCGTCGCCTACGAGCTCCTGTGGATCCGGCGCCTCGGGGACCTCTTCGGGCACGCGGTGCTCTCGATCCAGGTCGTGCTCGCGGTGTTCTTCCTCGGGCTGGGGGTCGGCGCGTGGATCGGGGGGCGCCTCGCGGACCGGTGGCGGGGGACGATCGCGCTCTACGCGGCGCTCGAGGCGGTCATCGCCCTGTGCGGGCTCGCGTTCCTGCCCGCCTGCGGGTGGCTCGAGGACGTCTACCTGTCCTTCGCCCCCGCGGACTGGCCCCTGGGCAAGGCTCTCGCGGTCAAGGGGCTCGCGAGCGCGGTCCTGCTGGCGCTTCCCACCCTGGCGATGGGGGCGACCCTGCCCGCGCTCACGCGCCACGTCGTGGCCCGCTCCGCCGAGCTCGCGCCGCGGCTCGGGTGGCTCTACGGGACGAACACCCTCGGCGCGGCGGCGGCGGCCCTGGGGACGGTCTGGTGGCTCCTGCCCACGGCGGGGATGGCGGGCGGGATCGGGCTCGTGGCGTGTCTCAACGCGGGCGCCCTCGTCCTCGCCCTCGTCGCCCGTCTGCCCGGAGCGGGGGCGACGCCGGAGACCGCGGCGGAGCGGCGCCCCCCCTCCGCGCGCGACCGCCGGATCCTCGCGGGGACCGCGGCGGTCTCCGGCTTCGTCGCGGTGGGGCTCGAGGTGCTGTGGACGCGGGCCCTGGCCGCTCGCTTCCTGAGCACCGTCTACAGCTTCGCGACGATCCTGTGCGCCTTCCTGCTCGCCCTGGGCGTCGGAGCGCTCGTGGTGGGAGCGCTCGACCGGCTGCGGCTCGCGGGGCGGCGGACCCTGGCCGCGGTGATGGCGCTGTCTGGCCTCGCGGCCCTGCTCTCGGTCGTCCTCCTGGCGCGCGTGTCCGACGCGGCCGCCGCCTACGAGGGGGTGGCGAACGGCCTGGCCGCGGTGCAGCGGCGCGAGCTCTCCCTCGCCCTGCTCGTCATGGCGCCGGCCCTGCTCTTGTTCGGGATCAACCTGCCCCTCGTGGTCCACCTCGCCCACCGCGAGGTGCGCACGGTGGGGCGGGACCTGGGGAGGATCTGGCTCGCGAACACCGTGGGCTCGGTGGCGGCCCCTCTCCTGATCGGGTTCCTCGTGCTGCCGCACCTCGGGATCAAGTGGACCATCGTGCTGGCGGGGTGGATCGCGGTGCTCTTCGCGGCCGCCGTGCTGCTGCCCTGGGCCGCGCGGGCGAGAACGGCGTGGTCGAGCGGAGGGACGCTCGTGCTCGCCGCGATCGCGACCCTCTCGCTGCCCGCCGACGTCCGGCTGTGGCGCGGGTCGCCCGAGGACCGCCTCGTCGTCTACCGCGAGGGGCTGATGGCGAGCGTGGCGGTCGTGGACGTGCCGGAGGGGGATCGCGTGAACCGCGTGCTGCGCCTCAACCACGACTACATCCTCGGCTCGCGGTCCACGCGCTTCGCCCAGGCGCGGCAGGGGTGGATCCCGCTGCTGCTCCACGGCGCGCCGACGAGCTGTCTTCTGATCGGGATGGGCACGGGCTCCTCGGCGGGGGCGGTCGTCCAGCACGGCGGCGTGCGGCTCGACATCCTCGAGATCGTCCCCGAGCTGCGCGACCTCCTCCCGTGCTTCGCCGACGTGAACGCCGGCCTCGCCACGCGCCTGGAGCGTGACCCGACGGTGCGGCTGTTCGCGACGGACGCGCGCCAGTACGTCCGGGGCACCGAGCACCGCTACGACGTCGTGGTCGGCGACCTCTTCGTCCCCTGGCGCGCCGGCGAGGGGGCGATGTACACGCGCGAGCACTTCGCCGCGGTGCGGGACGTGCTCGCCGAGGGCGGGCTGTTCTGCCAGTGGCTGCCCCTCTACCAGCTGCGCCCCGAGGACCTGCGCACGATCGTCGCGACCTTCCTCGACGTGTTCCCCGCGACGTCGATGTGGTGGCTCTACTTCAACGTCGAGCAGCCGGTGGTGGGGCTGGTCGGCTCCGTTCGCGAGCGCGAGCTCGACCTCGCGGACCTGGACGCGCGCCTGCGCGATCCCGGGTGGAGCGCGGTCCTGGCCCGGGACGGGCTCGACCGGATCGGGCCCCTCGCGGGGAGCCGGATCGCGGACGCGGAGCGGCTCGCCGCCTGGGTGGGGGACACCCCGGTGGAGACCGCGGCCCGGCCGCGGATCGAGTTCTCCGCCCCCCGCCACCACCTCGCCCGGGCCGCGAGCCCCGCCGCGGAGAACGTCCCCGAGATCCTCGCTCTCGTCGACGCCCCGCCCCCGGGGGCGGAGACCGGCCTCGCCGCGGAGGCCGCCGCCCACCGGCGCGCCCTCGTCCACCTCTTCACCGGCCTGTACGCGGAGCGGTGGGAGGACGATCGAGAGCGCGCGATCGAGGAGCTGGCCCAGGCCCTGGAGCAGGTCCCGGACTGGACCTGGCTCCAGGTGAGCCTGGATCGGCTCGCGCGCTGACTACCAGCCCAGGGTCAGGTCGATCCCGTTCACCAGGACGACGCTGCCGCCGCCGAGGAAGATCGCGCCCTGCGTGTGCCAGACGAGGCCTGCGAGAGCCGGCCACAGGGGCACGTCCATCGAGTGCAGGCTGTAGCCGAGGTCCTGCTCGAAGCCCCACGCGAGGGGATCGATGAGCACCTCGCCCCACCGCGTCATCGTGGGCGGGATCGCCACCGATGACGCCACCACGATCGAGGCGGGCGACGTCGGGTAGGCGGTCATGTCGATCATCGCCAGCCAGTTCGTGCCGAGCACGGGCAGGGTGAGCGACGAGAAGACCTCGGGGTTGTACCCCGTCCCGTTCACGACCACCGCGTCGGCCAGGACGTCCCCGGGATCTTCCTCGAGCTGGAAGAAGAAGGAGCCCATGAAGGAGCCCGCCCAGTTGAAGGTGCCGGTGTAGTGGCCATCCGTGGCGGGGCCCGGGGTGTACACGTCGAGGGCGTCGCGGATGCCGAGCTCGGCGGTGGGGGCGAACGCGAGGATCGGGCCGCTCTGCCCGTCGATGTTCATGAAGCTCCAGCCGATGTTCCCGTCGGGCACGACGAGCGGAGCGTCGGAGAGGTCCACGGTGACGAAGTGGGGCATGCTCTGCCCTCCGGGCCACAGCGTTCCGGGCATGCCGGTGAAGGTGAGGCGCGCGATCTCGTCGCCGAGGTGGCCGAAGCCGTCCGTGCCCTCGTAGAGGGCCCAGGTCATGGCCGCGCCCGGTCCGCCGATCGACGGATCATCCGCGAGGCTGATGTAACCGAAGGTGAAGCTCGTGACCGCGTTCGTCTGGGCGCAGCTCTTCACGCCCCAGTCGACGATCTCGTCGTTCACCCGGTTGAAGAGGCTCCACACGTAGGCCGTCCTCGAGTTGTCGAAGCAGAGCGGGGTCGCGAAGGACCGGGGCGCGGCGACGGGGCGCACGACGTTCGAGACGATCCGCTGCTCGCTCCAGTCGTAGACGATCTCCCGGATCTCCGTGGGAGGCGCGGGCGGATAGATCAGCGGGGGCGGCGTGAGGGTCTTTTCCTGGGCGAAGGCGGCGCCGGAGAGGCCGAGGGCGACGCCAGCGGCGAGGGCGATACGGAGGGGGCTGTTCATCGATACTCCTCGAGGTAGCGGACCGGAACGGGGGCGGGAACCGCACGGATCGGGGTGAGGAATCAGTGCACCGCCGTATTGGCTGCAACGCCCGTTCCGGGAAGGGTCTTCCCGGTTGGACGGGTCCCGGAATCCCCCGGGGACGAGAAATCCCCGAATCTCGCGCCTCCCGCCGGACCGGCCCCGCGGGCGGTGGCGTAACGCGGGCGGAACGGTCCCTGACGTGACCGGGATCGGACGAGCATCCGATCCCGGGCCGAATCCCTCGGGCTGCGGGCGATCAGCGGTTCTGGTAGCGGTGGGACGTCGCGGCGCCGATGGCCGCGTCGATCACGCGCAGGAACTCCTGGCGATAACCGTACCGATCGTTCTCCGCGCCCGATCTCGCGAGGGCGTAGGCGAGCTCCAGGCTCGCGTTGCCGGCGAAGCGGGAGCCGCGCAGGAGCATCCCGAAGGAGGCGACCGCCGCCGCGAAGCGGAAGTCGTCCGAGGCCTGCTCGAAGCTCGTCTCCGCGTCCTTCACCGGGACCTCGAGGAGCTGGCTGGTCGAGCCCGCGGGCTGCTTGTAGCGCAGGAGCACGGTCAGGAGCTCGTCGCGGTATGCGTCCTCGGCCGCCTCCTCGGTCGGCTCGGCGACGGGCGGCTGGTATTTGAGGTCGTCCCGCCCCGCGATCTCCACCCCCGCGGGGATCACCTCGTACAGGGCGGTGACCGTGTGCCCCGCGCCGATCTCGCCCGCGTCCTTGCGGTCGTCGTTGAAGTCGCGGTGGGCGAGCTTGCGGTTCTCGTAGCCGATCAGCCGGAAGGCCTGGACGTTTCTCGGGTTGAACTCGATCTGGATCTTCACGTCCTTGGCGATCGTCTCGAGCGTGCCCGCCATCTCGTGGACGAGCACCTTGCGCGCCTCGCTCAGCGAGTCGATGTAGGAGTAGTTGCCGTTGCCCTTGTCGGCGATCTGCTCCATCTGCGAGTCCTTCAGGTTGCCCTCGCCGAAGCCGAGGATGCTCAGGAACACGCCGCCGCGCGCCTTCTCCTCGATCTGCCGGATCAGGCCGTCGCGGCTCGTGACCCCGACGTTGAAGTCGCCGTCCGAGGCGAGGATCACGCGGTTCACGCCGCCCTCGACGAAGCCCGCGGCCGCCTGTTGGTAGGCGAGCTCGATGCCCGCTCCCCCGTTCGTCGATCCGCCCGCGCTCAAACGGTCGATGGCGTCGAGGATCTCCACGCGTCGGTGGCCGCGGGTCGAGGGCAGGCAGAGGCTCGAGCTGCCGGCGTAGGTGACGATCGCGATGCGGTCGTCCTCGCCGAGCTGGTCCACGAGCAGGTGCAGCGCCTTCTTGACGAGCGGGAGCTTGTCCGGCTCGTCCATCGAGCCCGACACGTCGAGCAGGAACACGAGGTTGCGCGCCTTCGTCTCGCGGGCCTCGGCCTCGCGGCCCTTGATCCCGATCCGCACGAGCCGGTGCCGCGGCTGCCACGGGCAGCTTGCGACCTCGACGTGGGTGCCGAAGGGGTGCTCGCTCCCCGGTCCCTCGTAGTCGTAGCGGAAGTAGTTGATCATCTCCTCGATCCGCACCGAGGTGCGGGGCGGGAGCTGCCCCTTCCGCAGGAACCGCCGCACGTTCGCGTAGGAGGCGGTGTCCACGTCGATCGAGAAGGTCGAGCGCGGATCCCTCTTCACGGGGACGAAGGGGTTCTCGGGGATCGGGTCGTAGCCCTCCGTGCCGGGCACGCCGCGGCGGGGGTAGGGGCGGGTGACGCGGTCGTAGCGCCCGCCGGCGTGCTCGAAGTACCAGCCCCTCGAGGGCGGCTTCGCGTCGGTGCCCGTGCCGTGGTTGTCCTGCCCGAGATCGGGCTCGTCCGCGACACCGGAATCGGCGTAGCCGATGTCCTTCAGGACGTCGTGCAATGCGGCCTCCGCCGAACTGTCGGCCAGCAACTCCCCTTCGAGCTCGATCTCACGAAGATGATCGCCACCACCGCCGCCGCCCGATCCTCCTCGAAGGACACCGGGATTGAAGCCGCCCGAGGGGACGAGCTCGATGTCGGGGTCGTCGGCGATCCCGAGCCCTCCGGTCGAGTAGACCTGGAAGTTCGGATCCCGCGTGTTCCCGACGCCGGCGTAGAGGAGCAGGGGACCGGTCGCGGAATCGAAGAAGCTCATCGAGTATCCGAATCCATCCCCATCCGGATCGAACGTGTATCCTCCCCGGAGCAGGGCTTTGATGTTGCTGTAGTCTCCCGTGGCCAGAACCTCGGACGCGAGCCGGTCGATCTCCGCGTCCAGGCGAAGCCAATCAGCCTCCGTGCCGGGTTGAGAGTAGTAGCCCGAGGCGTCCGAGTTGGGGTCCGCCCAGCTTGCGGTCCCACCCCTGCCGCCTCCGGCTGCGCCGGCGCCACCGATCTCCGGCTGGTTGCCGGTGTTGTAGGTGAGCTCGCCCGTCACCCGATGGGGCGATCCCTGGATCGAGACGGGTGGAACCTTCGTCCCGCCACCGCCACCGGCGCCGCCGCGGACGTAGCCGAGGCTTCGCAATAGAGCCGGGTCGCCCTCGTTGGCATCCACCACGCCGTTGAGCAGCTTTCTCTCGCCCGCCTGGACCTGGATCGACTCGCCATCGGCGAGGTAGCCCAGACTCTCCAGCTCCTCCGTGATCCGCTCCTCCACCTCGCCGCCGTACCCCAGAGCAGGATCGCCAAACGGCGAATAGTGGAAGTAGGCCACGTCGGTTCCCGAAGTCGAGTCGATCCAGCGGTCCAGCGTTCCCGTCACCTCGAGCACCCCGACCACCGCCACGATCGCGGCCGCAGCGCTCGCGAGGCGGGCCCAGGGGTTCCGCAGGAGGCGGAAGCGCGGACGCGCGGGAGCGGCGAAGGGCGCGGGGGCGTGGCCGTTGCGGGCCGCGGCCTCGATCCGCGAGCGCTGCATCGCGCTCAGTCGCGGCGCGGGCTCCGCGGCGAGCTCCTGGGTGACGAGCGTGCTCAGCGCGCGCACCTCGTCGACGAGGGCGCGAGCCTGCGGGTTCGCGGCGACGAGCTCCTCGATCTCCGCGCGCTCCTCGCCCTCGAGCTCGCCGAGCGCGAAGGCCGTGAGCCTCGGGTCATCCTCGAACGCGTCGTTCCCTTTCTTCCGCTTCATGATGCCTTCCCTTCCATCGATTCCCGCACGGAGTCCTGTACTGCCGGGTTGGGTGCTGCCGTAGGAGCGGTCGCCTCCGCGAGCCGCTCCTTGAGGGCCTTCAGCCCCTGGTGGATCAGGAAGCCCACGTTGCTCGTGGTGAGCTTCATGACCCCGCTGATCTCGCGGTAGGAGAGACCGTGCTGGAACTTCAGCCTCAAGACCTCCCGCTGCTTCTCCGGGAGCGACTCGACGCAGGTGAACACCCGCGAGATCGCGTCCTTGCGCTCGAGCACGGCGTCGGGCCCGGGATCCGGGCTCCTGCGCTCGAACGTCTTCACCTCGGCCGTCGTCATCGGTTTCTCCTTCGCCCTCACGTCGAGCGCGCGGTTGCGGCACACCGTGAAGAGCCACTGAGCGAGGTGCTCCTCGACCTCGCCGCGATCCTGGCGGCAAAGGCGGAGGAACGTCTCCTGGACCACGTCGCGCGCCCGGTCCACGTCGCCCAGGATCCGGGCGGCGTAGCTCACCAGCGGCCCTTCGTGGCTCTCGAGCGCGTCGAGGATCCACGAGGGGCTCTCGCGGTTCTCTTCCGAGCTCATGGCACCGGTCGGGGGCAGCTCATCGTGGGCGCTTCCATCGGGCCTGACGGTCGAGGGAAGGGGAGTCTTAGGGGGAATCGGGGAAAACGATACGGAATACGCAAGAGCGGGGCGGGGGTGGGAAGGAACGCGGGGACTTCCCGCAGTGGGGGGAGCCATCGCGTCCCCTATCCTCTCCGGGTCCCCCGGTCCCCGCCAGAAACCCCCGCTCCGGTCCCGCCGCCATGCTCTCGAAGCGCCTCTGCTCCGTCCTCGCCCTCGTCCTCGTCGCCTGCGCCGCCACCCCGACCGCCCCCCCGGAGACCGAGGAGGCCCGGTGGGAGCGGATGGCCCGCGAGACGACGATCTCCCGGGACTCCTTCGGCGTCCCCCACGCCCACGGGCCCACCGACGCCCACGCGGTCTTTGGCTTCATGTACGCGAGGGCCGAGGACGAGTTCGCGGCGATCGAGCAGAGTGTGTTCCCGATGCTCGGCCGCTCCGCGGAGGTCGTCGGGGAGTCGGAGCTCGACACCGACGTCGTGATGCACAAGCTCGAGATCCCCCGCTTCGCTCGAGAGGAGTACGAGCGGCTCCCCGACGACGTGCGGGCGATCTGCGTCGCGGCCGCGGACGCGCTGAACTTCTACCTCGCGAAGAACCCCGACGTGAAGCCGGTGCTGCTCACGCGCTTCGAGCCCTGGTACTTCCTCGCCGCCCAGCGGGGCATGCAGCTCTACCTGATCGGCCAGATCGAGGCCCAGATGCGCCAGCCGATGCCGACGGCGAAGGCGAAGGACGGCTCGAACGTGTGGGCCATCGGGCCCGCCAAGAGCGAGAGCGGGCACGCCATGCTCTTCGTGAATCCCCACATCCCCCTGCACGAGCTCTACGAGGGCCACGTCTCCAGCGACGAGGGCTGGAGCATGTACGGGGGCACGGCCTACGGCGGATGGCTCTTCCCCATCTTCGGGCACAACGCGGACCTCGGCTGGAGCCTGACCGTGAACGCGCCCGACGCGATCGACGTGTGGGCGGAGACCTTCGATCACCCCGACGATCCCCTGAAGTACCGCTGGGGGGACGAGTACCGCACCGCCGTCGAGTGGGAGACGACGATCAAGGTGAAGACCGACGACGGGATCGAGGAGCGCCCCTTCACCTTCAAGAAGACCCACCACGGCCCGCTCTTCGACATCGACGAGGAGGACGACGATCCCACGGAGAACTACTCCACCTACGTGCTGGGGATCGACACCGGCGGGCTGCTCGAGCAGTGGTATCGCATGACGAAGGCGAGCAACCTCGAGGAATGGCGCGCGGCGATCGCTCCCTGCGACCTCGCCTTCCACAACATCATGTACGCGGACCGCGAGGGGAACATCTACTACGTCTTCAACGGCAGCGTTCCCGTCCGCGATCCGCAGTTCGACTGGTACCGCCCCGTGGACGGCAGCGATCCGCGGACGGACTGGCAGGGCCAGCGCGCGCTCGAGGAGCTGCCCCAGGTGCTCAATCCCGCGTGCGGCTGGATGCAGAACTGCAACTCGAAGCCGTGGGGAACGACGGGGACCGACGACGACCCGGAGCCCGGGGACTTCCCGCCCGACCTGCGCGGCTACGACTTCGACGACTGGCGCGCGCAGATGTCACGCAACATCCTGGGCGCCGAGGGAAAGATCTCCTTCGAGGAGCTCGAGGCGCTCGCCTTCGACACCACCGTGCACTCCGCCGACGAGTACCTCTCACGCCTCTTCGACGCCGTCGACTTCGTCGCGGAGACCCAGGCGGAGCGCATCGACGCGATCGCGGAGGCGGTCGACGTGCTCCACGGGTGGAACCGCCGATCGGACGTCGACCAGGTGGGGGCGACCCTGTTCTTCCTGTGGTTCGAGCGGTCGATCTCCGGGCTCTTCGCCGACCGGCTCTCGCCCACCGAGCACGTCAAGAACCTCGAGGAGGTGATCGCGGCGCTCGAGGCCGACTGGGGCACCTGGCGCGTGGCGTGGGGCGAGATCAACCGCCACCAGCGCCCGCTCCCCGACGGGACGAGGGGCGACGGGCACGAGAGCCACCCCTGCGCGGGAGCCCACGGCTCGGCGGGAGTCCCCTTCTGCTTCCTCGCGAAGAAGGAGCCGGGCTCGAAGCGCCGCTACGGCTTCCACGGCCACTCCTACGCGAGCGTGGTCGAGTTCGGACCCGAGGTGCGCGCGCGCTCGATCATCCCCTACGGCATCAGCCGCGACCCGCGCTCCCCGCACCACGACGACCAGACCGCGCTCTACGCCTCGGGCCGGTTCAAGCCGGTCCGGTTCACGCCCGAGGAGATCGAGGCGAACCTGTCGGAGCGCTACCACCCCGGCCAGCGACCGCGCTGATCGGGCTCAGCAGATGGCGATGCAGGAGACCAGGATGCAACTGGCCAGCAGGGCCAGGGTCAGGGCGGAAATGAGCAGCTTCGCGGGCTGAGCCAGGCGTCGTCTCCGATCGGATCTCTTCATCTGTGACTATCTCGCTCCAGGGTTCGACGGGTCGTTCGGGAGCGGCAGGGGGGTGCTCGTTCGCGGCCAGTGTACGCGGCGGAGCCCGGTTCGTTTCCACCGCAGTCGGGTTCCGTACGCTACCCTGCGCCCATGCGACGAATCTGCGTGTTCTGTGGTGCTCATGTCGGCTCCCGCCCGGCCTACGCTGAAGCGGCCCGCGAGCTGGGGAAGCTGCTCGCCGCCCGGGGGATCGCCCTGGTCCCCGGGGGCGGTCACGTGGGCTTGATGGGGGAGGCCAGCGACGCGGCCCTCGCCGCGGGGGGGGAGGTGATCGGGGTCATCCCC
>CAYRXS010000021.1:0-34631 GCA_964428225.1 uncultured Planctomycetaceae bacterium
CGTCGAGATCTACACCGCGCGTCGCGCCTACGAGATCGCCGCCGAGTACCGCGCGCGCGACGTGCCCGTCGTTCTCGGCGGCTTCCACCCCACACTCGCTCCCGGGGAGTGTCGCGAGCACGGGGACTCGATCCTCGTCGGGGACGCGGAGAACGTCTGGGCCGAGATGGTCGAGGATGCCCGTCGGGGCCGGCTCCGCGCCGAGTACCGATCGAGTCCCGGCGTGCCGCAGGCCGGCGGCGTGCACCCGCGGCGCGACCTGTTCGAGGGCAAGGGTTACCTGCCCGTCTCGCTGCTCCAGTTCAGCCGCGGATGCACGTACTCCTGCGAGTTCTGCGCGATCAGCGCCTACTTCGACCGCCGGCACCACAAGCGGAGGATCCGCGAGGTGCTCGAGGAGATCGAGCGCCAGGATCGGCGCATGCTGTTCTTCGTGGACGACAACCTGCTCGCCGACCACGAGGCGGCCAAGGAGCTGTTCCGCGCGCTGATCCCCCTGAAGATCCGCTGGGTGTCCCAGGGCTCGATCGACATGACCTCCGACCTCGAGCTGATGGACCTGATGGCGAGGAGCGGCTGCATGGGCCACGTCATCGGCTTCGAGTCGTTGAACCTCGAGAGCCTCGCGCAGATGGGCAAGACGCCGAACCTGCGCGGGAACGGATGGGACGCCTACCGGGAACAGGTCGAGATCCTGCGCGACCACCACCTGCAGACCTGGGCGGCGTTCACCCTCGGGCACGACGGAGACACCGCGGCGTCGATTCGAGAGACCCTGGACTTCGCGATGGACAGCCGCTTCTGCTTCGCGGCCTTCAACATCCTCATGCCCTACCCGGGCACTCCGCTCTACGAGCGGTTCGAACGCGAGGAACGCCTGCTCTACGACGGACAGTGGTGGCTGCATCCGGAGTACCGGTTCAACCACGCCGCCTTCGTGCCGCGGAACATGGAGCCGGACGAGCTGACGGAGGCCTGCGTGGACTGCCGGCGTCGGTGGAACAGCCCCTCCTCGGTCTTCCGCCGCGTGTGGGACTTCAAGACGCACCTCTCGTCGCCGGTCCGGCTCGGCGTGTACCTCAAGTACAACCCGCTCTTCGCCCGCGAGGCGCGCAAGAAGCAGGGGATGCTCTTCGGCCTCTTCCGCGAGCGCATCCGCCCGCGACGCGGGGCCGACGGGCGAGTGCCCGCCGATCTGCGATCGCGCGCCGCGGTCCGGAACGGAGCGCCGTGATCAGTCGCGGCCGCTTCCGGCCGAGGATCCCCCGGATGCTCCCGAGTCGCCGAGGTTCGGGTGCACGGTGACCACCTCGCCCGGCACCAGGTCCAGGGAGCAGCGCGCCATCTCCCGCGGTCCGCGGAACAGGACGAGCGTGCGGGCGTTCGAGCCCACCTCGTGGACGAGGCTGCGCCCCGCGTGGATCGTCCCCACCTGGGACTCGTTCCCGAGGCTCTCGATCGTGAGCTCGCGGCCGAGCCCGTCGAGGACGATGAACGAGTCGGGGGCGAAGCTCCCGGCCACGGTCACGATCTGGAAGTAGCAGCTCGCGTCCAGGCCGAAATCGACGCCGTCGTCCGCGCCGTGGTCGTCGTCGTCACCGGATCCCGAGGAGACGTATGCCGTCTGCGAGGAGGGATGCTCCACCCGGTACTCCACCCAGTAGCGGGGCACCTGGCCGAAGGCGAAGTAGCCGAGCGGGTCGCTGTAGACGGACTTGCCGAACAGGTAGTCGCTCGCGTCCCCGCTCTGCACCGGGAGGCAGGCCGTGATCCGGGCGCCCGCGAGAGGACACCCGTCCTCCCCGACGACGCGTCCCTCGAGGTCGTCGCGCCAGGCGTTCTCGTCGAGCCGGAGGGCCAGGTCCGTGATGCCCGGAGCGAAGGGCCCCGCGTGGAGCGACAGGAGGGTCTCCGGATGGTAGGCCTGCAGCCAGTAGCGGCCGGCACCCTGCAAGCCCCCGACCTCGAAGCCGCCGTCGTCGTCCGAGGGCGCCGAGGTGAGCGACTCGGAGCCGCTGGCGGACGGCCCGCCGAGCATGCTGTTCAAGGTGTCGTCCGCCGAGTCCCGGCCGGGAGCCGTGGCGGAGCCCGAGACCAGCCATCCGGACAAGGGCTCTCCACTCTCGTCGTAGAGGTTCCCGCTGATCGAGGAGGCCGGACCGCCGAGTAGCAGCCGCAGGTCGAGGCGCATGTGCTCGATGCGACCCTCCTCCACCACGGACGCGATGTCCGGCATCCGGGCGGGCAGGTACCCTTCCTTGACGGCTTTCAGGCACGCCCCGTGCGGGATGCGGCACAGGGCCATGGCGAACGAGCCCCGCGCATCGGTGACCGTCTCGTGGTCGCCGAGGCTCACGATCGCTCCCGGGGCGGGCTCGTCGGTGTCGTGGTAGACGATCCCCCGCAGGTGCACCAGGGGCGTGGTCGACCGGTGCAGGGTGACCAGGAGCTCGGGCGTGTCCTCCGCGGGCATCTCCCGCAGGTCGGGCTCGTAGCCCTCGAGCGAGGTGCGCAGGAGGATCCCCCCGCCGGTGATGGCCCGCTCCAGGGAGATCCGGCCGGTCTCGTCGCTGAGGCTCTCGCGCGGCACGGGCAAGCCGAGGTTCAGGGGGACGCCGATGTGCACGAACGCCGCCTCGCTGGCCACGACCTCGACGCGCGCGGCGGTCAGGGGAGCGCCCGCTTCGTCGATCACCGTTCCTCCCACGTCCACCGTGCGGGCCGCCACCAGGACGTGCTCCGCACGGACGTTCTCCTCCTCGACGGTGCTCGTGCGCACCGTCGCCCAGCCGTCGGAGCCGACGAGCAGGCCGGTGCCCAAGCCGGGCACCGCGAGCTCGAACCGTCCGTCGAGGCCGCTCCACCCGAGCGGGGTCGACGGATCGTTCCGGGAGGCGATCGCCACGTCGGCGAGGGCCTGGCCGTCGAGGTCGAGCACGAAGCCCTGCACGAGGATCGGATCGGCGACGCTCGAGGAATCGGACGACTCCTCGATGACCTCCTCGACCTCCGGCTCCTCGGCGACCGAATCCTCGGGCTCGGCCCCGATCGGACCGAGTCGGCCGACCGCGTGGCGGCGGTCGTCGAGACGCGGCACCTCGAGCTCGCCGTCGATCGCCGCGAGCTCCGGGGAGACGAACGGCGGGGCGGCGGCGAGTGCCGGGTCGGGCGCCGTGGCGAGGATCCCGACGGAGATCCCCACGAGGGCTCCGATCCAGAGCAGGGGCGAGGCGGCGATCGCCTTGACCGTGGATCCCCAGCCCGTGGCCGGTCCCGCGCTCTCCGCGAGCGGCGGGCCGGAGGGCGGGAGAGTGGGCAGCTCGATCCCCGCCAGGGGCGCCAGGGCCCCGAACCAGGCCAGCCGGTCCCCGTTGTGGGCGCGGTCCAGGGTCGTGCGCAGCTTGGCGCGCGCCCGCCACAGGCGCTTGCGCACGGCGTTGTCCGTCGTCTCCGTCTCGGACGCGATCTGGACGGTCGACTTCCCCTCGAAGTAGCGCTTGAGGACCGCGGTGCGGTAGGGCTCCTCGAGCTCGTGGACCGTCTCGACGACCTGGCTCAGGACCGAGCTGCGGGCCACCCGGTCCGCGGTGGATCCCGCGACGGACGGCTTGGCGGCCCACTCCTCCCGCGCGCGGCGGCGTCGGGTGCGGCGCATCGAGAGGTGGGCGAGGTTGTAGGCGACCCGACCGAGCCACGCGCGAAGACGCTTGGCGTCCGTGGCGTCTCGAGGAGGCGACTCCAGGGCGGCGAGCATCGTCTCCTGGTAGACGTCCTCCGCTCCGAAGGGGTCACGTACGAGGGCTCGCGCGAGGGTCTCGACCCAGGACGATTGCGCGAGGAGGAGGTCGGGATCGACCTTCGATCCGTTGCCGTTCCGAGGGGGTGGGGAGTGGTTGATCATCTGAAGATGGAGTTGCCACGAACCCCCTCGACGTGACGAACCAGTCTAGCAAAGTTGGCCAAAACTGCCGGGGTGAGGGGGAACCTCTGGAGGGGGATCCCGGGTGAGGCCTCCGGGACGTCTCAGGAGGTAGGACGCAGAGGCTCCCGTTCAGGTTCCCAGTCCGCGGCGGCCTCTTTTCCGGGGATCGCGGGACGGTTCCGGAGGTACCGCAGGTGTGTACGAGCCTCCTCCAGCTCAGTGACCCCGGGGGCGATCCCCCCGTACCGGGACCGGTACAGGACGTCGGTGACGGTCCGGAGGGGCTCGTACTCCTCCCCGCCCCGCCGGAACACCTCCCGGGCGAACTCGCGGGGCGTCTGCGGGGGCCGGCGGTGGTGCCCGAGCCGGCCGAGGGCGGCGAGGATCCGCTCGTAGAGGGACTCGACGGGATCGCCGCTCCGCGCCTCGGCCACGGCCCCCGACCCGCCCGACACCCGCCTCCGTCGCCGCCAGAGCCCGCCCCCGAGGAGCAGGACGACCAGCGCGATGGAGAGCACCGGATGCCGGCAGATAGTTTTCCACAATGCCGCCGGCAGGTCGGCGAGGGTCGAGAGCAGGGTGGAGAGCCAGCCGTCGTCCCCGCTCGCCATCCAGCGTCGCATGTCGTGCAGGACCTCCGCGGCCCAGGCTCCGAGACCCGAGGAGGGATCGCGCCTGGCTGACCCGCCCCGCCCGCTCGCCGGCGTGGGATCGAAGGTGACCCAGCCCAGGTCCTCGAAGCGGACCTCGATCCAGGCGTGGCGGTCCCGGGTGGTGACCAGCGAGCAGCCCTCCTCCTCGGACCACTCGCCCCCGAGGAAGCCGGTCGCCACCCGGCAGGGAATCCCCTGGGTCCGGAGCAGGAGCGCCGCCGAGGTGGCGAAGTAGGTGCAGAAGCCGCGCCGGCGCCGCATGAACTCGACCAGGCCGCCGAGGTCCGGGTAGGTCTGCACGGCGAGCGAGTACTCGAAGCCCCGCAGGTGGTCGACGATCGCCCACACCCGCTCGACGTCGGTGGTCGCGTTCCGCGTCAGCTCGCCGGCCGTCTCCCGGAAGAACCGCAGGGCATCGGACGGGGGAGGCAGCTGGAGGTCCGTCCCCCGGCCCGTGGCGAGGCTCGCCCGCGCCAGGTCGAGCCGCTCCGCGCGCCGCTCCTCGACGAGCAGGCGGTAGGCGATCCACTCGTCCTGGAACCGCGGCGGCTCGGTGGTGACGAGCAGGCCGTCGGGGGCGTGGCGGATCCCGCCGCGGTCGATCGCGAGCGTCCGCTCCGGTGCGAACAGGATGCTGCGCTCTCCGTCCTGGATGAACACCGGCTGCTGGCGGACCTCGAGCAGGAGGGCCTCCTCGCTCCCCGTTCCCGCGAGGCGCGTCCACCCGTCCTCCACCCCGTCCGCGGCGTCGTCGAGGGGGGCGGGGGGAGAGCCTCCGCTCCAGACCATTCCCCGGGTCTCGAAGGTGTCGAGGGGGATCCCGCGCAGGTACACGGGCCCCACGGCGCGGGGCGGCGCGTCGGGACCGTCGGGGCGGGGGCGGAGCTCCATCACGTCCTCGCCCAGGACGGCCGTGTCCCCCCCGCGGCCGAAGGTGACGCCCGACTGGAAGATCTCGTCGAAGACGCGGCCGGCCTCGGCCACCTCCGAGGTTTCTCCGGTGGGCTCGCCCCGACCCGCCTCTTGCGCTCCCCCGCCCGGCTCCGTCCCGGAGGCGAGGAACGGGCGGGGAAGGGCCGCGTACAGGGCGAGCAGGACGGGAACCGAGACCAGGACGAGGGCGCCGAGGGCCAGCGCGTACCTCGCCGCGATCGCCGCGCCGCGGAATCCGCGGGGGACCGGGGGGGCGTGGTCGGCCGCCCGGCGCGCGAGGCGACCTCGCACCCTCTCCGCGACGAGCCGGTCCTGGGCGAGCAGGAGCCCGGTCAGCGAGGTGAACAGGACGAGCGGGAAGAGCGGGAACCACAGGGGAGAGGGGGCGATGGCCAGTCCCGCGAGGAAGAGGGCGAGGCCCGCGGCGAGGCTCCAGGGGACGGCCCGGGGGCTGCGGGTCCGGGCGAGGAGGTTGCCCTGGATCGCGACCCCGAGCGCGAAGAGCAGCAATCCCGGACGATCGAGGGGCAGGAAGGTCACGGGGACGACCTGCAGGAGGTGAGGGGCGAGCCGGACGCGGGGCGGCAGGTCGCGATCGAGGTGGGCCAGCCCGTGGGCCACGAACGGGAGCAGGACCAGGGAGGCCACGCCGATCCAGCCCACGGCCTCGGAGAGGTCCGCGCGGACCAGGCCGACGTGCACGTGCACGAGGGGCACGGCGAGGTAGCTCGCGACGGCCGCCGCGATCCGGATCGCGACGTACCCGCGCGTCGGAGAGTCGGGGGTGGCGTTCACGGGCGGGTGGTGAGCAGGGGGGAGCCGGCTCCGCCGGGGCGGGTGCGCCGGAAAAGGCGGTCGACGGCGGGATCCTCCGCACCGAGCACGAGGAGCTCTCCGCTCGAGGCCAGGCCCTCGCCGCTCCCGGCGTGGACGACGATGGGGATCTCGCCCCGACGGCGCGAGGCGGTCAGGGCGCTCCGGAGCACTCCATCGGGCTCGCCACCGGCCGGCTCGACCTCGGCGAGGAGCACGAGGATGCGCACGAGCCCGGAGCGGCCGCGCAGGGGCGGAAGACCGGAGCCTTCGTCGCCCGCGATCGTCAGGCGCACCCGGCGGCCCCGACGAAGGAAGTGCTCGGCGAGGGTCGCGACCAGGCTGACCATCGTCTCGAAGCGACGGCGCTCCGCGGCGGCGAGCTTTCCTGTGACCGGCGTGCGGATCGAGAAGAGGAGGTGAACGGGCGCCTCGACCGGGATCCGGTACTCGCGCAGGATCAGCCGGCTGCGGCGCGCGCTCAGGCGCCAGTGGACGCGGCGCAGGCTGTCGCCCTCCCGCCAGTCGCGCACCGCGTGGAACTCCTCCTCCCCGGATTCCGGGCGCCGGCGGGCGAGGCTCGTCTCGACGCGTCCGGCGGGCAGGACGCCGAGGTCCCGCAGGGTGCCGATCCGAGGGAGGCCGAGCAGGTCGACGGGGAGCTCGAAACGATGCCGACACTCCACGAGGCCGAGGGGAAAGAACGAGACCACGGTCAGGTGGAGCCGGCACTCGCGTCCGCGCCGGAGGAGACGGTGGGTGACCGGAATCCGTCGCTCGCGGCCCGGGGCCAGGCGGAGGACGTGTCCTCCGGGTTGCGCGCGCTCCCCCTCCGACTCGCCGCAGTAGAGGAGCGCGTTGCGGACCGCGAAGAGGCGCGAGACGTTCGCGAGCGTCGGGTGGATCACGAAGGTGTCCCCGACGGAGACCCGCGCGGGAGGCGGGGACCCCACGCGCAGGCCCCGCAGGTGCAGGAGCGCGAGCCCCGGGGCGAGGGCGAGCAGCGCGAACGCCAGCCCCGCGAACATCCCGGTCGTTCCTCCGGCCAGCCAGCCGGCCAGGAAGCCGGCCAGCGCCAGGGGCAGGAAGATCCGGCCCGCGGGCGTGAGGTGCAGCCCGGATCGCTCCGCGCGAAGCAGCCGGGGGGCGGGGCGCATTACGGCGCGGGGAGCTCGTCGAGCAGAGCCGCGAGAGCCTCCTCGGCGCTCTCGTCGCCCCCTCCGTTGCCGGCGGCGCAGACCGTGCGGTGGGCGAGGACGGGGATCGCGAGCTCCTTGAAGTCGTCGGGTATGCAGAAGTCGCGCCCCTCGACGAGGGCGAGGGCCTGCGCCGCGCGCACCCAGCCCAGCCCCGCGCGCGGGCTCGCCCCGAGGAGGAACGTTCCCCCCCGGCGCGTGGCCTCGGTGAACTCCAGCACGTAGTCGAACAGGGATTCCTCGACCCGGATCTCCCGCACGCTCCGGATCGCAGAGACGAGCTCCTCGCGGGTCATGACGGAGCCGATCGCGTCGATGGGGTCGAGCTCCAGACGGCTGAGCAGCACCTTGCGCTCGGTCTCGCGATCCGGGTATCCGATCGTGACGCGGAGCAGGAAGCGGTCGAGCTGCGACTCGGGCAGGGGATAGGTGCCCTCGAACTCGAGCGGGTTCTGCGTGGCGATGACCTGGAAGGGGTGAGGCAGATCCCGCGTGACACCGTCCGCGGAGACGCGTCGTTCGTCCATGCACTCGAGCAACGCCGACTGCGTGCGGGGTGTCGTGCGGTTCAGCTCGTCGGCGAGGATGATGCTGCCGAACACGGGCCCCGGCTGGAACTCGAAGCGCTCGTGCGCGGCGGAGTAGACGGAGACGCCGAGCAGGTCCGCGGGCAGCAGGTCCGAGGTGAACTGGATGCGCCGGAACTCGACGTCGACCGACTTCGCCAGCGCCCGGGCGAGCGTCGTCTTGCCGGTACCCGGCACGTCCTCGAGCAGGACGTGGCCCTCGGCGAGCAGGCCGATGACGCAGAGCTTCACGGCCTGTGTCTTGCCGTAGATCACCTTCTCCACGTTCGAGATCAGGGTCTGGAGCGCGTTGTCGGCGCTCCGCGGTCGGACTTTGCTCGTCATGGGAGGTGGTGGTGGCGAGAGATCGGAAGGGGACGATTCTAACCCGGCCCGTCCCCGTCCTCTCTATGTACACTGCGAGGGACGGATACGATGAAGAGCTCGGTGTTCTTGGGGCTGGCGGTCCTCTGCGGCGGAATCGCCGGTGGTATCTGGCTCCTGGGGAGAGGAGCGGACGATCCGGGGGTCGCCGTCTCGCGCGCGTCGGAGACTCCGGATCTCGCCTCGTCGCCGGGGGCTTTTCCCGTCCTGGAGGGAGCCGGGGGCGCTCGGGACATCGCGCTTCCCGAGCCCGGAACCCTCCCGATTCGCGCGGCGGCCCCGTGGGATCCCGCCCCCTCCGCCGCATCGCCGCCTCCCGTCGTAGCTCGAGAGTGGTCGGTGAACGACGGCATCTCCGTCGAGGGGCAGGTGCTCGACGTGGAGGAGGGTGAGGTTCAGAGCGCGCGCTACGGCAACGGCCAGCTCTGGTACAAGGGCTATCAGGTTCCCGACAAGGACGGCCGGCTCGTCCGCGAGGGACCGTGGGAGGCGTGGCACATGAACGGCGCGCTGCACGAGCTCGGCGCCTACCGCGGCGACGTGGAGCACGGTCCGTGGGAGTGGTGGTACGAGAACGGCGTGAAGCAGGCCGAGGGCACCTTCGACGAAGGTCGACGAACCGGGCGGTGGCAATACTGGTACGAGAACGGGAACCGGATGATGGAGTCGAGGTACCACGACGGCGAGACGACCGGGGTGTGGACGCACTACCACGAGAACGGGACGCGGCGCGCGGAGGGCGAGTACGTGAACGGCAAGCTGCACGGACGCTGGACCGTCTGGAACGAGGACGGCTCGATCGACGACGCGCGATCGGGGACGTACTCGAACGGCGTGCGATTGGAACCCTGACCCGGTGTCGTGCTCCCCGGGGGTGAGGATGGACTACTACTCCGAGAAGCTGAGCGGCGAGCGCCTCCGCCGCTGCTACGAGGTGGCCTCGCCGCGGGTGAAGGCGTTCCTGGAGGCCGAGATCGACTTCGCGTACCGCCGGATCGAGCCCGGGGACCTGGTGCTCGACCTGGGGTGCGGGTACGGCCGTCTGCTCCCGCGCCTGGAGGCCAGGGCCGGACGGGTCGTCGGGATCGACTCGTCGCTCGGAAGTCTCCGCCTGGCTCGCGACGAGGCGGCGGAGGGAAACGGCCGGTGGCTCGCGGCGATGAACGCCGTCCGCCTCGGATTCCCGGATGGTTGCTTCGACGCGGTGCTCTGCCTCCAGAACGGTATCTCCGCGTTTCACGAGGATCCGCTCGCCCTGATCGCCGAGGCGCTGCGAGTCACCGCGTCTCCGGGGAGGGTTCTCTTCTCCTCTTATGCGGAGGCGTTCTGGGAGCAGCGTCTCGCGTGGTTCGAGATCCAGGCCGACCACGGCCTGGTGGGGGAGATCGATCGGGCGCGCACGGGGAACGGGGTGATCGTCGGAAAGGACGGCTTCACCGCGACCACCGCCCGCCCGGAGGACTTCGAGCGCTGGGCCGGGGCGCTCGGCGTCGCCCCCGAGCTCACGGAGGTGGACGGATCGAGCCTGTTCTGCGAGCTGGTCGTGGAGTGACGTAGACTCCGCCCGTCGTGACGGAAGGCGCTCGCACGGTCCTGAGCATCACCGCCCCGCTTCTGGCGGTGGCCCTCGTCGCGCTCGTCCCGACCCTGAGGCGGGATCCGCGGGGCGCGAATCGAGCCGCGCGCGTCCGTGCGGGCCGTCTCGTCCTCGTCGCGGTCGCGTTCCACGTCCTGCACGCCGTCGAGGAGTACGCGACGGGCTTCCCCGAGAAGTACCCGGAGCTGCTGGGACTGTCCCCGCTCCCCCCCGGCCTCTTCTGGATCGCGAACGGAGGCCTGGTCCTGCTCTGGGGGTGGTGTGCCCTCGGGATCGCGAGAGGCGTGCGCATCGCCTTCCTTCCCGTCTGGTTCTTCGTGCTGGCCCAGCTCGCCAACGCGGTCGCGCATCCGATCCTGGCGATCGTCGCGGGCGGGTACTTCCCCGGACTGGCCACGTCGCCGGTGGTCGGGATCGTGGGGCTCTGGCTGGGGGTGACTCTCTGGCGAGCGACCGCGTCGGCGTCCCGGTGACGGCGAGCATGTAGAATCTCGCCGCCACCGCGGAGTAGCGGTTGCCGGAGGTATTCGGATGAAGAAGGACGTCCCCCTGTTCCTGCACGAGGAGCTCCTGCTGCTCGCCCTTCGCGATGCGGAGGGCACGATCGCCGGCAACA
The DNA here is from genome assembly GCA_964428225.1 of uncultured Planctomycetaceae bacterium. Classification (GTDB taxonomy): domain Bacteria; phylum Planctomycetota; class UBA1135; order UBA1135; genus JBFMCU01. The sequence continues at coordinate 10,681 of CAYRXS010000021.1, forward strand.
CGATGTGGGGTTTGGCGCTCGGAGGGGCGGCTCTCGCCGAGCTCCTGCTCGCGGAGCGCATCCGCATCGACGAGTCTCGGCGAAACAAGCTCGTGGACCTCGTGGACTCGAGCCCCCTCGGTGAGCCCTACCTGGACGAGTGCCTCGGTCGGATCGGGGCCGCGAAGCGACGGGCGGGGGCCTCCACCTGGGTGTCGCGCTTCGCCAACGCCAAGAACCTGAAGCATCGCATCGCCTCGAGCCTCTGTCGCCGCGGCATCCTGCGGGAGAAGGAGGACAGGGTCCTGTTGCTGTTCACGCGGCGGATCTACCCCGAGCGCGATCCGAAATGGGAGAAGGCGGTGATCGAGCGTCTCCGGCGCGCGATCTTCACGAATGCGCGGGACATCGACGCGCGCACGGTGGTGCTCGTCTCGCTCGCGAACCGAACGGGGCTGCTCAAGACCGCGTTCGATAAGAAGACGCTGAAGGCGCGTAAGAAGCGGATCGAGCAGATCGTCAACGGCGAGCTGACCGGCAAGGCGACCCAGGCCGCGGTCGAGGCGATGTTGGCCGCCGTGGTCGTCGCCTGCATCTTCGTGCCGGTGATCGTCACCTGATCCTGCCCCCGCTCCTCGTGAGCGACATTCCCGGTACCTACGCCCTCGTGCTCTTCGCCCCCCGCGAAGCGTGCGTGCAGGTTGGCAAGCTGGGCGAGCTTCGCGTGCGTCGGGGCACGTTCGTCTACGTCGGCAGCGCCTTCGGTCCGGGGGGCGTTGCGGCCCGGGTGCGCCACCACGTCTGCTCCCGGGCCGCCCCTCGCTGGCACCTCGACTGGCTGCGGGATCACCTGCGTCCGCGGGAGGTCTGGCTCACGCACGACGGGGCGCATCGCGAGCACGAGTGGGCGCGGATCTTCCAGGACCTGCCCGGCGCGTCCGCGCCTCTCGCCGGGTTCGGCGCCTCCGACTGTCGCTGCCCCGCGCACCTGTTTCGTTTCGCGAGTCCGCCGTCCGCGGCGATGTTCCGGCGTCGGCTCGGGCGGACGATTCCCGGCCATGCTCCCGTCCGGATCGTGCCCGCCGACCGGATGATCCCCGGAGTCGGTACGATTCCCCCTGCGAGCCGCGGCGATCGGCGCGTCTCCGGCATCGAATGAAGCTCGAGGTCCTCTACCACGACAACCACCTCCTGGTCGTGCGCAAGCCCGCCTGTCTGCCGGTCGTGCCCGACGCGAGCGGGGACGAGAGCCTCCTCGATCGCGCTCGGGCCTGGGTGAAGCGGGAGTACGAGAAGCCGGGCGAGGCGTACCTGGGCGTCGTGCACCGGCTCGACCGTCCGGTGTCCGGGGTGGTCGTGTTCGCGCGGACGAGCAAGGCGGCGGCGCGGCTCACCGGCCAGTTCCGCGACCGGACCGTAGCCAAGCTCTACCTGGGAGTGGGGATCGGGGACCTCGGGCTTCGCGAGGGCACGGTTCGGGCCTGGCTGCGCAAGGACCGGTCGCGGAACGTCGTGGAGAGTCATGGCGAGGAGATCGCGGGGGCGAAGCCGGCGGTGACGCATTGGAGGGCGGCGCGGACGGACTCGCGCGGGCCTCGCCCTCGGACCCTGCTCGAGCTGATCCCCGAGACGGGTCGACCGCACCAGCTCCGCCTCGCGGCCGCGAGCCTCGGCGTCCCCCTCGCGGGGGATCTCAAGTACGGTGCTCGCGATCCTCTGCCCGACCGCAGCATCGCGTTGCACGCCCTCGAGATCGAGCTCGAGCATCCGACCCGCAGAGAGAGGGTGCGCTTCACGACTCCGCCTCCATCGCGCGACTGGTGGAGGGTGTAGAGGCGTCCGGAGGGGCGGGCGCCGCGCCGGGGGTCTTCCCTGAACCTTCCCAAACCCCCACCCACCCCCAGGGGACGCGCGTTAGACCGTTCGGCTCCGTCGGCGGTTGCGGTCCTTCCCCTAATAAAAAGGTCGGGCCGGCCCCGAAGGACCGGCCCGCCCGTGGGCCGCCAGTGGCGGCCGCCCGGCCTCTCACACAGGACGGGACGTCGCGGACCCCCATCCACTATCCATCGGCGTCCATGGTGCGGGAGGACTCGGTGAGCACTCCGGTGTCCGGGTCGATCTCGGTCGTCTGCACGCGGAGCTCGGGCTCCTCGTCGATCTGCTCACCCGCATACTCCTCGAAGTGCGCCGGCGCTTCGGGGCGATCGGGATCGACGATGCGGTCCGCGGTGATCGTCGCGTCGGGCGCGGGGTCGTCTCCCTCGGTGCCACCCTCCGGCCCGTAGAGCGCGTAGACGATGATCTCCATCGAGTACGAGGAGATTCCCACCCAGGACTCCACGACGAGGTGGAAGTCCAGGCCGCCCGCGAGCACGTCGACCGCCCCTACCTCGGGGTTGTTCCCGGTCGCGAACCAACCCACGTCAATGCCGAGCTGCGGGTCGTAGACGATGACGTCGAGGTCCGTCCACGGGTTGTCGATGTACAGCCGGAACTCGACGTGGATCGGCCGGTCCGCGGTGAACGCGAAACCGTCGAAGGGATCGTAGCCGTTCCAGGGATCGAACGGGTCGAAGGGGATGTCGGTGATGTGACCGTCGATGAAGAAGCGATCCCCCGGACGCAGGATCCCGAAGTAGTCCGCGTTGTGCGCCTGGTCGTTGATCTCGGACTCGAAATACGTGCTGACGTAGTATTCGTCTCCGCCATGGGAGTGAGAGCAGGCGAAGAGGGCGGGCAGGAGGCCGGCGAGGAGGAGAAGGAGCGGTCGGCGTTGGGCTGCATGCTTCATGGCTCGTCTCACGGTTGTCCTCTCGGGTGATCCTCGAGGTGTCTACTGGAGGGAGCGCCCTGGCCTCTGGAGGCCACGCCCGGGGGCGCGGCAGGGGTTCGGAGCTCGCATCCACCCCCCTGAGGGGCAAGGGCCGTGCCAGCGCGAGCTCCTTACCGAGCCCTCACGGACCTCAGAGCTTGGCAGAGGGGACGGGCCCCGCCGCGCCGACCACGCGGTACAGCGTGTCCCTCTCCACCGGCTCGCGGCCGGCATCCCGGATGCAGCGAATCAGCTCCTCACGAGAGAGGGACTGCGGCCCCTCCGCCCCGGCGTCGTGGTGGATCCGCTCCTCGACGACCGTGCCGTCCACGTCGTCCGCCCCCCACGACAGGGCGAGCTGCGCCACCGCGATCGAGAGCGTGATCCAGTACGCCTTCACGTGGTCGACGTTGTCGAGCATCAGCCGGCCGACGGCGATCTCTCGCAGCTCGTCGAGCGCCGTGGGGCCGGGCAGGTGCGACCACTCGTTGTTCTCGGGGTGGAAGGCGAGGGGGATGTACGCCTGGAAGCCGCCCGTCTCGTCCTGCAGGCGGCGGAGGCGGTGCAGGTGGTCGACCCTCTCCTCGGGCGTCTCGACGTGTCCGAAGAGCATCGTGCAGTTCGAGCGCAGGCCCGCCTCGTGGACCTTCCGCGTCGTGTCGAGCCACGCCTCGCCCGACATCTTGCGCCGGTATCCCGCCTGACGGACCCGCTCCGCGAAGACCTCCGCTCCCCCTCCGGGGCAGGAGCCGAGCCCCGCCTCCATCAGCTCCTCGAGCACCTCCTCGATCGGCCTCTTCGCCACCTTCACGATCTGGTCGATCTCGACCATGGTGAAGGCCTTGACGTGGATCTCCGGGCGCGCCTCCTTCACGGCGCGCAGCACGTCGAGGTAGTAGGAGTAGGGAAGCTTCGGCCACACGCCGCCGACGATGTGCACCTCGGTGATCGGCTCGTGCCGCAGGGCCGTGATCTTCGCCGCCACGTCCTCCGGGGACATCAGGTACGCGTCGTCCTGGCCCGGCTGGCGGTCGAAGGAACAGAACTCGCAGAACTTGTTGCAGAGGTTCGTGTAGTTGACGTGCTGGTTGACGTTGTAGAAGGCCCGGTCGCCGTGCCTCCGCTCGCGCGCGTGGTTGGCGAGCTCGGCGAGGACGTGGAGGTGCGACGTGCGGTACAAGAGCAGCCCGTCCTCCGGGGAGAGCCGCTCCTCCGCGAGCACCTTCTCCGCGACGTCCGCGAGTCCCGCGGCCCGGGCGCGGTCCAGCAGCCCCTTCCCTCCGGCCTCCGCGCCCATCACCTTCCTCCCTCCGGGGATCGCTCCGTCCACGCCCGGTGGGTGGCGCCCTCCTCGCGGCTCTGCGGTCCGCGCGGAACCTCGTGGCGCTCGTCGACGATGCCGTACCAGGAATTCCGCTGCCGAGGAAGGAACCCCGCCCCCTCGATCATCCGCTCGATGGTCTGGATCGACTCCAGATGGAAGCAGCCCGCGGCGCTGACCACGTTCTCCTCGAGCATCGTGCCCCCGAAGTCGTTGCAGCCGTAGCGCAGGCTGACCTGGGCGAGCTTCATGCCCTGGGTCACGAAGCTGGTCTGCATGCTTTCGAAGTTGTCCAGGAAGATCCGCGCGATCGACTGCACGCGCAGGTACACCGCGTGCGTCGTCCGGCGCGGGCAGAGCGTCGGATCGGGAACGCCGTCCGGTTGCATGTTCCAGCACGCGAACGCAGTCATCCCGCCGGTCTCGTCCTGGAGATCCCGCAGGCGTTCGAGGTGCTCGATGCGCTCCGCGGGGGTCTCGACGTGGCCGTACATCATCGTGGCCGACGAGCGCAGCCCCGCCTCGTGGGCCTTGCGGTGGACGTCGAGCCAGCGATCGACCCGGGTCTTGCGCGGCGCGATCCGGCGGCGCACCCGCTCGACCAGGATCTCCGCCCCCGCGCCGGGCAGGCTGCCCAGCCCCGCCTCCTTCAGGTCCCGGAGAACCTCCTCGAGGGGACGCTTGTCGAGCTTCGTGAGGTGGTCGATCTCGGGGGCGGACAGGGCGTGCAGGTTGATTCGCGGGAAGCGCTCGCGCAGCTCGGAGAGCAGCTCGCACCACCACTCGGTGCCCAGCCGCGGGTGGTGACCGCCCTGCATGAGGAGCTGGCGACCGCCGAGGTCCGCGAGCTCCTGCACCTTTTCCATGAGCTCCTCGCGGGGAAGGACGTAGGCCTCCTCGTCCTTCGGCCGGCGATAGAAGGCGCAAAACCCGCAGTCGACGACGCACACGTTCGTCGGGTTCACGTTGCGGTCGACGATGTAGGTGACGATCCCCTCGGGATGGCGCCGCTCGCGCACGAGATCGGCGAGCCGGCCGAGCGTCGTGAGGTCCGCCTCCTCGTGCAGGAGGAGCGCCTCCTCGGCGGAGATGCGCTCGCCGTCCTCCACCCGGGCCGCGATGCGCGCGATCCCGGAGGCGTGGGGCCCCGCGCGCGCGAGGGTCGCGAGGGGCGCCGCCCAGCGATCGGGGGTCCGGTCGGCGGCAGGCGGAGGCGTATCTCCGGTACGGGGCGAGGGGGGCATGACCCGGCAGTATAGACCGCGGCCGACGCACGCCGAGCCCCCCCGGAGCCAGAAGGTGCGGCTCGGCCGGCGTTGCCCCCGCCGGGCCCTCTGGTAGACTCCCGCCCCCTTTCCTCCGCAGGAGCGCTCCGCGATGGCCAAGAAACCCACGTCCTTCATGGACACGATCGTGTCCCTCTGCAAACGCAGGGGCTTCATCTTCCAGGCCTCCGAGATCTACGGCGGCATCGGCAACACCTACGACTACGGTCCGCTGGGAGTCGAGCTGAAGCGTCGGGTCAAGGACGCCTGGTGGGGGCGCGTCGTCACGCGGCGGCCGGACGTGGTGGGGCTGGACTCCGCGATCCTGCAGAACCCGCGCGTGTGGGAGGTCTCGGGGCACGTCGGCGGCTTCACCGATCCCATGGTGGACTGCAAGAAGTGCAAGGGGCGGTTCCGCGCCGACGACCTGGAGAACGCCCGGTGTCCGGAGAAGCCCTCGAAACGTCCCGGGGAATGCGGGGGCGAGCTGACCGAGCCGCGCTCGTTCAACCTGATGTTCAAGACCCACGTGGGGCCGATCGAGGAAGCGGGATCGGTCGCCTACCTGCGCCCCGAGACGGCGCAGGGGATCTTCCTCAACTTCCTGAACGTGCTGAACAGCTCGCGGCTGAAGCCCCCGTTCGGCATCGCGCAGATCGGCAAATCGTTCAGGAACGAGATCACCCCGGGCAACTTCGTGTTCCGCACGCGCGAGTTCGAGCAGGCGGAGATGGAGTACTTCGTCCCGCCCGCGGAGAACGACCAGTGGTACGCCTACTGGCGCGACGAGCGCTTCAAGTGGTACACGGACTTCGGCATCCGCTCCGAGAAGCTCCGCGTCCGCGACCACGACGCCGACGAGCTTTCGCACTACTCGACCGCCACCTGCGACGTCGAGTACGAGTATCCCTTCGGCTGGGGCGAGCTCGAGGGCATCGCCTGCCGGACGGATTTCGACCTCAAGGCGCACTCGGAGGCCTCGGGCACCGAGCTCGCGTTCTTCGACCCGCAGACCAAGGAGCACTACATCCCCTACGTGATCGAGCCCGCCGGGGGGATCGACCGCATGGCCCTCACCTTCCTGATCGACGCCTACGACGTCGAGGAGCTGGAGAAGGACACGCGGGTCGTGCTGCGCTTCCACCCCGAGATCGCCCCGGTCACCGTGGCGGTCTTCCCCCTGGTCAAGAAGGACGGCATGCCCGAGAAGGCGCACGAGGTCGAGGAGGAGCTACGGCGCGCGGGCTTCACGACCTTCTACGACCAGAAAGCCGCCATCGGCCGCCGCTACCGCCGCCAGGACGAGATCGGAACCCCGTATTGCATCACGATCGACGGCGACACGCTCGCCGAGGACGTGGTGACCGTGCGCGAGCGCGACTCGATGGAGCAGGCGAGCGTCAAGGTCCCCGAGCTCCGGGCGTACCTCGAGGAAGCGATCCGCAACTGGTCGCGCTGAGTTCCTCCTACCGTCCCTCGTCCGGCCGCTCCACCGGCACGTAGTCGATGTGCGGGACGCCGCTGATCGGGCTGCGGCGCTCGCCCGGGATGTAGGGAGTCTGGGAGTGCGGGCACACGAAGAGCATGCTCGACTCGCTGACGATCCACTCGTCGATGCGCGCGACGGCCTCCGCGGGGAGGGCGTGGCGGAAGCGCTGCGCTCCCTCGACGGCCATGACCCCGAAGCGGTAGGCCGCCTCCTCGTCCCGATCCCGCAGGTGGTGGAAGACGAGCTCGCAGATCCAACCGCGCAGCTCCCGCGGGACTCCGTAGCGATCGAGGGTCTCGAAGCACGAGTCGAGCTCCACGAGCTCGGGCGAACGGACCAGGATCTCCTCGACGCGCTCCCGGAAGCCGAGGCGGGCGTAGGCGACGGTCAGGAGGACCTGCAGGTGCGCGTCGGCCATGTCCAGGTCCGACTCCTGGAGCTCGTCGAGCAGGAGCGCCTCGCCGTTGCCCGCGGGCGCGGCCAGCCGGGCCTTGCCGAACGCCTCGCGCGCCCGGGTCGCGTGGTAGACCGCGGCGACGAGGTGCGCCGAGGGGCTGGGGCGGATTCGCTCGGCCTCGGACGCGGCCCGGTGCCCCACGCCTCCGACCTCGCCCGGAACCCGGGTCGTCTCCGTCAGGAACGGGGCGTCCAGGGACGCGGCGGCGTGGGCTCGCGCCAGGGCGAGCTCGGCGTGGAACCGCAGCAACGCGTGCTCGTCGGCGGTTCGCTGCGTCTCGGAGACGAGTGTCTCCATCTCCGCCACCGCCGCCTCGAGCTCTCCCGCCTCCAGGTGCCGCAGGCCCTTCTCGAGGGAGAGCAGCCCGTCGTCGCGGGGCGGGGGAGCGGCGCATGCTCCGGCGAGGAGAGCCACGAGCGACAGAACGCAGCCGAGGAAGACGGGACCCTCGCGACGAATGATCGTCCTCATTGCCCCGTCCCTCCTCCGGAGTCGACGACGAACCGGCTCGTCAGGCCGACGAACAGCCGCTTCGATCCGTCCTCCGCAGCGACGTCGAGCTCGAGCAGTGAGTGCAGCAGGTCGAGCTCGCGGTGGCAGCGGCCCGTGCTCGACAGGGCGTGGGTTCCCTTCAGGCGGAGGGAGTCGCCGATCCGGAAGAACACGAATCCGCCCGGGGCCTGGCTCCACGGCTCGAGCAGGGAGAGGGGGAGGGCGAGCTCGGTCACCCGGGCCCTCCCCGCGCGCGTTCCGGTCACCACCTCCTCGTGCGGCACCCATTCGAGCACCGTGCCGTCCTGGAGGTAGAGGTGGGGATCGAGCGCGTCCCCGGCCAGCCGCGGCGCGCCCGCCTCCGCGCCCTGCAGCCCGACCTTGACGTGGATGGGGAGGATGCCCTCGTCGGTCAGGTCCTCGCCGAAGAGCCGGACGTGGTTCGTGGCGAAGGCCGCCTCGGTCCAGATCGCCCCGAGGTGCGCGGGGCTCGGATACCCCGGAAAGCCCGCGGGGGACGGGATCACCTCGCCGCGCGGCGCCGGAGCCGCGCAGCCGACCAGGGTGAGGAGCAGGGTGCAGATCGCGATTTGGTGACTCATCGGACGTCGCCTCGGGGGCGGCTCGATCGACGATGGGTGAGGGGGCATTGGAACCTCCCCGGCCCTCGGGCTCAAGGGCGGCGCGAGCCCTCGCGGATTCCAATCCCCCAGGCCCTTTCCCTACAATACGTTGGGGCCGGTGGGCCCCGGACCGACCATAACCGCGGCGACCGCTTCCCCGGCCGCCCGAGAAGGAGACAAGAGACGTGAGCCCCAACGCCGAGACGGTGACCTTCCAGGCCGAGACGAAGGAGATCCTGCACCTCGTCATCCACTCCCTGTACACCCACAAGGAGATCTTCCTCCGCGAGCTGATCTCGAACGCCAGCGACGCCCTCGACAAGCTGCGCGTGGAAGCCCTGGTCGATTCGGAGATGTCGGTCGACGACGCGGGGCTGCGGATCCGGCTCGAGGTCGATCCCGAGGCGCGCGTCCTGCGAGTGATCGACACCGGGATCGGGATGACCCGTGAAGAGGTGGTCGAGAACATCGGCACCATCGCCCGGTCGGGCACGCGCGGCTTCCTCGAGGCGATGCGGGAGGCGGAGGAGAAGAAGGCGTCCCTGCCCGAGCTGATCGGCCAGTTCGGCGTCGGCTTCTACTCGAGCTTCATCGTCGCCGACCGCGTCGACATCGAGACGCGTCGCGCGGGTGAGGCCGGGGGCACGCGGTGGTCGTCCGACGGCGAGGGCGAATACACGATCGAGGACGTCGACCGGCCCGAGTCGGGGACGACGGTCACGCTGCACCTGAAGCCCGCGGAGGAGAGCGAGGAAGGCGGGCAGGACTTCACGAAGGAGTGGATCCTGCGCGAGGTCGTGAAGCGCTACTCCGACTTCATCGAGTACCCCATCGAGATGGAGTCCGGCGAGGGCGACGATCGCAAGGTCGACGTCCTGAACTCGCGCAAGCCCCTCTGGACGCGCCCCAAGAGCGAGATCGAGGAGTCCGAGTACGCGGAGTTCTACCGCCACATCGGCCACGACTGGAACGACCCGCTCGAGACCATCCACTTCCGGGCCGAGGGCACGCTCGAGTACACCGCCCTGCTCTACCTGCCCAAGGAGAGGCCGCTCGATCTCTTCGATCCGAACCAGGCCCGCTCGCGCGTCCACCTGTACGTGAAGCGCGTCTTCATCATGTCCGACTGCGAGGAGCTGATGCCGCCCTGGCTCCGCTTCGTCCGCGGTGTGGTGGATTCCGCCGACCTCCCGCTGAACATCTCGCGCGAGACGCTCCAGCACAACCGGCAGATGGGCCAGATCCGCAACCGTCTGACGACGAAGGTGCTCGACGCCCTGAGCGGCATGCTCGAGGACCGCCGCGACGACTACCGCGAGTTCTGGAAGGCTTTCGGCTCCGTGCTCAAGGAGGGCGTCTACTACGACGACGAGCGCCGCGAGGAGGTCGCGCGGATCGCGCTGTTCTCGAGCTCGACGGAGGAGGAGCCGACCACCCTGCCCGAGTACGTCGAGCGGATGCCGGTCAAGCAGACGGAGATCTACGTCCTGCTCGCCCCCGAGCTCGAGACCGCGCGCCGCTCGCCGCACCTGGAGACCTTCACCAGCAAGGGGTACGAGGTCCTCTTCCTGACCGATCCCGTCGACGAGTTCGTGCTGCAGCGGCTGGGCGAGCTCGACGGCAGGAAGATCCGCCAGATCGACAAGGGCGAGGTCGACATCGACGACGAAGGCGAGAAGGAGGAGCGCGAGGCCCGCGAGAAGGACCTCGAGCCCCTCCTCGAGGCGGTGCGCAAGGAGCTCGCGGACCACGTGGAGGCGGTCCGCTTCTCCAGTCGTCTGACCGAGAGCCCGGCCTGCCTCGTCGCCGGGGAGCACGATCCCGGACCCGCCCTGCGCCGCATGATGCAGGAGGCGGGCCACGAGGCCCCGCCCGCCAAGCGCATCCTGGAGCTGAACGCGGGCCATCCCCTGGTGGAGACGCTGCAGGCCCTGAGCGGCGACGACGCGAAGTACGCCCGCTTCGGCGAGTACTGCGAGCTCGTCCTCGGCCAGGCCCTCGTCGCAGAAGGCTCGGCCCCCCCGGATCCCGCGCGCTTCACGAAGCTCGTGGCGGGATTGATGGTGGCCGAGTGACTACCGGATGTAGCCGAGCTGGCGTAGCTGGGCGAGGGTGACCTCGTCGAGCTCGCCCGCGCCGAGCTCGCCCAGGGCCTTGCCGAGGTCCTCGTAGCCCGTGCGCAGCTCGCGCAGGGCGCGGGCCATCCGCTCCGCGCGATCGTCCTCGGTCGAGAAGACGTTCTCCTTCTCCCCGTGGTCGTTCGCGAGGTCGTAGAGCTCCCAGGGGATCTCGTTCACGAAGAGCACCTCGCGCTCGTCCGGCCCGTGGATCAGCTTCCAGCCCCCCGCGCCCCGCAGGGCGTACTTGTGGGCGAGGGGATCGACCACCTCGCTCCAGATCGCCCGGGGAGGGGCGCTCTCGCGCAGGAGGTCGACGCCCTGCATCCGCGGGTCGGCGGGGATCCCCATTGCGCCGAGGATCATGGGGGGGATGTCGACGCCCATCGACGGCTCGGTCACGATGCGCGGCTCCATGCCCGGGACGCGCACGATCAGGGGCACGCGGGTCAGCTCCTCGTAGAGGGTCACGCCGTGGCCGATGATTCCCCGCTCCGTCAGCTCCTTGCCGTGGTCGGAGGTCACCACCACGATCGTCTCGTCGTGAAGCCCGAGAGCCTCGACGTGGTCCAGGATCCGCCCGATCAGCTCGTCGACGTGGAGCAACGCCGCGTCGTAGTGACGGATCATGTACGCCAGGATCTCATCGGGGATCCCGTGCTCGGTGATGTAGCGGTAGTCGAAGTAGGGGAAGAAGTCCTCGATGTCGCTCTCGAGTGGGCCGGGGAAGCGCTCGACGTAACCGGGGGGAGGATCGAAGTCGTGGACGGCGTAGGTGTGGAGGAACAGAAGGAACCGCTCGTCCGCGTGGTCGGTGATCCAGCGCTCGATGCGCGCCGGACCGTACTCGAGGAAGAGCTCGCGCGTAATCAGCTCGGGCTGCTTCTCGATCATCGCCTCGAGGTGCTCGGACGTGGCGTGCCGGAAGGGATCGACGTTGCAGTAGCCGTCGAAGCCCCGCGCGAACCCGAACACCGGGCTCAGGTAGCCTCCCCCGGTGAACGCCTGGGTCGTCCAGCCGCGCTCGCTCAGGATCTCGGCGAGCATCGGCGTGCGGGCCGAGGAGATCGCGCAGCCCGCCTCCTGCACCCCGTGCACGGAGGGGTGCTGGGCCGAGAACATGCTGACGTGCGACGGCAACGTGTACGGCGCCTGCGCGGTGCAGTCCGCGAACCGCGCGCCCTCGGCGGCGAGGGCGTCGAGGCGGGGCGAGGTCTCACGGGAGTAGCCGTAGGAGTGCACGTGGTCCGCGCGCAGGGTGTCGATCGAGACGAGGAGCACGTTCGCGCCCTCGGGGCGCGCGCTCGTGTCCCGGAGCGTCGGGGCGCCCCAGGTCCCCGGTCGCGAGCCCTCCACCGCGAGCTCGAGGATCACCTCCGCGCCGGCGTGGGCCGCGAGGTCGACGTCCACGTCCGTCCACCGCGCGTCGATGGCCCGCGCGGGCAGCGCCACGGATTCCCGCAGGATCGTCTCGCCGTCGAGGCGGGCGGTGAAGACGAGCTCGCCCTGCTCCTTGCCGGTGAGGGCGTCGGCGAAGGGGCCGATCCCCGTCCGCAGTCGGGGGGCGCCCTCGGGGAGCCGCATCCGGAACGAGATCCGCTCTCCGGGCAGGAGGGCCACCGAGGGACGAGCCTCCGCGCCCAGGGTTCCCCGCACGAGCCGCTCTCCGCGCCAGCCCTCTGGCGTCGGATCGCCCGGCTGGCGTCCGCGGACGGCCTGGGCGAGGAGGTCGCGCCAGTAGCCCTCCCGGCTCACGCGCCGCAGGCGGATCTTTCGGAAGTCGACCTCGCCCGCGGTGATCGAGCCCGGGGTGCTCAGCACGCAGGCGATCACCAGGGCCCGCGTGCTCTCTCCGGTACGAATCACCCGCCGGTGCTCGGTCCAGTCCGTATCGCCGGTGGCCTTCGGCAGCTCGTGGCCGGCGAGCATGACCGCGGAGAGCCCGTTCGCGAAGACCTCCTCCGGCGTTCCGTAGGCCGAGAGCTCACCGACGAACAGGGTGCCGCCGAAGAAGAGCTCGGGCCTCTCGGGCATGAGCCCCCGCGTCCGCACGGATCCCGTGAGCTCGTAGCAGGTGTCGGGCTCGGCTTCGACCAGGCAGTACAGACTGCCCCGCTCGCCGTTCAGGGTCAGGCCCGCTTCCTCCCGCAACGAGACGCAGCCGATCCGGCCCGTGAGCGGGTGCAGCGGATCCTCGACGTCATCGGAAAGGCGCCACGCGCCCGGCCCGTCCTCGAAGTCCTCCGCGAGGAGCAGCTCTGCGTTCCCCTCGTCCTCCGAGCCTCCCTCGATGCGCGCGTCCTCGAGGTCGACGAGCTTCACCACGGCGGGGGCGGGCGGAAGCGGGGCCGGGTCGTCGCCGCTGCACGCCCCCGCTCCCCCGACGAGGAGGCCGACGGCGAGGAGGAGGAGTCGTCGCATGGAGTGGGGCTCAGTCGGGGGTGTCGAGGAAGATGAGCTCGCGGGTGATGCGGCCCGGATCCTCGTGGCGCACGAGGCCGAGGGTGGGAGAGTACCAGCTCGAGCGCGTGCCCTCACTCCTCACCAGGCACGGCCACGCGGTCCCCTCGGCCAGGCGCTTGCGGAAGGCGACGATCGCCTCCGACCCCACGGGAATCCCCGCGGGGACGTCGACCGTCATCGGGGGCGACCAGGCCCCCGGGCGGATCCCCGGGTCGAGCCGTCCCAGGTCGAGCACCTCGATGCTCTTCAGGTCCTCCTCGAAGAAGCGCTTGCCCCGGCGGACGATCCGGAAGCGCCGCTCGCTCCGCTCGACGCCGGCCGCATCGAAGAACCGCTGGCGGACGAGCCAGCTCGCGCTCGCGTCGACGGGCGGCTCGGGGTCGCTCTCGATGCGCTGGGTCTGCCAGTTCGTGCTGCCCTCGGCGGTGAGCGTCCGGTAGACGGCGAACGCGCCGGGAGGGCCGGGGAAGGGGGAGTCGGGTGCCACCAGGGCGGCTCTCCCGGCCAGCTCGGCCCGCCACCCGGCCGGAGCCTCGCCCTCCTCGGGTCCCTGGAACACGACGCCTCCGGGGGGCGCGCCCTCCGCGGGATCGGGGGTGTCGTACCACCGCCGGGCGTAGTGGAAGAGCAGGACCTCCCGGCCGAGGTGGGTGGCGGCGAGCTCGGGGCTCTCCCGGACGACGACCGCCCAGGCTCCCAGGCTCTCCACGCCGCGCAGCCCCACCGGATCGAGCCGTCCCTCGGCCTCCGCCATCCGCTGCACGTGCAGCACGTAGCGTGCGAGGAAGGCCTCGAGCCGCCCGTCGTCGAACCAGTGCGCCAGGACGAGCGCCTCGCGCGGCGGGCGGTCCGGCACCTCCGCGAGCAGCCGGGTCCACCGCGCCTCGAGGCGGACCGACAGGGCGCCGGAGGCCTCGGCGAGCGCGAGGCGCTGGACGCCGAGGACCCGATCGAGGACGCCGAGGCGGTCCGGTACGCCTCCGTCCTCCTCCGGGGCGCGCAGCCACTCGGCGGCGGCGACCGCGAAGTCGCGGCGGAGCACGCGCGCCTCCTCCACGAGCGTCGTGACCTCGCCGAGGGCTTCGGCGGCCTCGAGGTCGTCCTCGAGCAGCTCCGCGCGATCGAGCCCCAGGGCGGCAGCGGTGAACGCGTCGAGGAGCTCGCGTCCCGCGATAGGCTCGCCGGCGAGGACCGGCTCCTCGTCGAGCGAGAGCAGGAGCGCCCGCGCCTCGAGGCCCTCGCCGGTTTCGGCGCGCGCCAGGATCGCGTCGAAGCCCGCAGCCAGGACGAACGCGGGATCTCCCGAGCGGAGGGTGGCGAGGCGCGTGGCCTCGAGGTCGCGCGCGAGCTCGCGGGCGGTGCGCAGCTGGGCTTCCAGGAGCCCGCGCTCCTCTTCCGCCTTCCGCACGCTGTCCTCGAGCCCGACCCGCGCGCCCTCCGCGGTCTCCGCGCGCTCCCGCCAGCGGGCCTGCGTCGAGCGCAGCCCCGTCATCTCCTCGTCGAGCGCGGCGAGACGGCCGGCCTGCTCCACGTTCGCCTGCCGGGCCTCCTCGAGCTCCCGGAGCGCGGTCTGCAAGGCCTCGTCCGTCTCCGGACCCTCCGCCCGCACGGGCGCCGGCGCCTGCCCTCCTCCGCGCAGCCACGGAAGCAGGGCGGCCACGACGAGCAGCAAGATCGCCGTGTAGAGCAGGCTGACGTGCCGGCGATGCGCCACCTCGGGAGTCAGCTCGGGGACGGTCTCGATCGCGACCCGGAAGGTGCGCGCCGAGGCGTACCGCGCCGCGGGATCCGGGGCGAGCGCCCGGTCCACGAGGCCGCGGGCGCGGCGGGACAGCCGGGCGGTCCCGGGTACCGCGGCGGCACCCGCCCAGTCCTGCGGTCCGGTCGGGGGCTTCGTGCCGAGGAGCAGCTCCACGAGGATCCGACCCACGTCGAGGAGGTCGCCCTCGGGATCGGGAGGGGAGCGGTCCTCGTCCCCCTCTCCGTGGAGGAGCCCCGCGAGGCCGAGATCGAGCAGGCGCACGCGCACCCCGAAGGGATTCTCCTCCGTCCAGGGCACTCGCTCCTCGAGGTGCACGTTCTCGGGGCCGAGCCCGCCGTGGGCGATTCCGGCCCCGTGGGCGTGCTCCAGGCCGGCGAGGACCTGGCGGACGATCTCGAGCGCGTGGCGCGGGCGCAGGGCTCCCTTGCGGTCGAGGAGCGCGCGCAGGCTCTCGCCGCGGACGAGGTCGCTCGCGAGGTAGAAGAGCCCGAGCTCGGTGCGCCCCCCGTCCCGCGATCGGTTGATCGCGTCGTGCTGGAGGGCGCGCGCGGTCTCGAGGTGCTCGCGCAGTCGGGCGGAGAAGTCCGGGCGCCGCGTGAGACCGGCGCTCAGGATCTTGAGCGCGACCTCGCGGCCCTGGTGGTCGTGATCGCGCACGAGGAACACGCGCCCGTGCGGCCCCTCCCCGAGCGGATTGCGGATCTCGAAGCGACGCGCGACGAGCCTCGGGGGCTGGGGGGCCCGCTCGTCCTTCGCGTTCGCGGCGGCGGGCGGGCTCGGGGGCGCCGCCTCGCCCTCCGTCGCCTCCCGGGGAGGGGATTCCCCCCCCTCTCCGATCAGCCGGGCGAGGACCCGCAGCTCCTCCTTGCTCTCCTCGTTCTCCGGGTGGTCCGCGTGTGCCCGCTCTTCCATGACCCCGGGGCCCGCGATCCCTCGAGCCCGCGAGCTAGTCTAGCGTATTATCCCTAGATTCCGGCCCGCATCCGCGAGTCGAACCACCGCCAGAAGCGGCTCTCGTCGACCTTCCAGTGGGAGCGGGCGCCCAGGAACTGGGCCGCGGTCTCGAGCAGGGCGTAGGGGATGCTGTAGAGCCGCCAGCCGAGGCGGTGGGCCCACGGCAGGCGCTGCTTCGCGAGGAGGTCGCGGTAGAAGGCGCGCTGGTGCTTCCATCCGCTCCACACGGCCTTCCAGCTCGGGACGTTGTAGAGGCCGAAGAGCTCGTGGAGGTTCTTGTGGTCGCAGTAGATGCGCTTCATCTCGCGGCGCATCTGGATGCGGTGGGAGTGCTCGACGCAGGCGGTCGGCTCGAAGGCCACCGCGCCGCCGGCGAGCAGGACCTCGCGCGCCCAGGCGACGTCCTCGCCGAAGGGGCGGTCGGGCAGGGGGATGCGCTCCCAGCTCGAGCGACGTACCGCGGAGGCCACGTCGTCGAACGCGCAGCAGAGGTAGCGCTCGATGGCGGGGAGGCACCGGTACATCTCCCGGGAACGCTCGGGATCCCCGGGAGCGAAGACCTTGAGCTCCGGCTCGTTGCGGGTGGCGCTCCACTGGCGCAGCCGCTCGGCGAGCAGCGGATCGCAGTCCGGACGCGGGAACTGGCGGGCGTAGACGCCGTCGAGCCGCGAGCGGTCGAAGGCGGCGGCCAGGTTCTTCAGGTAGGACGGGCCGATCGGCAGGGCGTCCTGGGTGAGCAGGGCCACGATCTCGTTGCGGGCGAGCGAGATGCCGAGGTTGCGCGTGCGGCCGTGGCCGAACTCCTCGGGCGGAATCCGCTCCACCCGCGCTCCCGCCTCCGCCGCGGCCTCGGGCGTGCCGTCGGTCGAGCCCGTGTCAACGACGATCAGCTCGACGCCGCCCTCTACGTCCTGGATGGCGAGGGCTTCGAGCACCTCGAGGAAGCGCGCGCCTCCGTTCAGCGTCGGGATCACGAGCGAGATCCCGCGGGCTTCCGGGTCGATCGCGCTCCGCTCTCCGGAACCGCCCACGGCTAGCCCCGCGACGCGCGCACGAGCAGCTTCTCCGCCGCCTCGCGAGCCGCGACCACGCACTGATCGGCGTTGTGGTAGTCGTAGCGCCCGAAGCGGCCGAGCGGCACCAGGCCGGTCTCCTCGCACCACTCCAGGGCGAGGCGCCGTCGCTCGTCCAGATCGTGGTCGTAGACGATGTAGGCGTGGGCGCACTCGCTGCGGTCGGTGAAGAGGATCTCCTCGCGCTCCACGAGCCCCGCGTTCACCAGGCCCGCGATCACCTCCTCGACCAGCTCGGGACCCGGGGACGGAGTGCCGCCGGGGAAGTTCACCTCGGCGAGCAGCGACGTCTTGCCCTCCGGCGCGTTGCCGGGGGAGTAGTTGGACAGGTACGTGACGCGGTTGACCGGCCCCTGCTCGCGGTGGGGGAGGTACACCCAGGACAGGTCGGGGTGCTCGGCCCGATCGAGAGCGAGGAGGAAGCACTGGACCGAGTTGTACGCGAGCCCCCGCATGGCGGCGGCCACGTCGTCCGGGACGCCCTCGACGATGCCCGGGACCAGGTTCAGGGCGACCGTGCTGACGACGAGGTCGAACTCCTCCCCGTTGACGCGCCACGTCTCTCCGTGCTTCGCCACGCTTTCGGCGGGTGTGTTCAGGCGGATCCGCTCCGCCAGCGTCGATGCCATCCCGTCGGTGATCGGCTGGAAGCCGCCCCGCTTCGGGTAGTAGAAGATCGCCTGATGCTCGTAGCCCTCCGTGCGGATCCCGATCGCCGCGCGCAGCACGTCGTCCACCGGCGCGTCGGGGACCCGGCCCGCGACCCAGCCGCTGGTGAGCTCCGCGAGGGGGCGCTTCCAGATCTTCTCGTTGTAGGGATTCATGAAGTGGCGCGCGATGCCCTCGCCGAACCGCCAGCGGATCCAGCTCGCGAAGTCGACGGGCGCGGTCGAGCCGTCCATCGATCGCCGGTGCCACGCCTCCACGTAGCCCTTGATGCAATCGAACTTCGGCCCGTCGGGGAGGTCGCCAAGGCCGTTCTCGAAGGGGTAGTGCACGAACCGGTCCTCGAAGCGGATCTTCGTGTTCCGGTCCCGCCGCACGAAGGCGTCCTCCCCGCCCGCGGCGTCCTTCATCCACCGCATCGTCTCCTCGTCCTTGCTGTAGAGGATGTGGCCGCCCGCGACGTCGTAGACGAAGCCGTCCACGCGGCGGGAGCGGCACAGGCCCCCCGGCTCCGAGCTCGCCTCGAAGAGGACGACGTCGTCGAGCGGGTGCCCGCGCTCGACCAGGAATCGGGCGAGGGCGAGCCCGGAGATGCCGGCGCCGAGGATCGCGATCTTCAAGAGGCGAGAGGAGGAAGAGGAACGAGGGTCGGCCGGGCGGGGCTCCGGCCACGAGGGGGGCGGCTACGATAGGGCGCCACTTCCCCTTGCGCCATCATCGGCTCGCGTTCGCCGGGCGCTGTAACCGAACGGCCGGGGGCTACTCGTCGCCTCCGTAGCCGATGTCCCTCAGCCGCTCGCGGACCTCCTCGGGAAGGTCCAGGGTTTCGGGAGGCCGGAAGCCGGCCCCCGGATCGCCGCGGTCGTAGCCCTCGAGGACCTCGAGGAGATCCGGCAGCATGTCCGGGCCGAGGGGCGCCAGGTCCTCCGTCCCGCCGGGGTCCATCCCCAGCTCGAACAGCTCGACCGCCCCGCCGCGGGGGTCGTGGACGAGGTGCCAGCGGCCCGGCTCGAGGAGGCTCCGCTTGCTCGCGCTCGACTGGTAGACCGTCGGTCCGCCCGGCGGGCGGCGTCCCTCCTGGAAGGTCGTCTGGGCGACGACGTACCGGCGCCCCTCCCCGCCCCGGAAGAGGATCGAGAGCAGGGAGCGGCCGTCGAGCCCGTCCTCGGGGACCGGCACGTCGCAGCACTCGAGGATCGTGGGCATCACGTCCACGAGCTCGACCGGCTCGGCGAGTCGCGCGGGCTGCACGTCCCAGGAGGCGGGGAGCTTGAGGATCAGCGGCACGTGGAGCTGCTCGAGGTACAGGCCGCCGTGTCCGACCTGCCCGTGCTCGCCGAGGCTCTCGCCGTGGTCGGAGAGGATCACGATCAGCGCCTCGTCGTACACGCCGAGCTCGCGCAGGTGATCGAAGAGCTTCGCGAGGTAGTCGTCGACGCTCGCGATCCCTCCGTCGTAGTGGGCGTTGATCGCCGCGACGTCCTCGTCGGAGAGCTCCACCTCCATGAACGTGCCCTTCCCGCAGGTGTGCTCGAACGGCAGCTCGCTGGAGACGCCCTCGAGGTAGCGGGTGTTGAAGGGCTCGCGACTCCAGTAGGGGCAGTGGATGTCGTAGCCGTGCACGAAGAGGAAGGTGGGCTCGGCGAGGTCGTGTCCGTTCAGCCACTCGCCGGCCCGGGTGAGCACCTGGGCGAAGCCCCCCGCGTCGTCGTTGAACAGGTCGTAGCCCTCGCCGAAGCCGACCTTCTCGTGGACGTAGCCCCCGTCGGTGAACGCGGCGGTGGTGTAGCCCGCCTCGTGCAGCGCGCTGACGAGCGTCTCGCGCATGGTGCCGAAGCAGTCGACGGTGAACTCGAGCGGGGTCTCGAGGGTGGCGAGGGTTTCGAGGTCGGCGTTCGTCTCCTGGGCGACGAGGGTCAGCGGGTACTTGCTCGCGAACAGCGACTTGTGCGAGGTGAGGGTCTGAGCGGACTGGGAGAACGCCTGCTCGAACACCACCGACTCCCGCGCCAGCGCGGAGATCGTGGGCGCGGTGTCCCGCTCGTATCCGTAGCACGGCAGGTGATCCGCGCGCAGGGTGTCCAGCGAGATCACGAGCACGAACGAAGGAGGCGGCATGTCGTCCCGCGCCCCGTTCCCGCAGCCCCGGCCCCCGTGGAAGAGCAGGACCATGGCCACGAGCGCCACCGCCGCCACGATCCACCGTCGATCCTTCGCCCCTCGCTGCATACTCCGAGTCTATCGGATGGTCACCGAGCCCGCACCACGACCTCGCGGGCGAGCTCCGCGTCGGCGAGGGCGGCCTGGGCGTCGTGGAGCCAGCGGCGACCGTCCGTCGTGTAGCCCGCGGTCGGGCGCAGGTCGGGCTGCAGGCGGCGGAAGTACTCGTTGAAGCCGTCCATCACCGTCTCGCGCGCGTACTTCGCGAGGCAGGACGCCAGGGCCACGGCGAAGGAGTGCTCCTCGCCCTTCGCGCGGAACTCGATCCGCATCCGGCGGGGAAGCCACCCCCGGCGCTCGGTCTCGTCGCGCTCCTCGAGCTCGTCGCGCTCCTCGAGCTCGTAGGACGAGACGAGCGGCTCCTCGCGGAGCAGGCGGACGCTCGCGTCGGGGAAGCCGCGGGCGAGCAGGGGACCGTAGTGGCTGCGAGCGCCCTGCAGGTCCGCGGTCACCCGCGGGCCGCTCTCCCCGTGGCGAAGCCAGAGGTGGCGCAGGACCTCGAGGGTTCGGGACCACACCGTGCTCGCCTTGTTGCCCGTCTCGACGAAGGAGGCGTTGAGCTCGCCCGCGGGGACGACGCGCACTCCGGCGTCGATCAGCGCGGCGCCCCGTTCGCTCAGCTCGCGCTCGAGCCGGGCCGCTGCGAGCTCCAGGGTTCCGACCTCGAGGTGACGGGGCACGTCCCGCAGGTGGTGGTACCAGGGGTGGCGCTCCACCAGCGCCTCGGCGGGGCGCAGCTCGCCGAACAGGACCTCGTGCGCGTCGGTCGGAGGTGCGCCGCCCTCGCGTCGGAGGGCGAGGAAGGCGAGGGCGGTGGTCTCGAGGCGTCGACGTCCCGGGGGATTTCGCGCGAAGACGCGCTTCGAGTCCGCGACGACGACGCGGTGCTCGTGCCGGCCGGGCTTGCGGGCCACGACCCGGGACAGAAGCTCCCACGGATCGGTGCTCGCGTCGGGGAGCCGGAAGGCGGACCAGCCGATCGTCAGGGGACCGAGGAGAGGACCGAGCCCCGCCTCGTCCACCCCCGCGACGATCGCGCTCATCGCCTTCCTAGGCCTCCGGGAACGAATCCCGACGACCGCGGCAGCGCCAGAGGATCCACAGCCCGAGCAGGACTCCGGGAATGGAGACGAGCTGGGAGGTCGACAGCGTCCCCCCGAGCCACGTCCCTCTGATCTCGTCGCCCCGGAACATCTCGATGATGAACCGCGTGATCGAGTAGTGAACGAGCACGACCGCTCCCACCTGGCCGTAGTAGCGGCGGCGCCTCAGGACGAGATACCCGACGCCCGCCACCATCAAGGCGTTGAAGCTCATCCACGGCTGCGTGGCCCACAGGACCTCGCCCGCGAGCTTGTGATCGAAGAGGCTGTGGGGATTGGCCTGGAGCCACTCGAGCGAGGGCACCGTGAGCGTGATCGGGAAGGGGAGGTCGCGGAAACGCTCGGGCACGATGCTGCCGTAGTCGTCTCCCACGAGCAGGCATCCCCAGCGCCCGACCGCCTGGCCCACGAAGCCCGCGACCACGCAGGTGTCGAGGGCGTTCTTGGGATTCAGACCCCTGCGGCGCGAGGCCCACCATCCCAGGGCGATCGCTCCGAAGAACCCGCCGTACATCACGAGCCCCCCCTGCCAGATGAAGAAGCACTTCAGGGGGTCGTTGACGAAGTCGTGGCCGACGACGACCTCCTTGGCCCGCACGAGCTCGTCGGGCGGGATCTGGTTCGCGGTGCGCCCTCGCTCGTCGGAATCCAGGTACTTCTCCATGGCCGGCGTGACGTCCGTGCCCAGGTACTGGCCGGCCTCGACCGCGACGTACATGACCCGGGCGCCGGCGAGCACGCCCACCAGCAGCCAGAGCGCCACCTGGGACGCCCGCTCGGGATCTCCCGCGGGATCCTCGCCGTAGCGCCGCAGGAGCAAGCTCCACAGCCAGAGCCCGAGGAGGAACCCCGCGGCCACCAGCACGCCGAAGCTCCGCAGGGGGTAGTCGGTGAAGGGGATCTCGAACAGGACGGGGTGCATGGGGGGAGCCTACCGAAGGTTGCGAGCCGACGCGAGGTCGGTATCCTCTCTCGCCCCGCCGACGTCCTCGGCGCGCCGAACGTTCCACTCGTTCAGGGACCAGAACCCATCCCGCCCCGGATTCTCGAGATGAATCAGCCGCCCAAGACGAAGGTCTTCCTGGAAGGCCGCTACCGCAAGCTCACCCGGGATCTGCCGCAGACGATCTTCTGGTGTCCCGATTGCAAGGGCCACCCCCGCCGGAAGCGCAAGTGCTCGCGGTGCGAGGGCTTCGGCAAGCTGACCCGGGACTCCGTCCAGGAGCTCGTCGCCTGGGTCGCGGGCAAGGTCTTCGGCACGCGGAAGAACAAGTTCCACGGCGCCGGCCGCGAGGACGTCGACGTGCGCATGCTCGGGGAGGGCCGCCCGTTCGTCCTCGAGCTGATTGGGCCCAAGGTGTTCGACGTGGATCTGGCCGAGCTCGAGGCGGAGATCAACCGGCGCAACGAGGGCCGGCTCGAGATCCGGGGCCTGCACTGGACGGAGAAGACCCGGGTTCGCGTGCTGAAGGAAACCCCGCACGCCAAGGAGTACGAGGCCGTGGTGGAGGTCGACGGCGAGGTCGATCCCGCGCGGCTCGAGGAGCTGCTCGGCCGGCGGATCGAGGTCGTCCAGTCGACGCCGGGTCGCGTCGCCCACCGTCGCTCGAACAAGGAGCGGCAACGCTGGATCGAGCTGCACTCCGCGACGCCGGTCGACGAGGAGCCGGAGCGATGGACCATCCGGCTCGCCACGCAGCACGGCACCTACGTCAAGGAGGCGATCAGCGGCGAGCACGGCAAGACCTCTCCCTCCCTCGGGAGCCTGCTCGACGTGGCGTGCACCTGCATCAGCCTGGACGTCCTCGCCATCCTCGACGAGGAGGGGGAGGAGGAACCGGATTCCCCCTCGCCGAACGTGTTCGGAGCGGGCTTGGTCGACTAGCCGGAATCGAGGCCCGCTACCGTCCTCCGGCTACCCGATCACCATCCCCGTCACCTCGCACTCGAAGACGAGCTCGCGGTCGACGAAGCCCTGGCTGCGGTAGGTGAACAGGTTGCTGCGGACACGGAAGAGGTTGCCCACGAACATGAGGCGGCACGTGGGCTCGACGGTGGCGCGGAAACGCGTGCGGTTGATCCCCGTGAAGCCGAGGAACGCGTCCTGCGTCTCCGGGTGACGCTTGTAGAACTCGAACGTCCCGAGCTGGGCCGAGGCCTCGATCATCAGGATGCCCGGGAAGATCGGGCGGCCCGGGATGTGGTCGGGGCACCACCACTGGTCGTCGGTGATGTCCTTGTAGCCGACGATGATGCTGTTCTCGAGGTTGTGGTGCAGGACGCCGTCGACCACCGCGAAGGTGCCGCGGTGCTTCAGGACGGAGTAGAACTCGTCATGGGTGACGACGACTCGACTGATGTCGAGACTGTCCAGATCGGCGATGAGCTCGGTGGGCATGGGGGGTGGGCGGCGTTGGCCGCGGGGGGACGGGGCGATAGAGTACGGTCCTCGCCCGTCCGGTAACAGCCAGCAGAGAGAGTTCCATGGAACCGTCGACCCGGTGTATCCACGGGGGACGAGCGCCCCTCGTGGCCGAGGATCCGCTCGTCCTGCCGATCGTGCGCAGCAGCATCTACGTCCTCGGCGACGAGACGTATCGCCTGCGCTCCGAGGGGAAGGGACCCGAGACGCGGGTCTACACCCGCGAGACGAATCCCACGATCGAGGCGGTGGAGGCGCGGCTCGCGGCGCTGGAGGGGGCCGACCGATCCCTGCTCTTCGCCTCGGGGCTGGCGGCGCTGCACGCGCTCTGTCTCACCTTCCTCGAATCCGGCGACCGTGTCGTTGCCGCGGTGCAGCTCTACGGCGGCTCGACCAGCCTCCTGCGAGATCTCCTGCCGCGGCTGAGCGTCGAGCTCGTGGAGGTCGACTTCGCGAACCTCGACGCGGTCGAGCGGGCGATCGACGACCGGACCCGCCTGGTCCTCTGCGAGAACGTATCCAACCCGCTGACCGCGGTGGCGGACCTGCCCGCGATCTCCCGGCTCGTCCGCGGAGCCTCGTCCCGCGCGCTCCTCGTCGTGGACGCCACCCTGACGAGCCCGGTGGGCCAGCGGCCCCTCGACCTCGGCGCGGACCTCGTCTTCCACTCCGCCACGAAGTACCTCGGCGGACACTCCGACCTCATCGGCGGCGTTCTCTCGGGCGGGACGGA
>CAYRXS010000021.1:34641-42612 GCA_964428225.1 uncultured Planctomycetaceae bacterium
AAGAAGGAGAGCAACAGCAAGCTCATCGTGCTCTGCGTGCTGGCCGCGGCGGTGCTGGGTCTGGCGCGCCCGCGCGGGGGGCTGCATCGACCCGCAGGTGGCGTGGCTGATCGAGCGGGGCACGAAGACGCTCGCCCTGCGGATCGCGCGCCAGTCGGAGAACGCGCGGCGCGTGGCGGAGTTCCTCTCGGGCCGCGAGGAGATCGAGGAGGTGCACTACTGCGGTCTTCCCGGCCACCGGGATCACGCGCTCGCCGAGCGCCTCCTCGTTCACTGCGGCGGGCTGTTCAGCGCGACCGTGCGCGGCGGAGACGACGCGGCCCTCGCCGTGATGCGCCGCACGACGCTCCTCGCCGAGGCGGCCAGCCTCGGGGGCGTCGAGAGCCTGGTCAGCCGACCCTGCGACATGTCCCACTCCTATCTGAGCGCCGAGGAACGCATCGAGACGGGCATCGCCCCCGGTCTGCTGCGCTTCGCCCTGGGGATCGAAGACGCGGAGGACTTGATCGCGGACCTCGATCGGGCGCTCACGAACGCGGGCTGAGAGTCACTCCTCCTCCTGCTCTCTCCGCGCGTCGGCGAGTGCCAGGTCGAGCCACGGTCCGCGCTGCACCTTGCGCCAGAAGAGATACGCCTTGAGCCAGGTGGTCGCGTTGATCGCCCACCACATGCCCGCCGCGCCCCAGCCCAGGCCGAGGGCGAGGAACCAGCCGAGGGGGACGCGCACGACGTTGCCCAGGGGGCTGATCCACAGGATCGGGCGCGTCTGGCCCGAGCCCAAGAGCACCTTCTCGTTCACCGCCTCGATCGCCACCCAGTACTGCGAGAAGGCGAGGACCTGGACGTACAGCAGGGTCTGCTCGTACACGCCCTCGTCCGTTCGGAAGAACCCGGCGAAGTAGAAGCCCGCGAAGTAGAAGATCGCGGCGAAGAGCAGACCGACGATGCGGCCCGCGTAGCGCGAGCTCCTCATGGCCTCCAGGGCTCCCTCGCGATCCTGGGCTCCGATCGAGTGCCCGATCAGGGAGGCGCCGGCGATCGACACGCCGAGGAAGCAGGGGAACGCGACGCCCTCGAACACCTGGAAGCCGATGCCCAGGCCCGCCATCACGTCGTCGCCCAGCTCGCTGATCACGAGGGCGAAGAGCAGGAAGTACACTCCGGAGTAGACGAAGATGGAGAACGACGTCGGGGCGCTGATGCGGGCGATCGCCGCGAACCGGCGCAGCTTGGGGCGGCAGCTCCCCGTCAGGGACGTGCCGAACGTGAAGCGCAGGAGCAGGATCGCCACGGTCAGGGTGGCGATGCGCGCCACGCCCGTGGCGATGGCCGCGCCCGCGATCCCGTACCCCTCGACTCCCAGCGACCCCGCGATCGCGCTGAACGTCTCCACCCCCGGCGCGTCGACCACCTCCGCGGCGTGCGAGCCGTAGATCAGGATGGGATTCAGGGCGTAGTTGAGCGCGACCGCGATGCACTGGAGCATCATCGGGATGCGCGTGTTCCCCCGACCGATGAACACGTTGTCGATCACGGGGAAGACCGACAGGGGGATGATGAACAGGTAGAGCGTTCCCAGGTACTCGGTCGCGAGCTCCGCCGCCTCTCCCTCGAGACCGAGCAGGGCTACGATCTGGGAGACGAACGGCAGCACGAGGACCATCAGCAGGATCCCGATCGACGTGCCGAACCAGAGCGCGTGCCGCGCCACCGAATCGCGGCGCGCGGGATCGTCCGCTCCGCAGGCCCGGGAGACGAGCGCGAGCGTTCCTCCCACGGCGAGGAAGATGAGCGTGAAGCTCATGATGTGGACGAAGAACGTCGCCCCGATCGCCGCCTGGGCCTTCGCCCCGAGCCCCTTGATCCAGAACTGGTCGTTGACGCGGTAGGCGTTGTTCAGGAGGAACGAGAGCATCGCCGGCCACGCGAGCCGCATGAGCTCTCCCAACCTGCGGGGAGGGGCGAGAAGGCGCGCGACGCGCCCGCTCACTGGAACTTCACCGTGATCTCCTTCAGGTCTCCCGTCTCGAGATCGAAGGTCGCGCGCCGGCTACCGTGGTCGGCGTGCTCCGCCCGGATCCGGTAGCGGCCCGCGGGCAGGTGACGCACCATGAGCAGGCCGTACACGTCCGTCTTCCCTTCGATGTGGCCGCCCTCGGTGCCGGTGCCGAGGACTTGCGCTCCCTCGACGCCCAGCCCGTCCTCGCCGAGCACCAGGACGTGAACCCCGCACAGGACGGGCAGCGTCACGGGCGGCAGGCTCATCCCCGAGGCGGGAACCCGCAGGAGCTTGGCCTTCAGCACCGGGCTGTTGGGGTGGCCGTAGTGGAGGCGGTACTGGCCCTCCAGGACCTCGGGGAAGAGGAAGCGGCCGGCGAGGTCGCTCGTCGCCGTCTGCTTGTGCCCCGTGGGCAGGGACTCCAGGGTCAGGAGGAGCTCATCCACGGGATTCCCCGTCTCGTCGGCGAGGAAGCCCTCGAGGTGGCCCGCGGGGATGAGATGCAGGTTCACCCCGGCCTCGCTGGCGGGACCGCGCTCGAGCAGGATGCCGACCGGGTACCCGTTCATCCCCTCGGCCTCGGCGCGCACGTCGTAGCCCGCCAGCGGCAGGTCGGTCACCTCGACGTCCTGGCGACCGTCGTCGATCTCGATCACGCGCCTTACCGCGTGCTCCGCGCCCACGGACGTGCGGCTGGGCTCGATGACGAGTCGCCACTCCTGAGGGAAGGGGTCCGTGCCGTTCACCTCGACGTGGACGCGCACGGTTCCGGGCGGTCCGTCGAAGCGCCGCGGGTCGGGGACCATCGGGTGCATCCCCACGCCGGGCTCGGACGTCGTCGCCGGCCCCCGGTCTCCCGGATCGCCCGTCGGTCCGCTCGCGACCCGGTCCGGATCGGTGGGATCCGGGTGAGGGAGGCCCTCGGGGGGGGAGTAGATCGGGGGGCGGACGGGGTCGCTCCCGTTCCCGTCCTCCCCCGGGCCCTGGAGGATCCGGAGCGCGAGGACGATCCCGAGGGCGAGGAGCACGAGCCCCCCGGCGATCCGGACCGCGGCCGCGCCGTTGCGGAGGTGGAACGCAGCCCCGGATCGAACGGAAACGGCGTGATTCCGCCTCCTTCGCTCCCCGCGCGCAGGGTGTTGCCCGCTCGAGATTGACACGTCTCCCGTGACGCCCTTAGCTTTTCCGCCTTCTCTGCCGATCACCGGAACCTCGACTCTTCCTGGCGGGCGTCGGTCCCCGTCTCGCCGCCCCTCGGAGGCGCGATTCTCGACGTTTCCGACTCCCGTCGCTCACGGCGATCCTAACCGCCCCGTAGGCGGGGGAATAGCACCCACACGACCCCACGGACCCTGTCATGCGTCTATTCGCGCTTCTCGCCGCCGTCACTCTCCTCGCCTCCGCCGCCGCCGCGACCGCCCCGAGCTCCGAGGAGAGCGAAGGCCGGGTGATCGTGCTCGGCTTCGACGGCGCCGACGCCCGCACCATGGAGCTGCTCATGGAGCAGTATCCCGACCGCTACCCCACCTTCCGGCGCCTGAAGGAAGAGGGGACCTTCGCGCCCCTCGAGGTCGTGGTGCCCCCCGAGTCCCCCGTGTCCTGGGCCGCCCTGAACACGGGCACGAACCCCGCGAAGACCGCGGTCCCCGGGTTCGTCAAGCGGGACCTCAACGACGGCGACGGACCGCCGACCCCCGGGATCGGACACTTCGAGAGTGTCGAGGAGCCGCTCGAGTCCTTCGAGAACACGCCGCTCCCGAGCTGGGGCTCCAGCCTCACCTGGAGCCCGAAGAAGACCGCGATGGTCTCCGGCGGCTCGGTGTTTCTCATCTCCCTGGTGCTCTGCTTCCTGCTCTTCGGGCGCCGCGTGGTGCCCGCGGTGATCGTGGCGGTGCTGCTCGGCGGCGGAGTGGGCTATGCCGGTTTCAGCGCTCGCGCCATGCTGCCGGACGTCTTCCCCCGCACGGCGAATCCGAACCAGTCCCTGAACGTCTGGGACGTCGCGGCCGAAGCCGGAGTGCGGTGCGTGGTCGTCAATCCCGCCCAGGCCTTCGACATGCCCTCTCCCGAAGGCGCCGACGTGCTGTGGGGTCTCGGCATCCCCGACGCCAAGGGCAACATCGGCGACTGGTGCAAGTACACCACCGATCCCAACGAGTTCGACTACTGGCCGCGCGGCCGCAAGACGACGACCGCGGGGATGGTCTTTCGCGTGGACGAGCGCGGCGACACGATCGAGACCCGGCTCAAGGGGCCGGACAACTTCTGGCTCCAGCCGCAGCTCGAAGAGGAGCTAGGGTCGATCAAGGCGCAGCTCGAGGATCCGCGCATCGGCATGGACGAGGGCAGGCTGCTCTCCGACCGGCAGCGCGACCTGAAGGACGAGATCAACGACCTGGAGGACGAGGGCGCGAGCCTGCCGATCAAGATCGAGCTCCTCGACGACTCCGCGCGTATCACGATCGGCGATCAGACCCATGAGGTGGCGGATGGTGAGTGGTCCGAGTTCTACGAGCTCACCTTCGAGTTGAACTGGCTCCTGAAGGTCAACGCCATCACCCGCGTGAAGCTCGTGCACCTGCGGGATCCGTTCTTCGAGCTGTTCGTCAACGTTTTGGACATCGATCCGCGCCAGCCCCCGTTCTGGCAGCAGATCAGCACGCCCTCGGACTACGCCGCGGACCTCAGCCACCGCTGCGGGCTGTACGAGACCTACGGCTGGCCCACGGCCACGATGCCCTTCAAGGACGGGGAGGTCGATCCCGAGCTCCTGATGGAGGACGTCGAGTTCACGATGAAGTGGCGCGAGGGCCTCGTCGACGAGGAGCTGAAGCGCGACGACTGGAAGTTCTTCATGGGCGTGTTCAGCACGACGGACCGCGTGCAGCACATGATGTACCAGTACTACGACGAGCTGCACCCGCTGCACGATGCGGAGGTCGCCGATCGCGAGATGACTTTCTTCGGCGAGCCGATGAAGATGCGCGACGCCGTCCCCGCCATCTACGAGCAGATGGACCGCATCATCGGCGAGGTCTGGGACGAGCACGTCGGGCCGAACGACACGCTGCTCGTCTGCTCGGACCACGGCTTCCAGTCGTGCCGGCACCAGGTGAACCTGAACAACTGGCTGCTCGAGAAGGAGTACCTCGCGACGAAGAGCCTGAGCAAGCGCAACAGCCAGTGGCTCCTGTACGTGGACTGGGACAAGACGCAGGCCTACAGCCTCGGCATGGGCTTCCTCTACCTGAACCTGAAAGGACGCGAGTTCAAGGGCCAGGTGGATCCGAGCGAGCGTCGGGCGATGATGGAGCGCATCCGCGAGGAGCTGCTCGCCGAGGAGTACGTGACGGAGGTCTACATCGTCGAGGACATCCACGAGGGTCCGCACCTGGACCTCGAGGCGGACATGATCGTCGGCTTCGCACCCTACTATCGCATCTCCTGGGGTGGAACCTCGGGCGGCATCTCCGTCGTGAAGGACGAGCTGGGCATCGACGTCCCCGGCCCGGTGATCGAGGACAACGACTCCCCCTGGTCCGGTGGCCACGTCTCCGTCGCCCTGCCCCACGTCGAGGGGGTGCTCGGCTCGAACCGCCACGTGGCCATCCCCGACGAGGGCGCTCGCTCCCTCCAGGTCGCGCCGACGATCCTGTCGCTGCTCGGTGTCGACGTTCCCGAGGAGATGGACCTCGGTCCGCTCTCGTTCGAGGACTAGCGGGAGTCACTCCTCCCGCTCTCGTCGCTAGCCTGTCCGCGATTCGCTTTCGCCGCCGCGCGAGGGTCGCTACCCTCGCGTCATGAAATTCCACTGGAAGGTCCTCCTGTGGATGATCGCCGGGGTGATCGTGGGCCTCGTCCTGCAGCACTCGCTCGACCAGGCGTCCTGGGAGGGGGGGAGCTGGGAGGAGACGGACGGGGGGATCGAGCTCGTCGGGGTGACGGAGGACGGGCCCCTCGACAAGAGCAAGGTCGAGGTCGGCGACGTCGTCGTCGCGGCCATCCTCGACCGGGGTAGCGACGACCCGGATCGGCCCGAGCGGCGCGTCGAGGTGGGCGAGCTCGCCGACTGGCGCGGCGTGCTCGACGAGACGCCGAACGGGAGCGTCGTGTGGTGCGAGGTGGCGGACGGGGAGGCCCGGATCGTCACCCTCGGGCTGGATCCCGATTCGGCGCTCCACGCGTGGATCTACCCCTTCGACTTCATCGCAGACATCTTCATGGCGCTCCTGAAGATGCTGATCGTGCCGCTCATCGTGACGTCGATCGTCACCGGCGTGGCGGGCGTCGGCCACTTCCGGGATCTGCGGCGGCTCGGGGGCAAGACGTTCACCTACTACATCGCCACGAGCCTGCTCGCGATCCTCGTCGGGCAGTTCCTCGTGACCGTGGTGCGTCCGGGCATCGGCGCCAACCTCGGCCTGTCCCAGATCGGGGCGGGAGACCTCGCTCCGGACGAGAGCTTCCTCGAGGTGATCAAGCGCATGGTGCCGACGAACATCGTCGACGCCATGGGGCAGAACTCGGCCATGCTGCAGGTGATCTTCTTCGCCCTGCTCTTCGGCTACTTCATCACCCAGACGCCGGATCCCTATCGGGAGAAGGTGACCGGGCTCTTCGAGGCGCTCTTCCAGGTGATGCTCCGCCTCGCGGAGGGAATCCTGAAGCTGCTGCCCTACGGGGTCTTCTGCCTGCTCGTGCGGGTCGTGGCCAAGACGGGCTTCGCGGTGTTCGAGCCGCTGCTGCTCTACATGGTGGTCGTGACCGCGGCCCTCGTGCTGCACGCCGCCGTGACCCTGCCCCTCATCCTGCGGTTCGTCGGCAAGCTGAATCCGCGGCGGTGGTTCAAGGCGATGTCGCCCGCCCTGATGACCGCGTTCAGCACGAGCAGCTCGAGCATGACCCTGCCCGTCACGCTCAAGACGGTGAAGAAGCGCGGCCGCGTCTCGAACCGGGTGACGTCGTTCACCCTGCCCCTGGGGGCGACGATCAACATGGACGGCACCGCGCTCTACGAGTGCATCGGCGTCGTCTTCCTCGCCCAGTACTACGCGTCCACCGGCGACTTCGACTTCACGCTGGGCAAGCAGATCCTCGTGGTCTTCATGGCCCTGACCGCGAGCATCGGGGCCGCGGGCATCCCCTCCGCGGGCCTCGTGATGATGCTCACGATCCTCTCCGCCCTGGGGCTTCCCCTCGAGGGCGCGGCCCTGCTCCTGGCCGTCGATCGTCCGCTCGACATGCTGCGCACGGTGGTCAACGTCTGGTCCGACTCCTGCGGAGCGGCGGTGGTCGCGCGCACCGAGGGCGAGGAAGGGCCCCTGCACGCCGGCGAGGTTCCATAGAGGCCGACATGGACGAGCAGCCCCGCGCGGACCTCGAGCCCGCGCCGCCTCCCGAGGATTCGGCCCCCGCCGCCCGCTCGAGGCGGTTCGACTGGAGCATGCCCGAGCTCGCCTGGCCCCTCGCCCTGGCCGCCGGCTTTGTGGGCACGCTGCTCGGCGTCCAGACCGGGGTGCCCGGCGTCCCCGCCGCGATCGCCGCCGCCGCCTTCGCCCCCGTCTTCGTGCGGCTGCAGACGAAGCGGCGCGTGGGGACCGCGTTCCTCGCAGCGGTGGCCTGGATCGTGGGCATCGTCGCCGCCCTGGTCGGCGCGGCCCTCGAGGGCTCGCCGGAGAGCGTGCTCGAGGTCGCGCCCCTCGCCGAGCGCTTCGTGTCCTCGGAGTGGGGATTCCTGCAGGAGGCCGAGGTGGCGTCACCCGGGCCCGCGATCCTCCGCAACCTCGCGGGCTTCGTCCTCCTCGGGCTCCTGGCGCGGCCCTACGCGGGAGTCCTCTCCCTGCTCCTCGCCGCCCTCGCCGCGAACCTGATCGGCGCCGGGGCCGCCACCTTCGCCGCGGGGGCCGTCGAGAAGGACTGGTCCCCGAGCTTCGCCGCCCTCGCCGGCGCGCCGCCCCACCTCGTGCTGGGGC
>CAYRXS010000022.1:0-42430 GCA_964428225.1 uncultured Planctomycetaceae bacterium
TCGAGCACGTCCGCAAGACGGGCGTCTTCACCTGGCCCAAGAAGAAGGAAGACGTGTACTGGAAGTGGTTCAACCCGTCTCGGGTGCCGGTCTACTTCGAGTACTTCATCGACGCCGGCGAGAAGATCGACAAGCTCTGGGCATCGTACGGCGGCGACGACTTCTTCCAGTTCGACTGGACCCGCTTCAAGGCGCTCGCGGACTGGTATCCGTGCCCCACGCACGTCGAGGAGAACTACGACTCGGAGTACGACATGCACGCCTTCTACTGGCGGGCGGTCGTGCACTGCAACTCGATGACGCAGCAGAACCCCTACCTCGACGAGTGCGCGCAGGAGGATCCCTACGTCTACTCGATCCAGATGCACCAGAAGACCGCCGCGGAGAAGGGCATCTCCGACGGGGACACCGTCTGGCTCGAGAACGACAAGGGCCACCGGGTCAAGGGCTGGGTGGCCCTCTCCGAGGGCATCGAGCCCCACCACCTCGCCCTCGCCGCGATCTCGGGGCACTGGGGCAAGTTCATGCCCATCGCCAAGAACAAGGGCCCCTTCTTCAACGACCTGGTGGAGATGGACCTGGAACACACCGATCCGCTGACCTTCAACCAGGACATCTGCTGCCGAGTCAAGGTCTACACGGCGGATCCCTCGGACGCGTACAAGACTCTACACTGAGACTGGAGACGAGCATGGCACGCTACGGAATGGTGATCGACCTCAAGCGCTGCTACGGGTGCTACACGTGCGTCATGGCGTGCAAGGTCAAGAACCACACGCCCCCGAACGTTTTCTGGTCTCGGCTCCTCAAGGGGGAACGAGGCGAGTACCCCAATACGGTCCGCCAGGCGCTACCCGTCCTGTGCATGCAGTGCGAGGAGCCGTCCTGCCAGGAGGTCTGCCCCACCGGCGCGACCCACACCCTGGAGAACGGCATCGTCGTGGTGGACAAGGACAAGTGCATGGGCTGCAAGTACTGCATGATGGCCTGTCCCTACGGCGCCCGCTACTCCGTCGAGGACTGGGAGAGCTACTTCCCCGACGGCCTCCCGCTGTCTCCCTACGAGGAGTTCGCCAAGCTCTTCTGGGAGGAGCACTCGGGCGTCGGCGTGGCGACCAAGTGCGACCTCTGCCGGGACCGGCTCGCGGAGGACGAGAACCCGGCCTGCGTGAAGGACTGTCCGGCCGTGGCGCGGACGGTCGGGGATCTCGACGACCCCAACAGCGAGGTCTCGATCCTGATCAAGAAGTACCGGGGCACTCCGTTGAATCCGGAGCTCGGCAACAACCCCAAAGTCTACTACCTCGCTCCGAGGTGACGGTCGCCAGCAACACCATCGAACCCTGCGCTCGGGAGTAACCATGGATCCGAAAGTCAACGGGCAGCTTCAGAACGACTGGGGTTGGCTGATCGCGGCCTACCTGTTCCTCGGCGGAGTCGGCGCGGGTGCCTATGTCGTCGCGGCCATCAACGGCTTCGGGCAGGCGGAAGCACCCATGTCGACGGTGGTGGGCCTGTGGGTCAGCTGGCCGGCCTTGCTGATCGGGACGATCTGCCTGCTCGCGGACCTCGGCCAGCCGATGAAGGCCGTGCTCGCGGGACTGAAGCCGGGGACGTCCTGGATCGCGCGAGGCTTCTGGGTCATCACCGTCTTCATGATCCTGGCGTTCCTTCACACGGTCATGCTGATGTTCGCCGGCGACTCGACCGGCGCGATCTCCACCATCTCGGTGCTGGGGATCATCTTCGCCGTCGGGACCATGGCCTACACGGGGATCCTGCTCGGCGCCTCCAAGGGCATCCCCTTCTGGCGCACCGGCGCGGTGCCCGTGGTGTTCGTCGTCTCCGCCCTCGTCACCGGCCACTTCACGGTCATGCTCGGCATGATCCTGGCCGGGGGAACGTCCGACCTCATGGTCTCTCCGATGCAAGAGGTGCTCGAGGGCATGGTGCTGGTCGCCGTGGAGATCCTGGCGATCGCCTTCTTCCTCCAGGCCGCCTTCAAGCAACCCGACTCCCGGGAATCGGTCGAGCGAATCCTGCGGAGACCGTCGTTCACCATCGGCTACGCCGTGCTGGGCCTGGCGGTCCCGTGCGTGCTCATGCTCCTGCTGTACTACTCGATGCAGGATTCCGGAGTCGGAGCGTTCGGAGCGGTGGCCACGATCGGCGCGCTTCTCGGCCTCATGGGCGGGCTGCTCCTCCGGCACGCCGTCCTCGTCTGCGGTACTCTCCCGACGTGGAACATCGGGGGCTTCGCCTTCCGCCGCATCGCCCGGCCCAAGGAGCCGAAGCCGGGGATCGGCTCGCTGCCCCCGCAGTAGCCTCGTCCCGTCCGCGATCCGGGCGGCGAAGCGACATGAGCTCCGCTGAAGTGGTCCGGCGATTCTCGGGGAGCGTCCCGTGTGGTTCCCGAAAACTCCGTGCGGCCCTGCCATCAGGACCTCTGTCTCGACTGTAGCAGAGCGCGCCCCAAGCACCGGACCACGCGGAAGGTGCTCGCGGAACTGCCCGGGGAGAGGTGGTAGAGCGGGAGGCACGGAGAACCCCGCCGCTTTTCCTCCGTTACCCACATCGAATGCCGGACTACCGAAGCGGCGGACAGCCACTTCGCCGGCTCGGTCGGGCGGGAAGCCGCTTGCCCGGACTCGTGTCCTCGTCTCTGCCAAGCCAACCAACGAGGAGAGATCTCATGGTGCGTGCGCTTGCCATCGTCCTGGATCGATTCGGGATCCGAGCCCCTACCGCCGTGGCAGCGGTGCTGCTGCTCTCGCTGCCCGCCGGAGCCCAGTTGGGCTGGGTCCTTGACGGCGTGAAGATCTACGATGGCGGTGGCGGGTTCGGCGGCCCCGTCGATGAGCGGGACGAGTTCGGCACTTCGGTGGCCGTGCTGGGCGATGTCGACGGGGACGGGGTCCCGGACCTGGCGGTCGGGGGGGCCGGGCAGATGATCTGGAGCGAGGGGCCGGGCTCCGTCTGGATCCTCTTCATGAATCCCGACGGCACGGTGCGCGCGTCCCAGCAGATCAGCGAGGGGATCGGCGGATTCGACGGGGGCATCGTGAAGCATGACTACTTCGGCCGTGCGATCGCCCCGCTCGGGGACCTCGACGGAAACGGCGTTCCGGATCTGGTAGTGGGCGCGCCCACCACGGTGGTCAGCGGCGATCCGGCCGCGCTCTGGGTCCTGTTCCTGAACGCCGATGGCACGGTGGCCGCCGAGCAGGAGATCTCCGCTGGCGTGGGCGGCTTCGGAGGCCCCGCGTGCTGGGGTGACTCATTCGGGATGAGCCTCGCCTCGATCGGAGACTGGAACAATGACGGCACGTCGGACCTCGCGGTAGGCGCTCCGGAAGATGGCGACGGAGGCCCCAACCGGGGGGCGATTTGGCTCCTCTTCCTCCAGCCCGACGGGACGGTGGGCTCGGAGCTCAAGATCAGCGATACCGCAGGCGGATTCAGCGGAGGCCTGGTGAACGCGGACTATTTCGGCATCTCCGTCGCCGCTCTGGACGACATCGATGGAGACGGAATCCGTGAGCTGGCGGTAGGCGCGCACGGCGACGACGACCTCCTGGCCGGCGCGGTGTGGATCTTGTTCATGAATCCTGATGGAACCGTGAACACGCAGCAGAAGATCAGCGGCCTTGCCGGCGACTTCGGAGGAGAGCTCGAGTCCTTGGATCATTTCGGCTGGTCGGTCGCAGATGCCGGGGACCTGAACGGAGACGGAGTCGGCGACCTCATCGTCGGCAATCCGGAGGACGACGAGGGGCCTTTCCTCCCCTTCGGCCCGGATTTCGGTGCCGTGTGGATCCTGTTCCTGCGTCCTGACGGCACTGTCGCCGAAGAATGCAAGCTCGGCGCCCTTCATGGCGGTATGCAGGACCGCCTGAGGCTGCAGAGCTTCTTCGGCTGGAGCACGACCGTGCTTCGCGGCCTGGATGGCACGGACTCGCCGTACCTCGTGGCGGGTCTGCCGTTTGACCATGATGGCGGCAACGCCAAGGGAGCGATATGGGTCCTTCTCCTGAACGACGGTCGAGCCCGCTCCCTCTACCGCAACGACTCGGCGAACGTGAATCCGGCCGGCTACTACGCCGATCCCCCGGTCGCCGGCACCCTGTGGAGAGCGACCGTAGACAACACGGGTACGGGCAATTTCGTGGCGGGGATCATGGGATTCGCACGACCGCTGGAGTTTCACCTGCCCCTCGCCGGCGGCTTCCTGCTCATCGATCCGCTCTCAGCGGGCGGCGAGCTCCTCGGCCTGTCTCCCGGTCTCGGCTACGGCCCCGTGCCCTTCGAGGCGCTCATCCCCCCCGCGCCCGAGCTGGTGGGCTTCCTGCTCTCGACCCAAGGCGCCGGACTGGGAGGTAGCGCGGGCCTGACGTTGCACAACGCCCGCGATCTGGTCATCGGCCACTGACCGTGGAGGCGGAGAGGGTCGACCCGCGACAACACGAGGAGAGCCCCTATAATGCCGCCCCTCCTTCCGGCGGAGAGGAGCCGACCATGCCCAGGCACGACGAACGAATGCCCGAACCGATTCGACCCGTGAGCTTCGAGCGGGGAATCACGAAGAATGCGCCGGAAACTGCACGGGCTCGCGGCTGATCGACATGAGCTCCGCCACCGACGAACCGGATCGGAATCCCGCCCTGCGACACGTGCGGGCCTCGCGCATCGCGACGGACGGGCCGTCTCCCCGGCCGATCGACGAGACGATCGCGGTGCCCGTGGAGGGACGCCTCACCATCGACGTGGAGCGGGTCGAGTCCTTCACGCTGCTGTGCACGCCCGGCGAGCCCCTCGCCCTCGCCGCGGGCTTCCTGCTCTCCGAGGGCATCATCGAGAGCATGGAGGACGTCTCCGTCCTCAAGCCGTGCGAGGACGATCCCGAGGTCGTGCGCGTGCGGCTGAAGCGACCGCGGCCCGCGATCGGCGACTCCGGCCGCAACCTGCTGATCGTCTCCTCCTGCGGAGCCTGCGGAACCGAGGAGCTGGAGACGAGGATCGCCTCGCTGCCGAAGGTCGGCGACTCGCTGCGGCTCGACGCCTCCCTGCTCCGCTCGATCGCTGGCACGCTGCGCGGCCACCAGCCTCTGTTCCAGGCCTGCGGGGGAACGCACGCCGCGGCCCTCTTCCGCGCGGACGGATCGGTCGTCGCCAGCGCGGAGGACGCCGGTCGTCACAACGCCCTCGACAAGGCGATCGGCAAGCTCGTGCTCTCGAGCGAGCCCACGGCCGGTACCGGCGCGTTCCTGTCCGGACGCGTCAGCCTGGAGATGGTCGGCAAGTGCGCCCGCGCGGGAATCGAGCTCGTTGCGGCCGTGTCGGCCTCCACCTCCCTCGCCGTCGACGTCGCGGAGCGCAGCGGGATGACGCTGTGCGTCTTCGTCCGCGAGACCCGCGCCACGGTGCTCACGCACCCGCAGCGCATCCTCGGACTCTGACCGGATGACCGGAGCCGGCCGGGCGTTGCTTGCGCCCCACCGGCCGGCCCGCTACACCCGGCTCAGGGTGTGATCTGGATGACCACTCCCTCGGTCAGCCCGTATCGCACGCCCTGGGCGGCCACCGTATCGAGGAGGAGCCCCTGCCCGTAGACCGTCGCGCCGATGAGCCCGGGATCGTTCGGGATATCGACCGGGACCTCCGCCGGTATCCCCGCGCCGGTCCAGACCGGTCCGCTCAGGAAGAGGGTCGGATCGGGGGGGACGATACTGATCAGGAGCTCGCCCGGAGCGCCCGCTCCCGACATGCCCAACCCATCGACGAGGGTTCCCGCCGGGTAGCCCGGGTCCGGCGCCTGGGACAGGTAGAGGAAGGTCAGGGTGCCCGCTCCCTGCGTACCGAGGGGATTGTCGAGACCGAGGACGAGCGTGTCGCCGATCGCGGAGCTGCCCGCGAGGATGTGCATGCTCCCCTCCGGATTCACCCCGCTGCCGTAGGTGAGGATGTCACCGGTGGCGACCTGGAGCTCGCACAGACTCAGGGCGTCGATGTTCCAGCCCCCGTACTCGATCAGGTCGTCGGAGCGCAGCCAGAACTCGATCTGCACCGAGGGGCGGCCCGCGGCCACCGCACTGATGTCCACGTCAATCGGAACCCAGCTCGTATCGACCAGGTCCTCGGTCGCGGGGTTCTCCCACACGGGCGTGTTGTTCACGAAGATCTGCGCCTGATCGTGCGCGGAGTCCTCGACCGTCAGCCACCGTCGGAACTGGAGGTGGACGTTGTCCTGGGCGCCGGAGCAATCGATGACCGGCGACCTCAGGTACACGTTGGTGTTCGGACCGTAGTATCCGTCGTTCGAGATCTCGCCGATGTCCGTACCCCAGACCGCCGCGCCATCGAAGGGGTAGCTCGCATCTCCTGCCTTCCCCTTGGGCTGGCCGCGGTTCCACCGGGAATCGGGATCGGGGGGGAAACCGCTCCTCGTCCAGCCGTCGTGATCGGGATCCTCGAAACCGTTCGCATAGATCTCGTCCCGGGAGCCCACGAAGAAGCGGAAGGCGGCTCCTCCGGCCTCGAATCCCTCGGGGGCGACCTCGGTGGAGCCCTGGTCGTCGGTGGAGACGATGTAGTAATCGACGGTCAACGGCGAGCCGAGGCATGGAATGTAGCCCTCGTAGGTACCGTTCCCCACGTGGTCCATCGTCACGGACGAGTAGGTGATCCCGTCGTCCCCGGTGAACACGAGCTCGGCCCCTGTCACCGTGGCTCCGTTCTGGCTGTCGACCTGGGCCGTCACGAGGAAGGGCCCTTGCGAGGTCATGGAGTCCTCCAGCGGGGCGTGCGTGATCGCCATGTCCACGATCTCCGCCCGCGCCACCGCGGTGACGAGCACGCCCTTCACGATCATCTCCGCGAGGTCCCAGTCGATCGCGGACAGAGCTAGCGTGTCGTTCACGGTATGGATGTACGGGGAGTAGCCCGTGTCCTCGAACAGGAAGATGGCGGGGAAGCCCGCGGCCGTGAACGGCGCGTGGTCGGAGGATCCGCCCATCAGGTTCGAATCCTTGCTCGCCCAGTTCGAGATGTAGAGCCCCGAGACCGCGGCCGAGAACCGGCTCAGGGGACCGTTCGCGTTGTTGAGGATGTAGTCGCAATCACGGGTGTCGCCTGGGCCGAGGTAGGCGTTCATGTCCGTGTTGATCATCGCCACGATGTTCTCGCCTGCGGCGATCGCGTTGTTGGCGTGCTTCTTGGATCCGTAGAGGCCCACCTCCTCGGCTCCGAAGGCGATGAATCGCAGCGTTCGCTCGTAAGGCCCGCCCGTGGCGAGGATCCGCGCCACCTCGAAGACTCCGGAGGTCCCGGAGGCGTTGTCGTCCGCGCCCGGAGCCTTGAGGTTCTGGCCGTTGCGGTTGATCGAGTCGTAGTGCCCCCCCACGATGACGATCTCGTTGGGGTAGGTGGTGCCGGGGATCTCCGCGATCACGTTCTCCGCGTAGGACGAGCTGATCCATTCGAGCCGCGTGGAGAGTCCGATGCCCTGGAACCAACCACGGATGAGGTCCCTCGCGTCCCAGCAGCCGGACTTGTTCGCGCGTCGGTTGTAGAACACGACCAGCTCCTGCACCTTCGCGAGGAGGTTGTTCTGGTCGAGCTGATCGACGAGCGCCTGGATCCGGGCGTCGTAGGACGACGATCCGAACTCGCTTCGGGCCGCCGACGTCCCCGCCCAAGTGGACGGAGCGCCCGGCGTCCACGCCTCGCGCGAGATCTTGGTCGCCCCGACGTTGACGTAGTGGGGGTGGACGTTGCTCGCCGGGCGCGGCTTCGTGTTCCGCGGCATCGCCAGCAGGCGACCCGTCTTCGTGCGCAGGATCTCCCGGCCCCCGGGAGTGAGGTTCCCTCCCAGCCGGTCGATCTCGTAGTCCGAGACCACCCAGAGATCGTGGCGCAGGGTCCTCGGCCCGATCTTCTTGGATTCGATCCCACGTCGAGCGAGCCCGCGAATCGTGCGCTCCGAGAAGGCGCCTACGAGGAACTCACCCGAGTCGTGCCAGACCTCGCCATTGCGAACGAGGGCATCTCGCAGGTGGACATCACCGTCGTGGAACACGGCCCAGCAGTACGGGGCGGGCTCGCGTTCGGAGACCTCGGTGGACGATGGGCTCGCCACCGGGGATTCCTGTGAGGGACAGGCCAGAAGGGGAACGGCGAGGAGGAGCTCGATCATCGTTTCAAAGGGGCAGGAAGAGGGGGAAGAGCGGGGATCCGGAGTACGGAATCGTTCTTAATCTACCACCGAGCGAGGCGATTTGGGCCAATCCAGCCTCAGGAATCAGGCCCTGAGGGTGCTCCGGGGGGGCTTCTTCCCCGCTGGGACGACCCGGGAGCCGGCCTCGTCGCCCGGGCGCTTCCCTTCACCCGCCTCGAGGACCCCTGCGAGTCGCCTCTGGATCGAGTCCCGGGGCATCGAGAGCGGGATCCCCGGTCAGCGTCGCGGTCGCGACTCCGCGGCCGCCACCTGCTTGTCGAGGAGGACGACGTCGGCGAGGCGCCAGGTCTCCTCGGCGGCGCGGGCGGTCAGCTGGGCCGTCACGCTCAGAGAGCGGTCGTGCACGTGGCCCCAGTGCTCGATGCGTACGTTCGCGAGCCACGTGCACCGCCCCTCGATGCGACGCGCATCGCTCCGAGACAGCTCGCACTCGGTCAGGTGGACGTCCTCGATCACGGTCCCCGCCCCTGTCGCCCAGGGGCCGCGCAGCTGACCGCGCAGCTCGAGGAAAAGCTCCTCGAGCAGCTCTCCCTCGCTGGTCGTGGCGAGGAGCTCCAGGGCTTGCCGTTCGTCGCGGCGGCCGCTCGCGCGGTACAGATTGTCGACGAGGGCTTCGAGCACCGCCCGCCCGCGGTCCTCGTCCAGGCCGCGGCGAGGCCCGAACAGGAACACGATCCCGAGCCCCGCAGCGATCGCGACGAGGCCGAATCCCGCGCCGCGCTTCCGCCGGGCGAACAGCGGAGCCGCCAGGATCAGGGCGAAGAGCGCCATCCACGCCAGAGGGACGAACCGTCGGGGCGTCTCGTGCTCGACGTCGGTCGGCACCGGCATGGCGGAGACCTTCGCGTCTCCTTCCCACTCCACGCGCGGATCCTGGAAGTTGGCGAGGAACCGATCGGTCTTCTCCCCGGCGATCACGCTGACGACCTGGTCGTTCACCAGGTCGGACCAACCGGTGGTGTCCAGCACGAGGCGCCGGGCGGGCTCCGTCGTCGGATGCACCGCCAGGAGGCCGACGTAGCCGGTCGCCAGAGGGATCGGTTCGTCGTCGGCGGCGATTCCCCGGCGCAGCGAGTCGCGCGTGAACCACCGCACGAACGACTCCGCCGGCTCCACGGGCGCGTCGCCGATCACGAGGTGGCGACCGTCCGAGAAGCGCCGCCCGAGCTCCTCGCTCATGAGCGCGCGCTCCGCGAGTCCGACCCGGGTGACGGTCGGGAGCTCCGAGTCGCCGGTGGCGAGCACCCAGTCCAGCGAGATCAGGGGCAGGATGAGCTCGTGCCGCACGTGATCGGCCTCGACGTAAAGGTAGCAGAAGCCGGAGAGCGTCTCGCTCAACGGGCGGGCCACGGTGACCTCCTGATCGTCGAAGAGGATCATCTCCTCGTCGTCGCCGGGCAGCAGCGGGTAGCGCTGACGCTCGCGCCAGAGCACGCGGCCTTCCGATCCCTCCGGCGTCGACCACCGGCAGAAGTAGCTCGTGCTGATGCTGAGCCGCCACCCGCCCCAGTCCATCAGGATCGAGCACTCCCGCGGCGAGGGCAGCGAGGGATAGCGGAAGTGCAGCGTGCCGCCGACCTCGGTCACGGCCTGGAAGTCGAGGGCCGACGGATCGGTCGTCCCGGTCAGGGTCACGGATTCGGGGACCAGGACTTCACCCTCGGCGTCGTAGAGACGGGTGCCCTCCACGACCCGACGCTGGTAGGCCGCAAGGGCCGAACGCAGATCGCCGGCCGAGAAGATGCCCTCCTCGTCGCTGCTCACGCCCTCGACCATGACGACGTCGTCGTAGGTGAAGTTGATCGTGAGCAACGTCGCGTCCGGCGTCAGCTCCAGACGCATCTGGTAGTTGCTGATGGGGTGCGGGCTCAGGCCCGCCAGGCCGGCGAGCAACAGGAGGACGGGAGAGAAGAGCATCACGGGGCGAACACGGCTCGCAGGCGCTGGATGCCCACGTGCATCTCGGTCAGGTAGTCACCGCGCGGAGGGCGGTTCCCGCAGGGGCGCAGAACGACGACCTCGACTCCGAAGTCGTCCTTCAGTCGCGCCGCGATCTCGGGGGCGGGCGTGTCCTCGTAGAGCATCCACTTCGCGGCGTGGATTCCCAGCGTGTACTCGAAGTCCTCCCACTCCTTCTCGCTCGGCATCACGTCCGGCTCCCACAAGTGGGCGCGCAGATTCCACCCGTAGCGCTCCGCGAGATAGCCGTAGACCGGATGCGAGGCGAGGAGCGGAATCTCTCCCGCGCCGACCGACAGCTCGCGCAGGGCGGTGTCGAGGCCCGCCAGGTCCGCATCGAGAGCGGCCGCGTTCCGCTCGAAGTCCATCGCGTGCTCCGGCGCGTGCGCCGTCAGGGCCGCGAGGACCGCGGCGGCCTGCTTGCGCGCGAGCGAAGGATCGAGCCACGTGTTGAAGTCGGTCCCGGTGTGCGCGTGCGATCCGGTCTCGCCATGGCTGTGGGTCACGGTGATCGGCAGCTCGAGCAGCGAATCCGCGAAGGCGGCGGAGGTCACGACCATCCGGTCCGCGGGCAGAGTCACCACGTCGAGCCACTTGGCGTAGCTCGCGCCGTTGAGCAGGATCAGGTCGGCGTCCTGCAGGGCGGCGATGTCGTCGTCCTCCGGGCTCCAGAACGCCGGGTCCACGTCGGGAGGCGCGAGGAAGCCGATCTCCAGGTGCTCGCCCGCGATGCGCTCCGCGAAGTACTGCAGGGGATAGTTGACGGCATAGATGCCGCCTCCCCCTCCGGCAGTCGGCGGCGTCGGCTCGCCGGGACCACAGGCGATCAGGCCCAGGACGAGGATGAGGGGAAGGTGGCGCATCGTGAATCTCCTGTGTTCCTGTTCCGGGGTCCGACACGCAATGCTCAGGTACGAGCGATGAAGCCCTCCAGGAGCTCCGCGCCCCAGCGGTGAGTCGCGAAGGCGATGACCGCGGCGGCCGCCGCCCCCGCGAGCAGGATGAAGCTCCACTCGCAGACGATCAGGCCGGCGATGGCCCGGCGGCGGACGCCGATCGCGGCGAGGGTGGCGAGCTCGACGCGGCGCAACCGCAGGGCGAGGATCCCGATCAGGACGAGCAGGATCAGGGTGATCGCGGCGAGCACGGAGGTGAGCAGGTGGACGATCCCCTGGATGCGCAGCACGACCGCCAGCAGCTCGTCGAGAGCCTGGGTCGGCACGATCGCCTGCGCGCCCGCTTCCGCGGTCGTGAGCCGTCCGCGCACGATGAGTCCCTCGGCCTCGGTGGCGGGAACGACGATCGCGGCACTGAGGGGAAAGTCGGCGGGGTCGCCGTGAAAGTGAAAGCTCCCGAGGT
Organism: uncultured Planctomycetaceae bacterium; assembly: GCA_964428225.1. Taxonomy (GTDB): domain Bacteria; phylum Planctomycetota; class UBA1135; order UBA1135; genus JBFMCU01. Next base: position 11,552 of record CAYRXS010000022.1, read on the forward strand.
TCGAGTCGTCGACTCCGGAGTGCTGCGGCAGATCGACGCGAGCGGCGGGAACGTCGCCGAACGAAGACGTCCCGTCCACGTCCTCGTGGCCGTGCCCGATTCCGTCGATGACCCAGGCGGTCTTGACGTCGCAGAAGACGGCTCGATCGTCGGCGGTGCCGTTCGGAGCGAGCACTCCGGTGATACGCAGGCGCGTGCCGAACCCGGCGACCATGTCGAGCACGCCTTCCGGATCGGAGAGCAGGACGTCCCCCGCCCCGACTCCCGCCCGCGCGGCGACCTCGTCACCGACGACGCAGTCTCCGAGCCGCAGCGGCAGGTGTCCCTCGGCGCAGCGCAGGTCGCGTAGCTCGAAGTAGCCCAGGTCGGTCCCGACGAGGGCGAAGCCGGCCGCGCGATGACGCAGGTGCAACGGGATCGTGCGCGCGTCGATGTCGGCACAGGCGCTCCGCAGAGCGCCCTGGGTGATCGAGGATCGATCGTCGGGACGCAGGTAGAGCGCGTCGAGCAAGAGGTCGGTCTCGCCCCCGAGCGGCCCCACCAGGATCGGCGTGGCGCGCGCGCGGGCGGTGACGGTCTTCATGTATGCGGAGAGGGTCGCGTCACACACCAGGGGCAAGCCCACGACGATCCCCACCGTGGCGACGAGAACCAGGGTCCGCAGCCCGTGGCGGCGCAGGGACGCGAGCGCCAGGTACCAGATGCCGCCGGTGCTCACGTCCGTCCCCCGGGCGAGGCGGGGAGCGAGAAGACCGCGTCGCAGGCCTCCCGGCTGCGAGGATCGTGACTGGCGACCACGAGGGTGGCCCCCTGCTCCCGCGCGGTGGCAGCCAGGAGCTCCACGGTCTGCGCGGCGGCCTCGTCGTCGAGGCTCGCGGTCGGCTCGTCGGCGAGAAGCAGCGGCGGCTCGCGCAGCAGCGCGCGAGCGATCGCGACGCGCTGCGCCTCCCCTTGCGAGATCCGGTCGGAGCGCTGGTCGAGCAGGTGGTCGATGCCCAGGCGAGACGCGAGGGCCGAGCAGCGCTCGAGCCGGTCCGCGAGGGGGCGCACGAAGCCGGCGCAATGCTCCACGACCAGGATGTTGTCGCGCACGCTCAGGTAATCGATCAGGCGGGCGTCCTGGAAGACGAGCCCGATCCGGGTGCGGCGGAACGCGCGGCGGCGGCTCTCGGCCAGGCCCGCCAGCTCCTGCTCCTCCACGCGTACGGAACCCGCCTGCGCGGACAGCAAGCCCGCGATCAGGTGCAGGAGCGTCGTCTTCCCGCATCCGCTCGGCCCGCAGACGGCGATGGAGGTTCCGGCCTCCACCCCGAAGTCGTCGAGCTCGAGCCGAAAGCGGCCATCCGGGTAGGCGAAGCGCAGGTTCCGGATTCGGATCATGGGAACGAGGCGCGATCGTCGCCCCGTCCCGAGCCGCTGTCAAGCCGATCCGGATGGACGCGATCGCCGCGTGGGGCTTCCCTAATCGCTGCCGCCGAGGTCCTCGTTGAGGAGCTGCGAGATCAGCTCGGTCTCCGTCGCCTCGTGGTAGGCGAGCCGGCCGAGCAGCCCCGCGACCTGCTCGTAGAGACCTCCCTCCCCCGCGCCGGATCCCGCGGCCCGCTCGTCCGCGGACGTGAGCACGGTCTGGAGATCCCCGAGCATCTGGTCGTGCTCGGTCCGCAGGGCGTCGATGCGTCCGGTCGCCCGCGGATACTCGTTGCGGAGCTCGCTGAACAGCCCGCCGCCCTGCTCGCGCTGGAAGTGGTCCTCGAGCTCGCCGCGCAGCCCGCGAAGACTCGTGGCGAGCCCTCCGGCCCACGCGCGGATCTGGTCCGCATCGCCTGCGCGCGAGGCGTCCTCGAGGGTCCGGTTGAGGTCCCGAACCGAGTCCCGTAGAGCCGCGTGCTCGCGGAGCACCCGATCCAGCACTTCGGGTCCCTCGAAGGAAGCGCGGAGCTCCTCGCCAACCTCGACGTCCTTTCCGGTGGCCGCGTCCTGGATACGGATGGCCTCCATCCGGCACTCGTTGGCCGCCGAGAGGATCCGCTCGGGAGGGTCTCCCTCCGGATCGAGCACCGCAGCCTTGCCCTCGTCGTCCAGGTGGAAGGTGCGCGGAGCGACGTCGCCGCACCGCTGGTCCCCCATGCACTCATCGCGATCGACGCGGATCTTGTACTTGGCCATCTCGACGAATCCTCTCTGAGCGGAAGCCGGGCTCCGCGCTCCTGCGGGGCGAACAGATCGACCCTACGCCATCCTCGCGCGTTCGCCAAGAGCGAGGGCGAGACCGCCCCCCCGCGGTCCCTCGGGGCGGGTCTCGGGGCGGGTCTCCGGGAACCGTTCAGTCGTCCGTCAACGGCTCGAGGATCTCGATGACCGCCTTTCGTTTCATCTCGCGGGCGAGGTCGAGGGCGGTCTGCCCCGCGTCGCTCTTGCGATTCGGATCGGCGCCGGCGGTGATGAACAGCGAGACTATCTTCTTCTCCCCCTCGGCCGCGGCGATCATGAGGGCGGTCCATCCCTCCTGGCCCACGATGCTCACGTCGGCTCCAGCCCCGAGGAGATGCTCGACGACGGCCGTGCGGCCCATCGACCCGGCGATCATGAGCGGCGTCGCGTCGACCCGCACCCCCTCGCGGTAGCAGTGCCGGACGTTGATATCGACTCCTGCCTCGAGGACGGCCTGGATGATCTCCAGGTTGCCGTTCAGGCAGGCCGCGGCGAGGATCGTCCCTCCCTGGTCGTCTCGATACTCCATCTTGGCGCCGTGCTCGAGAAGCCTGCGGAACAGGTCCAGATGGTTTCCGTCGACCGAGGCGAGGAGCGGCGTCTCGTTGCGCGCTCCGACGGCGTTGATGTCGGCTCCGGCGGCGACGAGCTCGTCGATGACGTCGATGCGTCCCCAGAAGACCGCCAGGATGAGGGGAGTGAACCCGCGCTTGTCCCGGGTGTCGGGATCGGCACCCTCGCGAAGGAGCTTTCGTATCTCGTCGAGGTCTCCCTCGCTCACCGCCGTGAACAGCGCGGGGTTCGGCGTCCCGCCCGGACGGGTGGGATCGTGTCCGCCCTCCGGAGACCGCTCTGACACCGCGCCGGATGCGCTCGACTGGTCGGGGTAGAGCGACTTCGGCACCATCGGATAGCGACCTACCGGAGTCTCGAGCCCGACCTCGAGGACTTCCTTCCCCGCGCTTGTGGTCCGGAACACCTGAATCGGCACCTTGGTCCAGGGGACCTCGGGACGGGAGCGAACGTACTCCTCGAGCTCCGCGAGCGTCGTCACCTGATGCCCCCCCACGTTCAGGAGGCGATCCTCGGATTTGAGCTCCCGCGATATCGCGTCGTCCCGCCGATAGCCCCGGATGATGACGGCGGGCCGTGCGACCGTCGTCGGCACTTCCTGGAGTACCAATTCGAGTCCCTCGACGAGACGACCGTTCTCGTCCCCCCTGGCGTGCTTGATCTTCTCGGGGACCTTCCAGTGCCCGTACCAGAAGTTGAAGGGGGCAAGGAAGCGCCGAACGCGCCCGTCGGCGTGGAGGGCATACACGGTGCGATCGCGCACGTCGTCGCTCACGAGAATCCATCCCTCGAGCTTCGGCGACGCAATGCGCCAGGTCGTGTGGTCTGCGACGAGCTCGGACGGGGCGCGCGCCGGGATGCTCCGGGGAGACAGGAGGTCCTTCCGATCCTCCACGAGGCCGAGGACCACGAGCTCGCCGAGGTCCTTCGGCATCTCGCCCATCGTGTCGACGTACTTCTTCAGGGCGCCGTGCAGCTTCGTGAGCGCGACGACACACGGGTCGTCATCCGGCGGCACCGGCTTCTCGTCGGCGTACGCCGAGCCGAAGACGCCGAGGATCGCCACGAGCAACGGAACGAGAAAAGAGGGTCTCATGCTGCCAGCCTCCTGGGTTGCAACGGGAACCGATCGGTATTGACGTGGAAGGCCCTCGGCGGCGACACGCTCCGGAGCATCGCCGTATCCGGAACGGATCGGAACTTCTTCTTGAAGAAGTCATCGAGGAAATCGACCCGCGCCTCCAGCATGCGCGTGGCGAATTCGATCTCCTCCTCGGATGCTCCCTTCAGTGAATCACACACGATCTTCCGCAGATCTCCGGAGCTCTTCAGTTCCTTGAGCTTCTGGATGTGCGGTAGGACATCCTCGCGCCGGATGATCGTCTCCAGGTAGTCCCCGGTCGCCGATGACCAGTTTCGGGTGCCGTGCGCCCAGTGTCGCTCCATCAGCTCCTGCGCATACGCCTGGAAACCATCCGGATCCGTGCGAAAGTCCGGAATGCCCTCCTTTTTCGGGACACGGTACAGCGAGGTCACCCCGGAATCCGCCGCCTTGACCTTCTCCTCGAACACCTCACGGGCCTTGCGAATCCGCTCTTGCCAGGCGCGCAGCTCGGGGCCGGGATTCGCGGCGTTCATCAGGGCATCCTCGCTCATGCCGGTCATCTGCTCCGCCCTTCGCACGAGGTCGTCGAGATTCTGCTTGGCGTTCCCGACGATCACCTTCCGCACCGCATCGTTACGATACCAGGCGTGCTCCGGGAACAGGTCGGCGAGCCCGTAGTCGAATCCAATGGGTCCGCGGTTCTTGCCGTACCAGAGATTGCCGAAGTGCCGATCGCCGTCGCCGAGCACCATGGCGTACACGATGTCCTCGGCAATCTCCTCCTTCTGCGAGAGGATCGTGGGGAGGATCCAGTTCGTCCCTCCGATCCGAGGGTGCTTCGCCATGTGCTCGAGGACGGCGCCGAGCTCCTTCCCGTCGGGGAACGCCTTGATGACGACGATCCTCCGGGTCACGCCGTCGATCTTGACGTCGTCGATCAGACGGGCTGCGGGGCCAGGACGCTTCGCGGCGCCCCGGAGATTCGAGGCGAGCACTTCCGCCTCCCCCTGTCGGATGACCGCACCCCCCGGCGTGACCCCGTCATCGACCCGAAGCTCCGCTTCCTTGAAGTACGCGATCGGCTTGTTGTCCTTGCCGAGGATGGCGCGGGGCGAGGAAGCGGTGGGCTTCACGCCGGCCTGCTGGTACCGCCCCGCTTTGATCGCCTCCCTGACCTCGCGCTCGAGGGCGTCGCTGAAGTCATCGACGAGCTCCTCGGCCGGGGTGTCCATCCTCGCCTTCAGCCGCGCTGCCCGTCTCGCGGCGTCGCGCTTCGCGCGGATGATGTCCTCGGTCGTCTGGCCCATCCTGCCCTGGGCGAGGAGCGCATCGTAGGCGTCGGCCGCCTCGTCGAAGCGCCCCTGCATCATGCGTCGATCCCCGCGACGCGCGAGCTCGTTGAGATCGTTGGGATCGTATTTCGCCTTCGGCGACGGCGGACGATCCGGGGCCGCCTGCGCCGGCGACGGTGCGTCCGCGTCGGGAGGCACAGTCTTTTCGGAGCCGGGTCGCGCGCGCGGTGGGGCGTCCGGCAGCGACTCGGCCAGGCCGTCGAAGTCGCGGGCGAGTTGCTTCGCATTGCGCACCTGCTCCGCCCTCGCCATGCGCAGGTTGTCGAGATCGTCGAGGGTCCGGCGGACGGCATCCAGGCCTGCGCCCCCCTCCGCCTGTTCGAGCGCCGCCTGGAGCTTCGAACGAAACTCGGGCGGCATGTCGGGCAGCGCTTCGAGATCGTTCCGCAGGCCCCGCAGAGCCTCCGGTCCGGCGCTCTCCTCCACCGCTTCCCGCAGCTTCCGCGACATCCGGCCGACTTCCTCGACCTCCCGGAGGGCGCGATCGGCGGCGGAGCGGGTCCTCGACGCCAGGGTTCGCAGGTGCGTTCGCTGCATGCCGAGCCGCTGGACCGTGCGACCGAGCGTCCGGGTGTCCGCGCCCCCCATGCTGACGAACATGTCGAAGAAGAACTGCGCCTCTGGACCGAGGGAATGACCGATCGTGAAGGACGCCCCCATCTGGGCGGTGACTTCCGTCACGAAGACGGAGGCGGCCTGGAGCTTCCCCTGGTCCGCGAACCGGCTCGCCTGGGCCGAGGTCGCGAGCAGCGCTGCCCCGATGCGCGACTGGGCGAGCTTCCGCACCGCCCAGGTGTACGGAGCGCTCGCCTGGAACACCTCCGCGACCGTGTGGACCGACTTCAGCTCCTGGATCGCCGCCGCGTTCCACGGGGCGCGAACCGCCACGGAGAACTTCGACATCGGCGCGAAGATCATGAAGACCGTCCCGGGCGTGACCATCACGTCGCCGAACCAACCTGCCCAGTCCGCCGCTCGGTAGCCGAGGTGTTCGTTCTCGATCCGATCCACGAGATCCTTGGAGAGATTCAGATCACCGGTCGCGAGGACCTGGTCGCTCGCAAGGGTCTGCAGGTCCTCCAGCTCGAAGGCCGCCTGCACCGCCTGCAGCCGCAGGCGCGCCTCCTCGGGGGGCATGTCACGATCCCACGACTCCTTGAAGGCGGCGCGGAACTGGTCGGTCGACATGTCCTGGATGGTCGCGAGCGTGTATCCCTTCTTGCGAAGGCCGATGATCATGCCGAGTCCGACGTGCTTGAGCGCCATGATGTCGTGCACGTCTCCGACCTCGCGGGCGCGCGCCATCGCCTCCGTCTCCCCGACGATGCTCTCGGGGAGGATGGCGAGCGTGCCCTGTACCTGGCGGTAGTAGCTCATCCAGGTGATGCCGTCGACCCACCAGTCGGCCCGATCCTGCCAGAACGAGGCATCGGTCCAGGTGGCGTTCGGATCCCGATCGCCGATCTCGGCGTTCTGTGCAAGCCAGTTATCGAAGTTCTCGTGAAAGCCGAGGCGCGAGGCGGTCGTCTGCTCCTGCATGGCCTTCAGGATCTCGACCTCGGCCACGATCTCCATCTCCTCGTACTTCGTCCCCTCCGTCACGTAACCCATCCGTCGGACGGTGCGGAAGAGATCGACCGCCTGGACGAGCCGGCCGCGGCGAAGGTGTCCCAACGCCTCCAGGTAGAAGCCATTCTTGCGCGTGATCGTACCGGCCTCCGCCTCCTGCAGCTTGTTCGCGTAGGCATCGAGGCGATCCAGATCGTTGCTGGCGAGCAGCAGCTGTCCGTGGAACAGCTCGCTCCGCTCCTCGGCCGCGAGGACCCGCACATACGCGTTGAAGTCCGAGTTCCCCCAGGTCCCTTCGCGGTACTGGTCCCGGATCTTCTCGAGGAGATGCTCCATCACCTGGCGTGACTCGAGGGCGAGCTGCTCGCGGTCCCCCTCGAGGACCTCGATCGATCGCGATAGACTGCGAATCCGCTCACGGATCGCGTCCTTCTCCGAATCGCTCAGCTCCTCGTTCTGCAGGGCGCGGGAGAGGCTGCGGGCCTCGCGGGTCTGCTCCCCGATCGCCTGCGTGGTCGCCGCCACGAGGAGGAGTGACCCTTGGAGGATGTCCTCGATCCCCTTGAAGGCCGCGTCCAACTGATCTATTCGCTCGGAGATGGTCAGCACGCGCTCGGGCGGATCGACGACCGGCCCGGGGTCTGGGTCGAGGTCCGGGTCGGGATCGGAGTCCGGGTCGGGATCGGGGTCCGGGTCGGGGTCGGGATCGGAGTCGGGGTCAGGGGGGATGGGCACGCTCTCCCCCATCTCCTCGAGGAGGATCTTCACGAGAGCGCGCATCAGTGCGTCCGCTTGGTCCACCGACAGGATTCGGTCCGAGCGGCCGACGTTCCTCGTCATGTCGCACTGGATCCGGAGCCAAACCTCGTCGTTCCCCCGCACGAGCTTCGCCCTCGCCTCGACTTTGGTCTCGAGATCACCGCGGATGACGCGGTAGACCCAGTCGTTGTAGTACTCGAGAGGATAGCCGGGGAGCACGCCCCGGTTCCGGTATGCGAGCATCTCGCCCCGAGCGCCGAGGTAGTCCCGATCCTCCGCCACCGCGTAGAGATGGGCCTCCGACGGAATCTTGTAGTCGTCCCAGGTCTGTCCGGGCAGGGGGCGCTTGTGCGTGAAGACAACTCGCGTCCCCGAGCCCGCATTGCGCCGTCGTATCTCTTCCTGTTCCTGGTTGTATTTCGCGGCCAGCTCGCGTGCCGTCACCTGCCATCGGGGGAATCTGGGCTTGGCGTCGATCAGGACGTTGACCTTCGTGGCGAAGATGTAGAAATCAACCGTCCCGCGTTGCTCCTCCTCGAGGACCTTTTGCGGCGGCTGCGTCTGCGTGTTGACGTAGTTGGCGATGATCTTCGGGTACCGAATCGTCTCGCGCGCCTCCTTCTGCCCGAGGAAGAACTCGATGGTTCTGTGGTCTCGATCCGCCCGGATGGGGTTGTCCGGATCCGCGGGGAAGAGGGTTGCGAAGTATGGGAGCTCGACCAGCGCCCGTTGCGCCACGCGGACTTCCAGGTCCTGCGGATCCTGGATCGCACCCTGCGTGCGTCCCGGATCCGATGGTCCGGCATGAGCCGCGTCGGGCGAGAAGACCCCGAGCCACCCGATGGCGAGAAGGAGGAGAACGGCGGGAGCTGCCGAATGGCGAGCGCGTGACGGGGGCGTCATGGGTTCCCTCCGGATCTGGTGCGGAGACGAATTCTCCCTCGGACCTGATGACTTCATCGTTTCAGCCGAAAACGGCGCGCAAGAGGGGGGAATGGGTTGGACCACCGGTGAGACGAGCGCGGAATCCAATCGCCCCGGTGTCGTCGTTGGCCGGCGAGTCGAAGCGGGTGGAGGTGAGTGCGCATGGCGTCCCGAGAAGGTTCCACCCGGTCATGGTCATCGGGCCCCGAGACCGGCCAGATTTCCTCGAGTTTGCCCGCTACCGGCCGAGCCGAGGGCTCTCCCCCCGCGGTCGAGGCCCCAAGATCCCGAAACGGCCTTACAATCCAGCGAGACGGATCCTCCCTCGTCGATCCCGGCGATCCGAGCCGGATGATGGCGAGCACGTACTACGAGGGTTTCGTCCTGTCGAACGGTCTGCGGACGACGGTGCTGCCCTGAACGCGCCCGCTCGGCCGAAAACCCGGAAAACCCGTCGAATGTCGACGCCGCTCTCGAATGGCAGGACGGTGATGAGAAGCATGTCGACGGCCCTGGCGATCCTGGTCGGGCTCGCCCTCGGTTGCGAGGGCGGCCGGCGCGAGGTGGCCATCGCCTCCGAGGGCCACCACCGGATGAACACCGAGATGGGATTCGAGACGAGACGCCATCGAGAGCTGACCCCCGAAGAGGAGAGGGTCATCGTCCACAAGGGAACCGAGATGCCCTTCAGCGGCGAGTACGAAGGGCACCGGGAGGCAGGGCTCTACACCTGCCGGCAGTGCGGCGCGGCCTTGTATCGCTCCGAGGACAAGTTCCCATCGGGCTGCGGGTGGCCGAGCTTCGACGACGAGATCGACGGCGCGGTGCGGCGCGTGTCCGACGCGGACGGGATGCGAGTCGAGATCCTGTGCGAACGGTGCGGCGGACACCTGGGACACGTCTTCGAGGGAGAGCGCATCACCGCGAAGAACGTCCGCCACTGCGTGAACTCGATCTCCATGGACTTCGTACCGCGGGAGCACGTGGGGCGGGCCATCTTCGCGTCCGGGTGCTTCTGGGGAACCGAGCACTACCTGGGCCAGGCCGCGGGAGTCCTGGCCACCTCCTGCGGCTACATCGGCGGCGACGTGGAGAATCCCGACTACCAGGCGGTGTGCCGCGGCGACACGGGGCACGCGGAGGCGGTAGAGGTCCTGTTCGACGAGCGGGAGACGGACTACACGACCCTGGGCCAGCTCTTCTTCGAAACCCACGATCCCTCGCAGCTCGACCGCCAGGGGCCGGACGTCGGCACGCAGTACCGCTCGCACGTCTTCTACGTAGACGCGGAGCAGAAGCGGATCGCCGAGGAGCTCATCGCCACCCTGCGCGAGAAGGGCCACGAGGTGGTGACGAGGGTCAGCGAGGCGGGGACCTTCTGGCCCGCCGAGGACTTCCACCAGGACTACTACGAGCGGAAGGGCGCGACGCCCTACTGCCACGTCTACCGGAAGAAGTTCTGAGCGCCCTCCCTTGGCGGTTTCGGGGACGGGGAGAAGTCTCGCCGGTTCGGGGAGGCGCACCCGGCGAATTCTCGCTACCGTATTCGCCCCGATAGCCCAAGGAGGTCTCGTGATGAAGTGGTCTGGACTTCTGTCGTCGCTGGTCGTCGTTTCCTCGATCTCCTCCGCCGCGCTCGCCGCGCCACAGGACGGGATCGACTTCAGCTCGCTCCTCGACGAGATGGTCGACCGCGAGGCGTTCGCCCGGTTCCCCGCGCCGAGCTACACCTGCCGGCAGTTCTCGAGCTACGACCGCAAGTCGGTCACCGCCGACGACCACGACGGGGGGTTCGCGACCGCGGATCGCGGCCAGTACCTGCGCGGCGAGGAGAACGCCGGGCGCATGGAGGGGGTGATGATGGACATCGACGGCCCCGGGGCCGTCGTGCGCATCTGGTCCGCCAACCCCCAGGGGAACCTGCGGGTCTATCTCGACGGATCGACGACTCCCGTTATCGAGGGACCTATGACCGAGCTGCTGGGCGGCACGGGCGTCGTGGCAAAGCCGCTCTCCGCGCAACGCTCCAAGGGGTGGAACCTCTACCTGCCCATCCCCTACGCAAAGCACTGCAAGATGACGAGCGACGCGGGCGACTTCTACTACCAGGTCAACTACCGAACCTACGAGGCGGGCACCGCGGTGGACTCGTTCAGCATGGACGCGTTCCACGCGGCGAAGGAGAAGCTCGACGCCGTCCAGAAGGAGCTCGCCTCGCCCACGCTCTTCTTCGATGACCCGACGGAGTGGCCGGCGCCGATGACCATCCCCCCCGGCACACGGAAGAGCATCCCCTGCGGAGGATCGGGATACGTGGATACTTTTGGCGTGATGGTCAAGAGCCCGGATCTGGAGCAGGCGTTGCGCACCGTCGTGCTGCGCATGACCTTCGATGGCGAGGAGACCGTATGGTGTCCCCTCGGGGATTTCTTCGGCACGGGAGCCGGCCTGACTCCGTTTCAAGACTGGTGGAGGACGGTGCGCAGCGATGGGACCATGCTCTGTCGATGGCCGATGCCCTTTCGGGAGTCGTTTCAAGTCGAGTTCTTGAATCTCGGCACCTCCCCGGTCGAGCTGCGCATGGGGATTCTTGCAGACACCGCATACCGGTGGGACGACCGCACCATGCACTTCCACGCCACCTGGCGGCAGCAGAACCCGATCCACACGCGCCCCATGCACGACTGGAACTACGTGGACATCAAGGGCCGCGGCGTGTTCGTCGGCGACAACCTCGCGGTCGCGAACCCGGTGAAGACCTGGTGGGGCGAGGGCGACGAGAAGATCTACGTCGACGGCGAGGGCTTTCCCTCGCACTTCGGCACGGGCACCGAGGACTACTACGGCTACGCCTGGTGTTCCCCCGAGCCCTTCCAGGCTCCCTTCCACAACCAGCCCCGCTGCGACGGGCCGAACAACTTCGGCCACACCCTGATCTCGCGCGTGCGAGCGCTCGACGGGATCCCCTTCACGCGTTCGTTCAAGTTCGACATGGAGGTCTGGCACTGGAAGGAGTGCGACGAGGGCTACGCGGCGACAACGTACTTCTACGCCTTCCCCGGCGCGTCCACGAACCGCGGCCCGGCCCCCGAGGAGGCCGCGCGCGGGCTGCTCGATCCCCCGCCCCTGCCTCCGCCGTTCAAGATCGAGGGCGCGCTCGAGTGCGAGAAGCTGGAGATCGTCGGCCGCACCGAGGGAATCCCGATGGGGCCCCAGGGCGGGCACGGACCGGGGCTATGGTCGGGCGACCAGCACCTCTGGATTCAAGGCCAGAAGGTCGGGGATTTCGTGGAGCTGCGCGTTCCCGCGGAGGGCTCGGGGCCGCGGAAGGTGGAGGTGTTCGCCACCAGGTCGTGGGACTACGGCATCGTGTCCTTCTCGATCAACGGAAAGCCCACGGACGTGGAGGTCGATCTCCTCGACGACGAGGTGACCGCCACGGGGGCGCTGGATCTCGGCGTCCACGAGGCGAAGGACGGCGCCCTGATCCTGCGATGCGAGGTGGTTGGCGGCAACCCGGCCTCCAAGGGCAGCCGGTCCTTCTTCGGCCTGGACTGCGTCCGCTTGACGCCGGTGCAATGACGATCGGCGGCGGGTAACATCGTCGGATCCTGGATCGCGCTTGCTGTCCCGGGCTCGCCCGGACGGCCGACCCACAACCATGCACGAGAGAATGAGCCATGTTCGACTACGCCACGCACACGGGTGATGCCTCGAGCATCGCGGTCGTTTCCCTGCTCGCCGCCATGTTGTTCCTCACGTGCATGACCGGATGCAGCGGTCCCGAGGAGTGCGCCGAGGGGGGCACGTTCGGCGACGACCTGAAGTTCCTCGAGTCCCACACCGACGTCATCGTGCTGAGCGATGACACCGGCGACGCCAGCATCGTCGTCGCCCCCGAGTACCAGGGCAAGGTGATGACCAGCACCGCCGCCGGCGACGCGGGAATCAGCTTCGGCTGGATCAATCGCGAGCTCATCGCCTCGGGCGAGCGGATGGAGCACATCAACCCCTTCGGGGGCGAGGACCGCTTCTGGCTCGGCCCGGAGGGGGGGCAGTTCTCCGTTTTCTTCCCGGAGAGCAGCGAGTTCGTCTTCGACGTCTGGCAGACCCCCGAGCCCATCGACTGGGGCGCATGGGAGGTCGCCGAGGAGACGAAGAGCTCCGTCACGCTCAACCGGCCCGCGCAGATCGTCAACTACTCGGGCTTCACCTTCGATATCGACATCACTCGCGTCATCCGTCTGCTCGACAAGACCGCGGCCGAGTCGCTCCTGGGCACGCCGATACCGAGCGACGTGAAGTACGTCGCCTACCAGTCCGACAACCGCGTCACCAACACCGGCACGGAGGGCTGGACCAAGGACAAGGGACTGCTCTCGATCTGGATCCTGGGCATGTTCAATCCCTCGCCGACGACCACGGTCGTCGTCCCCTTCAAGGCGGCCGACGTTCCCCAGGATCAGATCGTCAACGACGCCTACTTCGGCAAGGTGCCGGCGGAGCGCCTCGTGGTGAAGCCCGCGGAGGGCGTGCTCTACTTCAGCGGCGATGGCCAGTGCCGCAGCAAGATCGGCGTGGGGCCGGTCTACGTGCTCCCGGTGGCGGGCAGCTACGACTCCGCGAGCCAGGTGCTCACCCTCGTGCAGTACACGCTGCCGGACCAACCGGCGGAATACGTGAACTCCATGTGGGAGCTGCAGGACGAGCCCTTCGCGGGCGACGTCGTCAACAGCTACAACGACGGCCCGCTCGACGACGGCGGTCAGCTCGGCCCGTTCTACGAGCTCGAGACGTCCTCGCCCGCTCTGGCCCTCGAGCCCGGCGCGTCCGCCACCCACGTGCACCGCACGTTCCACCTGCAGGGTCCCGCCGAGTCGCTGGATCCGATCGCGCAGAAGCTGCTCGGCGTTTCCATCGAGGAGATCGCCGGCGCGCTGGGCGACTGAGGTGCGGCGCGCCGGCTCCCCGGGAGCTCGGCGGCGCGCCGATCGAATAATGACGTGACGGTGCGGGGGGAGGGACACTAGATTGGACGGTGACCGATCCGATCTCGTGCGGATCGGAGCCGCCCCTGCGGACGCGGGATTCCGACTACCTGGCACCATCCCTTCGCCATGAACGAGAACCCCTCAGGAAGGGCCACCGCAAGGACGCTGGGGCTCCAGCTCGTCCTCGTTGGCCTGCTCGTCAACCAGTGGTCCCTCGCCTGGCTCGGGGCGGGGGACATGCACGTCTCATCGGTGGGCAGCCTGGTGCTCATCTGGCTCTTCCAGGCGGCGTGCGTGCTGCTCGGACTGGGCCTGCTGGGAGGATGGCGCCCCTTCCGGTTCCCGCGGTTCCTGCGGTGGTTCCTCGGCGTCACTCTCACCCTGATCTGGGTCGGGGGGATCTGGGGAACCCTGCGCGCGAAGGGGATCGTCGAGTCTGCTTCGGAAGCCCTGCTGCGAACCGAGCTCGAGCGGTTGGAGGACGCGGAGGAGCTCCACATCGAGGCCGAGTGGCCCCGGCTCGAGGACCTGCACCGCCCCCTGGCCAACCTGAAGATGCCCGACGTGGACACCCTGTATCTGTTCGCGGACCAGGTGACGATCCGCGATCTCCTCCCGCGGCGCGCTCCCGTGCTCATGCGCTCCTTCGAGTCCGCGGGGGTCGCGGTCCGACGCTGGGGGATCGAGAAGGACGCCCGCGACGTGCCGAGGGAAGGGCTCGACGTCCTCGGGACCTTCCTGAAGAGCGTGATGTACCTGGAGAGCGGCGAGTTCGCTCTCGTCGAGGGGGACTTCACGGACGACGCGCTCTCCCGGTGGAGGGGCCGAGTGAACCTGCGGGCCTTCGGTCGGCTGAAGGACAGGGGCAACGTCGAGGCGCGGGGGCGCCTCTTCATCGAGTGGGAGCGCACGCCGTCGATTCCACCGGCCGTGCACTGGAGAGGGACGCCCGAGAACCCGTGGCGAATCTCGCAGATCGAGCTGGAGAGCTTCGAGACCACGGAGGCTCCGTTGGTCCTCTTCGAGGAGGACCTCGGGCAGGCCGTGACCGATCCCCAGGCCCTCGCCGACGCCCGGCGGAACGTGGCGCAGGAGATGATCGCCCGGGCCGCGATCGTGGAGACGGACGCCGAGGCGGGCACCGTCCCTCCCCCCTTCTTCCATCACGTGGCCACGAGTGAGAATCCCTCGGTCAGCGTCGTCGACGTCGATCGCGACGGCTTCGACGACTTCTACGCGATGCCGCGCTACGGGAAGAACCAGTTCTTCCGAAACGGAGGCGACGGGACGTTCACCGAGGTCGCCGCCGAGATCGGGCTCGATCTCGAGGATCACTCGACGATCGCGGTCTTCGCGGACTTCGACAACGACGGTGACGACGATCTGTTCCTCGGTCGCTCGTTGACTCGCAGCGCCTATTTCGTCAACGAGGGCGGCTTCTTCGTGGATCGCTCGACCGACGCGTTCGATGAATGGCTGCCCCTCTTCGTCTCCACGGCGACAGCCGTCGACTACGACCAGGACGGTCTCCTGGACCTCTACGTGGGAACCCACGCCGCGGAGGCCATCGCGGAGCAGGTCCGCGCCGCCGGCCGGAAAGGCCTCGACAGCCGGCTGCTCACGGAATACCTGTCCGACCGCGACGCTCGCGAGCTCTATCGCCGGTGCCTGAAGGAACAGGGGCACCCCCTCCTCGACCGCGTCGGGCCGCCGAACCTGCTGATTCGCAACGAGGGAAACGGGCGGTTCACGATCGACGATACGTCGGCGATGCGCGTCTTCCGGAACACGACCCAGGCAACCTTCGCCGACTACGACCAGGACGGCGATCCCGACGCCTACGTCGCCAACGAATGCGCTCCGTGCAACCTGTTCCGGAACGAGGGAGGCGTCTTCGTCGACGTCACGGCGCGGGCGAAGGCGGAGAACATCGGCTTCGCGGGCGGGGCGTCCTGGGGAGACTTCGACGCCGACGGAGACCAGGACCTCTACGTCTCGAACTCCTTCAGCCACGTCGGGCGGCGCGTCCTGAGCGGGCTCGGCAAGCGCGACGCGCGCTTCTTCGCCCTCGCGAGCGGTAACTCGCTCCTGCGAAACGAGGGGGGACGGTTCGAGAGGGCCTCGTCCCTCGCGGGTCCCGGCTTGCACCTGGCCGAGGCCGGCTGGTCCCAGGCGAGCGGATTCGTCGACCTCGACAACGACGGCTGGCTCGACGTCTACGCTCCGAACGGGCGCTACACCGCTCCGAGCGGTAGGACCGACAACGGTGAGCGGGAGAGCCTCTTCTGGCGCGCGATCGTCCGCAGTCACCCGGACATGCGGCCCCGCGGTCAGGCGAAGATCGATCTGCCCGCGGAGGGCTTCCCCGATGCTCTGCCCGACGGGTCTTTCGCCGGCGCTCAGACCAACTGCGTGTTCCTGAGCCGCGAGGGCGAGCAGTTCCACGAGCTCGGCGCGGTCTCCGGGCTGGCCGCTCGCGGGGACGGCCGGGCGTTCGGCACGCTCGACTTCGACCGCGACGGCTGGGTCGACATCGTCCTCGCCAGCGCGAGCGCACCCACGTTCCAGCTCTTCCGCAACCGGTTGGGCCAGACCGATCCGCGGGGAGACCTCCGCGCGAGGATGATCGCGATCCGGCTCGTGGGCGGCAACCACCGGAACACCGGTTCCGCCGAGTGGAGCAACCGCAGCGGATACGGTGCATCGATCGCGGTCGAGGTCGCGGGCCGCACCCTGGTTCGCGAGCTCCGCTGCGGGAATGGCCGGTCGGCGCAGAGCTCGTCGACCCTCCTCGTGGGACTCGGGGACGCCGACACCGCCGACCGCCTCACCGTGCGCTGGCCGGGAGGCAAGGTCCAGGTGCTGGACGGCGCGCCCGTGGGCACGCTGGTGACGGTCTACGAGAATCCGGCCCAGGCGCCGGGGGGCGTGGGAGCCTTCCACTTCGATCCGTACCTTCGCAATGCGGCCGCCGCTCGCGAGCCGGGAGTCGGTGAGGGCAAGACCCTGTCCCTGTCCCTCTACGGACAGGGCTTCGTCCACGAGCTCTTCGTCCTGATCGCCATGACCACCGACCGGCCCCGGAATGCCGAGCCGGTCCGCCTCGACCTGTTGCGCGACATCTTCCGCGAGCGGGTGGCGTTCCTCGGGATCTGCATCGATCCCGAGGTGACGCGCGAGGAGCTCGAGGCCTACGCCCACGAGCACACGCCCAGCTACCGGCTCCTGGTCGGTCTGCCCCCCGAGGACCGCGAGGCGGTCCGGGAGTACGTCCTCGAGACCCACCCCGACGGCAAGCTCCCCGTGACGGTCATCACCGACCCGACCGGCCGGGTCATGGAGACCATTTCGGGAGCGCCGTCGATCTCGGACATCCGCAAAGTCCTGGATCGGCTGGCCGGCGGTCGGTAGTACCTCTCTCATGGAGGACGCGCCGTCGAGCGCGAGGAGGAACGCATGACGAGAAGAGTGCTGGTGACGGGCGCGAGCCGAGGGATCGGGCGCGCGGTGGCGAAGGAGCTGGCGGGAGCCGGTTTCGAGGTGGCGGTCAACTACGTCGCCAACGAGGAGGCGGCCGCGGAAACCCTCGCGAGCATCGAGGAGGCCGGCGGAAAGGCGTATGCGCTGCCGTTCGACGTCTCCGACCGCGAGCAGGCCCGCAAGATCCTGGAGGCGGAGGTCGAGGAGAAGGGCGCCTTCTGGGGAGTCGTGCTCAACGCGGGCATCAACCGCGACGGCAAGTTCGCGACGCTCACCGAGGACGACTGGGACCTCGTCGTGCGCACGAACCTCGGCGGCTTCTTCAACGTCGTCCAGCCCCTCATCATGCCCATGATCCAGCTCCGCGACGGAGGCCGGATCGTCTCGCTGTCCTCGGTCGCGGGGGTCATCGGCAACTACGGCCAGGTGAACTACAGCGCGACCAAGGCGGGGCTCGTGGGCGCCACTCGGTCCCTGGCCCTGGAGCTCGCGAAGAAGAGGATCACCGTAAACGGCGTGGCCCCCGGCTTCACGGACACCGACATGCTGAAGGACTTCCCCCTCGAGCACGTCAAGGAGATCGTCCCGCTCCGCCGTGTCGGCCGCCCCGAGGAGGTCGCGGCCCTCATCGGTTTCCTCCTCTCCGACCTCGCGGGCTACATCACCGGCCAGGTCATCTCCATCGACGGGGGGATGAACTGCTAGAAGTGGAAGTAGACGAACGGCTGGTAGTCCGTGGCCATCATGGCGAGGACGAGGGCCGTCGCGCCGCCGAAGACCGCGGCCCAGGTGTAGTCGCTCACCCTCGTCAGTCGCTTCGGATAGAGCTTGTAGAACAGCACGATCTGGACGGCCGCGAAGGTGATGAAGAGCCATAGCCACCCGGTGTGGATGGACTCCGGGCCCCCGCGATCGAGGAAGAAGAAGATCTTGAACTGGGCCATGCACTTGTCCCAGCTCTCCGCGCGGAAGACGATCCAGTTGATGAACAGGAAGTAGTTGATGATCAGGGGGCCGAGCAGGGTCGCGAGGCGCCGCGGAAGGGTTCCCTTGGGCACCCACTCGCCCCACAGGCGCGCGATGATGATCGCTCCGCACATCAGGATGCCGAAGCCCGCGTGCTGCCAGCCCGCACCGTGCCACACGCCGACCAGGAGCATCGTCGCGCAGCCGGTCATGATGCCGCGATACACGCCTCCCCGGCCCCCGCCGAGGCTCACATACAGGTAGTCGCGGAACCACGTCGACAGGGTGATGTGCCAGCGTCGCCAGAACTCGCTGATGTTCTTCGCGAAGTACGGGAAGTTGAAGTTGATCGGCAGCTTGTAGCCCAGGAGCCCGGCGGTCGCGATGGCCATGTCCGAGTACCCCGAGAAGTCGCAGTACTCCTGGACGTGCCACATCAGGATCCCGATCCAGTTGCCGAGCTGGTCGTAGAGACCGGGATTGGCGAAGACCTGGTCGGTGATCGGGGCGATGTTGTCCGAGATGACCGCCTTCTTGACGAAACCGAAGAAGAACAGCGTCAGGCAGGCCCGGACGTTCACGTCGCGGAAGAGCTTCTTGTCGACGAGCTGGGGCAGGAAGTGCGTGGCGCGCACGATCGGCCCCGCCACGAGCTGGGGGAAGAAGCCGACGAAGAGCGCGAAGTCGGAGAAGCTCCGCACCGCCTTCATCTTCCGCCGGTAGACGTCGATCGTGTAGCTCAGCGTCTGGAAGGTGTAGAAGCTGATGCCGACGGGGAGGATGATGTTCAGGCCGGATCGGGCGCCGTCGCCCTCCCATCCGAAGACGTGGAGGAGACCGGTCCCCGCGTCGACGAAGAAGTTGAAGTACTTGAACCACCAGAGGAAGCCCAGGTTCACGAAGAGGCTCAGCGCCACCAGGAGCTTGCGCCGGCCCTTCGATTCCGATCGCTCGAGCGCGCGACCGACGAGGAAGTCGACGACGGTCGAGGAGAGGATCAGCCACAGAAACCGCCAATCCCAGGACGCGTAGAAGACGTAGCTGAGGAAGAGGAGCCAGAGCTTCCGGGGCCTGTTGCGAGGAAGCGCCCAGTAGACGCAGAGCGCGATCACGAAGAAGATCAGGAATCGGGATACGGTGAAGATCACGGAACGCCGATCACCGATCGCCTTGCAGCGACCGGTACTCCTCTGTGAAGGTCCGCGTGAACTCCAGAGCGCCTTCCTCGGTCAGGTGCCCCGAGTCGTAGCGAAGCTCGGTGTCGTACAGCCGGGGATGCGCGTCCGGGAGGTTGTAGCGAAGCACGGGCACGCCGAGCTCCCGCTCCATCGCCTCCTCGAAGGGACGGTCGCAGCTGTTCGAGGGCATGACGACGACGACGATCTCGACCCCCGCCTCCCGCGCGTCCCGGACCATTCGCCGGTAGACCTCGAGGTCGGAGAACCGCTCGACCCCGGAGCCCATCCACTCCTGATCCCCCCAGACCACGTCCTCCGTCCGCAGCCGCTCGACGTGCGCGAGGTACTCGTCGTGTCGGTCCAGGAAGTCCTGGCGGCGTAGGAGGATGACGTTGTCGGGGTGGCCGTGTCGGGCGCGGTATGCGCCGTCGACCTCCAGCGGGTAGTACCCTCGCATCACCCCCCACCGGGCGGTCATTCCGTGCGGCCGACCGAGGAAACCTCGCGCCACGTCCTTGTTGCGAGCGACCAGCAGCTCGCGCTTGATCCAGTGCTGGAAGTGCTCGCGGCTCAGGTACCACCGGGAAGGGAACTGGCGCTCGAGGATGGCCAGCACGGCGTGTCGCCGCTTCTGATTGACCGCGAGCTCGATCCCTCCCGGCGTCGCCTCGTCGACCGCCCACGCGCGGTCGATCGAGAGCAGGGTCCCCTCCCAGTCGTGCCAGTAGACGTTGCGAGCGATGAAGGCCTGCTCGGGATCGATCTGGGGCGTGAGCGCGTAGTACTGGACGAACACGCGCTTCAGGTGGTCCCCGCCCTCGTCGAGGACGAGGCGCAGCATGTAGTGCAGCTCGGCCTGGTTCGGAAGCTGAATCCCGAGGTTGAACGAGCTCGACGCCTCGCCGTTTTCCGCCATGATCCGGTCGAACTCACCGGGCACGAACGAGCGGAAGACGTGGCTCGTCCCGATGAAGACCGTGTCGTAGAGAGCCGCATTCTGCTCGTAGTGCTCGATCTTCGATCCGACGGTCCCCCCCCCGCCCGGCGAGGCGATGGCCCGCAGGAACAGGTGCACGAGGAGGAAGGCGACGAGCGCCACGCCCACCCGACCCGCTACGCCCAAGGCCCCGGGATGGGGCCCGCGGGGCGGGTCGATGGGGCAGTCTTCCTCGGGGCGTTTTCGGGTCTTGATCATGGGTCGAGAAGCGCGAGACCGTAACGGCTGTATCGGGCGCGAGAAGTGAGCGAACGGAGACTTTCCGGGCTTTCGGAAGCCGGGGCGGGCTCCTGGGACGCGGAGTCCGGGTAACCGGGAGAGTCGAGAGGAGTATCCTGGATTCCGGCTCCCGAACCTCGCCCTCCTGGAGGATTGCATGACCGCGCTCTCGGCTCTCTTCGCGCTCACCCTTGCCGCCGGCCCCCTTCCCTCGATCGACGAAGATCCGATGGCCTGGATCTACTTCGACAGCCGGGAAACCGAGAATCCTCCGATGCTGGAGCTCGAGCTCGAAGGGGGAGCGTCCAAGTCCCTGGTGGCCGATCGCGACTCGGTCCTGATCGAGTACCTCGCCGAGGGAGCCTGGGGCCACCTCCCGGAGCTCTCCGTCGATCGCCGAGAGAAGAACCGAGTGCTCCTGCACTTCCCCATCGAAGGCGGCACCGCCATCGTTCGGGCGACCCTGGTCCTCAACGCCCACCCCTCCTCGACCGCTCCCCGCGAGCCGTTCCCCGTCGCCGTTCACCCGCTCACGGAATCTTGGACGGAAAGGAGGACCAGCTGGTCCCGGGCGCCGGCCTTCATGGAGCAGCCGGTGGCGGAGATCGAGGTTCCCCTCGAAGGTGGAGTCGTGCGCCTCGACGTGACCGAGGTGGCGAGCGTCTGGGCCGCGGATCCGGACTCCAACCACGGCCTGCTGCTGCGCACCTCCCGACCCCTCGAGGAAGTGGGGGGCGCCGACTCGGTCCTGCAGACGAAGGTCGACGAGGAGCTGGTCGCCCTCTTCGACTGGGCCGAGGACCTCGACGACGCCCTGGAGCGGGCCGAGCGGGAGGGTCGCGAGCTCCTGGTGCTGGTCACCGGCGCCTTCCGCGACACCCTCCTGACCGAGCAGGAGCGCCTGATCCTCGCCACCGCGCTCTGCCACCCCGCCCTGCGCGCGCGCGTCGGCGCGGCCTTCGTGCCCGTGCGGGTGCGCGTATCCCCCAGCGTTGTGGCCATGCAGCTCGAGGGGAACGAGCTCGGGGGTCATCCGCTCCATCCGCTGGGGCTCGAGCTCCTGGAAGCCCGACCGCCCGCTCTCCTGGTCGCGTCCGCCGAAGGAGAGGTCCTTCGCGCACGCACCCGCCTGGGAGCCCTGCACCCCGGGGATCTGTTCCAATGGCTGGGAGGGAAGAAGTTCGGGATGTCCAAGAGGCAGGATCCTCCCGCCGCGCGCTACGACCGGGCCGCTCGAGCGCCGATCGCGGAGGCGGCCGAGCTCCTCGAGGCCATCGAGAAGGACCATCCCGATTCCCCCTGGGCGCTCAAGTGCCGCGCGCGCCGCGCCTTTCCCGCGCTCGTGGGAGGCTTCGAGCTGCTCGGTCCCTTGCCCACGCCGAAGGGCGAGGCCGCGATCCTGAAGCGGGCGACGCGCTACCTCCTCGAGTCGCAGTACGAGGACGGGAGCTTCCCCATGGGACACCCGCCCTTCGAGGAGCACCGCGACGGGATCAGCGCTCTCTGTGCCCTCGCCCTGCTGCAACGCGGCGAGACGGAAGCGGCCGATCGCGCGGCCCGGTGGATCGCCGACCGTTTCGAGGGCCTCGCGCCGGAACGTATCAACTCCTTCAGCGCCGCCTACTTCCTCGATCTGCAGCTTCACCGTCATGCCGCGAAGCGCGCCGAGGAGGCCGAGGTCGAGGCCGCGATCGACTGGCTGGCCGCCGGTCAGCTCTCGAACGGCGCCTGGTCGTACTCCAAGCGATTCGGCGACTCCTGGCAGGGCGGTTTCGGGGGCTGGCCCGAGACCGACCAGGGCCGAGCCCACAGCATCAACACCGCCATCGCTCTCGAGGTATTGACTCGCGCGAAGGAGGCCGGCTTCGAGGTCGACGAAGCCGTGCTGGGGAGCGGGCGCGACGCCCTGCTCGCGATGCGCGTTGCCCCCGCCTGCTACACCTACACGTACCCCGAGCCGCGCAACTTCGAGGAGCTGGACGCGTCGATCTGCAAGGGCCCCGTGGCCGAGCTCGGTCTGTGGCGCCTGGAGGCCGTCCCGAAGAAGGACCTGGAGACCGCCGTCGAGGCGTTCCTCGCCGGACGCGAGCACCTCGACGCGCCGCGCAACCTGACCGCATCCTGGGTGCCGCCGCACGGGCTCTCCGGCTACTTCCACTCCTGCGCGTACCTGCACGGCGCCCAGGCCGTGATCGCGCTGGGGGGGAGCAAGAAGCAAGCCCGCCTGCGCTCCCTGCGCGAGGATCTCCTGAAGCGCGCCAGCCCCGACGGCACCTGGATCGACACCATCGGCCTGGGCCGCCCCTACGCCACGGCCATGGCGATCCGCGTGATCGGAGCGAGCCGCGAGTAGGCCGGGGCGAACCTAGTCGATCTCGAACAGGACGTCCTGGCGGAACACGTGTCCGAGCCCCGCGGCCTCGACGGCGGCGGGATCGAAGCGCCAGCGCAGGAGGTTCTCGCGAGCGGTGCGGTCGAGCAGGCGGCTGCCGCTGCTCCGCAGCACGCGCGCGTCTTCGACGCGGCCTTCGCCGTCGACCTGCACGGCGACCGAGACCGTGCCCTCGATGTGTCGTCGCACGGCCTGGAGCGGGTAGTCGAGGGGCTCCTGATGAACGACGAGGCCCGTCAGGTCCTCGAGCCGGGGAGGACCGGTCGCTCCGCTCGCCGTCGGGGGAGGCAGGGGAACGACGTCGACCACGGGAAGATCGATTACCGGCCGGAGCAGCTCCGGAGCCGCGCTCGCGGCGATCCGATGCGCATCGATCGAGGGAAGGACGAGCAGGCGCGTCGACTCCGGCTCGGTGGACTCGACCGGCTTCTCCAGGGACCACGTCGGCCACTCCGGCAGAGCCCGGGGCGCGGGCGGGGTGTTGGCCCCGGCGAGACACGGCGCGGGGGGCCGCACGCTCGGCTCCAGGATCTCCTTCACCCGCTCCGGATCCACGGCGACCACCTCGAGGGAAGGCGAGGCCGCCGACACGCCGGCCTGGTCCCCCCCCGCGGAGAACCCGGGGAGGAGGAGCAGACCGTGGGCCGCGATCGAGACGGCCGCTCCGAAGGCCAGGCGTACGCTATCCCTCATCCCCGGAGTTATCCGATGTCGACGCGAATCTGGCGAGGGGTTTCTCCGGGATTCGAGCGCTCGGACCGCGTCACGACACGAGAATGACATACGGATGACAAATCCCCGCGCGCATGCGCCAGACTGGGGGTTGCCATGCAGCGTCGAGGTTCGCTCGCCGGGATCCTGCTCCTGACCGTAGGCCCGCTGCCGCTCGTGGCCTGGCTCGGTCTCCGCGGGATTCGCTCCCTGGAGGAGCGCCACCGGGCGCTCGGCCGGAGCGAGGCCGTCGCGGCGCTGGGCACGGATCTCGCCGGGGATCTCGACGAGCTGCGGCGGGACGGCGGCGGCGACTCGGATGCGCTACGAAGAGCGTCGACGCCTTTCCCCCTCCACGCGGGCGATCCGGAGCTCGACCCGGTCGCGATCCGCCCGGAGCCGCAGGGAGATGTCTTCGCCCGTCCGGGTCTCGTTCGCGCGCGCGCCAGAGCCGACGAGGGGCGCTGGATCGAGGCGCTGGAGGCCCTCGAGGGCGCGATACGGGATCCCGATCCGATCCCGCGGGCCCTCGGAGCGATCGAGGCGGCGGACGTGATGCGCGCCCTCGACCGGTCCGAGCGCGCCGTCGAGCTGGTCGAGCGAGGCGTGACGATCCTGGCCGAGGAGGGATCGAGCACCTGGCAACGGTGGGCCGACGTTCACCGGCGGCGGCTGATCGAGAGCGTCGACTCCGCGGTGGAAGCGTTGACGCGCTGGACGGAGGAGGTCGACACGCGCGCCACCGACCTCGAGGAGCTCGTGCTGCTGGGACACGCGCTTCGCCCTCTCCCCGAAGACGATGCGCGAGTGCGGCGCCTGGCGGAAGAGATCGCGGAGCGCAGGAGCCGGCCGCAGTGGCGCCGGTGGCTCGCCCAGCGATCGGCGCGGGCCGCGCCCGGCGCCACGCCGCTCCTGAGCCGGATCCCGGCGGGGTGGTTCCTGGTGGAGCGCGATCCGGACGGCAACGCGGTCCGCATCGAGGGGCTGGACGCGTGGCTCGCCGCCTGGCGCGGTCCCGAGGGGGAGCGCGCTCGCGAGGTCGACGAGGAAGACGCGGCGGGCGCCTTCGTGCCCGCGAGCGGGCTCCGCACGCCGAGCCTGCCGGTCGACCTCGGCCCGCTCTCGCTGGAGATCGTCCTCGCCGAGACGTCGCCCTTCGGGCCCTGGAATCCTCGCTGGCTGCTGGCCGCCGGTCTCGCGGCCTACGCCCTGCTCGCCCTCCTCGCCCTGCGCGCGTTCCGCGGCCAGGAGCGCCAGGCCCGGCGACTCGCGACGATGCGAGGCGACCTGATCGCCGGAGTCACGCACGAGCTGCGGACTCCGCTCACCGTGCTGCGCATGTACGCCGAGTCGCTCGCCGAGAACCGCATCGACCCCGAGGCGGTGCCCGAGTACCTCGACACGATCCAGCGCGAGTCGGTCCGGCTCGGCGGCCTCGTCGACCAGGTCGCGGAGGCGGCGCGTGGCGAGGGGACGTCCGGCCGCGAGCGCGCGCCCCTCGATCCCACGTCGGTCCTCGAAGCCCTGGCCGCCGACTTCGCGCGCCTGGTCGAACCGGACGGAGGCTCCGTCGAGGCCGACCTGCCGAAGGGCGTCGTCCGCGTTCGCGCGGTCGAGGAAGAGCTGCGCCGCATCTTCGAGATCCTCCTCGACAACGCGGTGCGCTACTCCCCCACGCCCGCCCGCATCCGCGTGCACGCGGAGGTCGACGACGGCTCCTGGATCGCCACGGTGCGCGACCGGGGGCCGGGCATCGCGAAGGAAGAACGCGGCCGCGTGTTCGAGCGATGGGCGCGCGGTCGAGGCAGCCGGGCCACGGGCGGCGGCGCGGGCATGGGCCTGTACCTGGCGCGCGAGGGAGCGCGCCGGCTTGGGGGAGAGCTGACCCTCGAGTTCCCGACCGATGGCGGGACGCGCGCTCGCGTCGTCCTGCCGCAGGTTCGTACGACGGAGGAAGAGACGTGAGTCGAGTGCTCGTCATCGAAGACGATCCCGCGGTGGGTCGAGGGATGGTCGACAACCTGCGGTTCGAGGGGATCGCCGCCGAGCTCGTCACGACCGCCGAGGAAGGCCTCGAACGCCTGCGAGAGGGCGGAATCCGGCTCCTCCTGCTCGACCTGATGCTCCCGGGAATGAGCGGCTTCGACCTCTTGCGGGTCCTGCCCGAGCTGCCCTCGCCGCCGCGCACCGTCGTGGTGAGCGCGCGGGACGCCGAGGCGGACATCGTGCGCGCGCTGGATCTCGGCGCGTGCGACTACATGCGCAAGCCGTTCGGGCTGGCCGAGCTGCTCGCGCGCGCGCGGGCGCAGCTTCGCGAGCTCGAGGAGGACGAAGGCGACGCGAGCGTTCCGGAGGACGTGGTCTTCGGCGATCTGCGTATCTCCCTGCGGCGCTTCCGCGTGTGGCGAGGGGAGACGGAGTCGCTGCTCTCACATACGGAGGCGCGCATGCTCGAGCTCTTCCTCTCGCGGCCCGACGAGCCGCTGCGGCGCGGCGACTTCCTCGAATTCGCCTGGGATCCCCGCGCGTATCCCACGGAGCGCACCGTCGACAACTTCATCCTCAAGCTGCGCAAGAAGATCGAGGAGGACCCGGCCGATCCGCGCATCCTGCGGACGGTGCACGGTGTCGGATACCGGTTCACGCCTCCGGAGCGAAGCGATTCGGAGTGAAGGGAAGGTGTCCGCGATGTGACACCGATATGACAACTTTGCGGGACGGATCCGTAGCCTGATCTCGTCGAAGAGGCAAACGGAGGTTCGCCATGTTCTTGCCCGCAATCACGTTCGCTCTCGCTTCCTGCTTCGTGCCCGCGATCCAGGATCCGCTCGTCGAAACCCCTCGCGAAGCCTACGTCGAGGGCTGGTACCAGGAGACCGCGGAGGCGGACCTGGAAGCGGCGCTGCGATCGTATCGCCGCTGCGTCGACCTCGGCGGCGCGGGAGACCGCGAGCTCGTCGCCCGCGCCCTGTGGCGCATGGGAATGATCGCGCGAGCGCGCGACGAGGCCGAGGTGGCCGAGGAGTTGCTCGGCCGCGTGGTCGAGGAGTACGGCGACACCCAGGCGGCGCCCCGCGCACGGGGAGCACTCGACAACCCCCTCGCCCCACGCGGCGCGGAGTCGGAGACGGTGCAGAAGGCCCGGGAGGATCTGCGCAACCTACTCCTGGCCGACCTCAGCAACACGAACTTGACGCCCAAGCACTTCCAGGGGGTCTTCCGAATCCTCAGCGCCGAGCAGATCGCGGCCGAGTGCCGCCGTCAGGGGGAGTCGCTGACCGTCCTGAGGAACTGGGGCACGTTGGTCGATCCGGAACATCAAGAGAAGTTGGTCGATCTGGCGTTCCTGAGCGACGAGCGGACCGCACGATGGGCGCTCCGCTCCCTGCCCAAGTACGGCAGTGATCCCCTGCCCGAACGGGTGGTGGCGCTCGCGCATGGCGAGTCCACGAAGTATGACGACGTGCTGATGGAGCTGTTCGCTCCGCGAAGAGAGGACGACGCGATGGCCGCCCTCGCGATCATCGCGAAACGAAGCCCCGCGCTCCTCGCGCACGGAGAGGTCGACACGAACGTCGTCAGCGCTCTCCGCTACAACACTCACCCGACCGCCGGCGTGGTCTTCGACATCTTCCTGGAGTCCTTCCCGCAAACCCGCCAGGGTCTCGACGCCCTGGGCACCTGGATGGTCGAGATGCCCGGAGGGGCCAAGCCCTTCCCGATCCTGGGCCACGAGACTCCCGTCGGCGAGCGACTGCGGGCCGTGTTCCCGACGCTTCCCCCGGCTCGCCGCGAGGAGATCGCGCAGCAGGTCGCGAACTCCAAGTGGCCGGACGTGCTCCGCGCGGCGCTCGATCTCCTGCTCGAGGATCCCGAGGTCGCCGTGCGCATCAACGGTCTGCTTCGCCTGGCGCACTCCTCCGATCCCGAAGAGAGGGCGGAGCTGCTCGAGAGGATGGGGCGGGAGACCCGGTACACCCAGAGCACGCTCCTCGATGCCGCCCTCCAGGTCACGAGTCCCATCTGGCCGCTCGAGTCACTTCTGAATCACACCGAGGGAGTCCTGCGCGAGCATGCGTACGCGCTCGCCATGGGCGGGAGAGTGCACAAGGCTCACGCCGAGCAGGGCCAGGGACGCCTGGACGTCCTGCGCCTGGGGCTCGACCGGCAGGATCCCGAGCTCTTCTCCGCGGTCTTCGCCCCCAGCGACGCCTACCGGCACCTCACCGGGATCCGGGAGACCGACTGGCAGCGGAACCGGATCCAGACCGAGCTCCTGCGCGAGGCCACGACCGCGCACGACACGAGCCTGGCCGTTCGCCTCGTCTTCGCCGCCCAGGCCTCGCCCGACGAGCGGGTGCGGCGTGAGGTCCCCGACATGGCCAAGGTGCTGCTTCCGCCGGAGAGACGCGCCGAGTACCTGGAGCTCGCCCTGCGGGATCCGTCACCTGACGTGCGAGCCCGAGCCCTCGGGCTCGGGCTGGAGGGGGTTTCCGCCGAGACGGTCTCGGCCCTTCTCCTCGATCCCGACGGCGGGATCTTCGAGAGGATCCTGTCGGGAAGGCCTGGTTCGGCTCCCTTGCTCGACGCACTCGAGTCCCTCTCCGTGGAGCGGCGGCGGAAGGTGATGTCGACGGCCCGTTGGCTCGACTACGTCGACGTGCTGCGGGCGCTCTACGCGCTGCACCCCACGGCCGATTCGAGCGGAATCGCGGAAGGCACGTTCGAAGTCCTCAAGACGAGAGATGCCGGGATCCTGATCTCCGCCGTCACCCATCCGAGCCCTGCCGTCCGGTCGAAGGCAACGGAGCAGCTCCACCTGCTCGTTCTGTCCGATCCGCTCGAGACGATCATGGTCGGTTACCGGGCAGGGGCCTTCGTCAGCGAGTCCGATCGCGTGCTCCTGGCGCAACTGCTGGCCGCCCAGGACGAGGTCGCGCAGGCGCTGCAGCGCTGGAACATCGCCCAGCTCGAAAGGCAGATCGACAATCCCACGGCCCAACGGGCGCTGGCCACGGAGCTGGCCGCCCTGGGCGCGCGCGAGCGGCTCGTCGAGCTCGCTCTGGATCGGGGCAGTCACCACCGCAACGTGGGGGGACGCGGTCTGGTCCTGCTCGGCGATCGCGAGGGCATGCGCAAGGCTCTGCTCGACACCACGGATCCCTCAAGGCTGGTCAGCCACGCCGTGCAGCTCGGGCTCGTGGAGGACTGCATCGACCTGACACGCGCCGGCCGGATCCAGACGCGCGTGCTGATCCAGGCTCTGACCGACGGAGATCACCGGGAGGAGCTCGCCCGCTTCGTCCTTGGAGAGCCCGCGCCCGTGCTCGACACCTGGAGCGACGAGCGGACCGCCGCCGTCGTGGACACGGCCGCCCGCCTGCGCGATCCCGTGATGCTCTCGCGGGCCGCCGAGCTCCTCGACAGCCCGGCCGCGGTGAACGCCCTCTTCGAGCTGGAGGCCTACGAGCGGATCCTGGAGGATCTTCCCCGCTGGAAGAAGACGGCCCAGGCGGCCGCCTTACGGGAGCTGACCCGCCGCACCGGCGAGACCGCGGAGTGGCCGGAGTACGCCTCCGAGCAACGGGAGCGGGTCGCTCGCTGGCGCGAGCAGCTCGGCCTTCCCGCCCGCGACGAGCGCTGACGCGCCACCGGGTCGCCTAGGTGAGATCCGCCGGGCGACCCGCTACGGCACCTCCCGCCGGGACACCGGGCCACAGCCCGCGGGGCCGACCTCCACCGCGATTCGCGGCGTCGGCGCTGCCGACCTGCACCGGTTGTGCAACAATCGCGAGGTGCAACCACGGCCCATGTAGCCTTGACCGTGTCGGGTGGGTATTGCCCCCGTTCTTTGCCCTGCCGTACTCGCTGCCCCGACCCACTGTCTTCCCACTGCTTGCGACCACCTGGAGGCGATCCGATGAAGAACCACCTACGGGAGAATCCCTCGAGGCCGAAGCTCGCCCTCCGCGCGGGCGGCTGTGTGGCTGCCCTGCTTCTCTCCGTGTCTGCCGCGCACGGCCAGCGGGGCTGGGAGTGGGAGGAGGAGGCCAAGCTCACGGCGAGCGATGCATCGGCCGGAGACGAGTTCGGCGTCTCCGTTTCGATGTCCGGCAAGACGGCCCTGATCGGCTCGCACTGGGACGATGACGTGGGCCACATGTCCGGCTCGGTCTACATGTTCGTGCGATTCTGGTCGGGCTGGGGTCAACAGGCCAAGCTGGTCGGGAGCGAGGTGGTAGGCGGCAGCCGGTTCGGCCGATCCGTCTGCCTCTCCGGAGACACCGCCGTCATCGGTGCCCTCTGGGCGGGCGGCCTGGGAACGGTCCCGGCGACCTATGTGTTCGTGCGCTCGGGGACCGCCTGGAGCCAGCAGGCAGTGCTCACGCCGAGCCTCCCCGTCTATGGCGACGGGTTTGGCTGGTCCGTTTCCCTCTCCGGGGATACGGTGCTCGTCGGTGCGCCAGGTAAGAAGGGCGGATTGGGGGCCGCCTACGTGTTCGTGCAGTCCGGATCGACGTGGACCCAGCAAGCGAAGCTCCAGGCGCTCGACGGGGCGGCCAATGACGAGTTCGGAGATGCCGTCGCCATCGATGGTGATACGGCGCTGGTCGGCGCGGGGTGGGACGACGACCTGGGCGGGGCTTCGGGTTCCGCCTACGTGCTGGTACGGTCGGGATCCACGTGGAGCCAGCAGGCCAAGCTCCTCGCCCCCAGCGCAACGACCGCAGATATCTTCGGTTGCTCCGTGGCGATCGACCACGACACGGCTCTCGTAGGAGCCAGGGGATCCGACGCGGTCGAGTGGAACTCGGGGGCGGCCCACGTGTTCGTGCGATCGGGCACCGTGTGGAGCCACCAGGCCATGCTGACGGGGGCCGTGGCCAAAGACGCCTATTTCGGCTCCTCCGTATCCATTGAGGGGGATACGGCGCTGATCGGAGCAAGGGGCGAAGATGGCTGGAGCGGTAGCACCGGCGCGGCCTACATCTTCGTGCGCACGGGTACGACCTGGAGTCGGGAGAGCCGGTTCGAGGCCTCCGATGCCGGGTTCGGTGACGAGCTCGGCGGAAGCGTTTCCCTCTCCGGCGACACGGCCCTGATCGGCGCGTGTGCCGAGGACGAGTACGGGATCGACGCCGGGGCGGCCTACGTGTACCTCCTGCAGCCCTGGGCCTCGGTCACCTTCCGGAACGCCGGCACCAATCCTGTGAGCTACCACACCGACACCGCCCCCGTGCTCGGCAGCACGTACAACGGCATGGTCGAGCTGGGCATCACCACGGGGCACAGCCACGCCTTGCTCGTCGGCTACACGACGCCGCTCACGTTGACCCTCGGCGGGGGCCAGACGCTCCTCGTGGACATCGCGGATCCCGATGACGAGATGCTCGGGCAGCTAGCCCGAATCCCTCACCAAGCCCCTATTTGTGAAGCGCCGTTTGTGGCATA
>CAYRXS010000023.1:0-2593 GCA_964428225.1 uncultured Planctomycetaceae bacterium
CCTCCTCGGCCTCCTCCTTCTCGCCCTGCTGCCCGCCTGCAGCGGGGGTGGCGGAAGCGGGATCTCGTACGTCATCCGGACCACCACGCACTCCGTCGATCCCACCTCCCCCGTCCTCGTCGTGGGGAGCTGGATGGTCTACATGGCCAACGAGGCCCTGGTGGGCCTGGGTACCGACCTCAACGGCGACTTCGACACGAACGACGAGGTCGCGGTGGTGGTGCGGATGTCGACGGCCACGGAGACCGTCGTCGGCGTCGCCATCGACCACGCCGCGATCATCGGCGACGAGGTCTACCTCGTCGTGATCGAGGCGGACGACGGCCGCGACTGGAACCTCGTGAACGGCATGAACGACACGGTGCTCGTCCACTGGTCGCTGGCCGCGGGGGTCTCGACCTTCGTGGACACGCTCGATCCCGAGGGCGACGAGGTCCCGGTCCTGGCGGTGGACGGGCGCGTCTACTACGCGACCGCCGACGTCACCGGTGGGGGGGACGAGACGTCCCTGCGCTGGATCGACGCCACCGCGCCGACGACCCCGATGATCGTCGAGAACGAGGTCGGAGGGGGCGAGCTGCGGCCGGTCATCCTCGGCGAGGACGAGGGGCTCCTGTTCCTCACCCTCGACGAGGTCGTCGAGGGCGTCGACCTCAACGCCGACACCGACGCGAC
Source organism: uncultured Planctomycetaceae bacterium (assembly GCA_964428225.1). GTDB lineage: Bacteria > Planctomycetota > UBA1135 > UBA1135 > JBFMCU01. The sequence continues at coordinate 676 of CAYRXS010000023.1, forward strand.
CGACCAGTACGTCCTCGCCCTCCTGGACGCCACCGACGAGACCGCGTGGGTGAAGAGCGTCGGGCTCGCGATCGCGGACATGGACTCGCCGTTCGACGCGGAGCTCCAGCTCACCGGCGACTGGCTGGTGGCCTTCCTCGTGAACGAGATGGCCCAGGGAGCGACGAGCCTCAACCCCCCGATCCTGGGCGGCCAGACCATCGTCCCCGACTCCTGCGTCGGCACCCCGGACGCCGACGCCGACGACGACGTGCTCCACTTTCTCTGGTTCGACGCCTTCCTCGCGGGAACCGAGGGGCCGGAGAACACGGCGCTCGCGGGCTGGAGCCGGGTGGTGGCGACGGGCGACTACGTCGCCACCCTCAGCCGGGAGGCCGACGCCGAGTGCAACCTGAACGAGGACGGCGATTCGATCGACACGGTGGTCCGCTGGACCGAGGCCGTCGCTCCCGTGATGCCGCCTCGCGACATGACCCAGCTCCACGCGGTCGAGACGGCACTTCCCGGCGGCGCCTTCGGCTTCGCTGCCCTCGAGGGCCGGCTCGTGGCGGTGATCGACGAGCTCAAGGACTCGCGCGACCAGTACGAAGCGGGCAAGAACCACGACCTGGTCGCCTGGGTCGACCCCGCCGACGGCTTCAGCACCCTCTGGACCTTCTCCCACCAGAGCGGGAACCCGAACCACGGGACGGGCATCGCCGGCAAGCCCTACGCGGGCGCCTCGTGGATGGCCGCCGAGGAGCAGGTGGGACGGCTCGGGATCGGCTTCCAGGAGTCCGTGCCCAACCTCTCCCTCAACAACTGGACCCTCCTCTGCGACAACGCGGCCAAGGACGGCGACACGACGGACTCCCTGCCCGTCTGGATGGACTTCGAGGCGGGACCCACGCTGGACTTCGACGGCGACGGCTTCGCGGTCGAGACCGACGACGTGGGCCTGGTGGTGGCGAGCGGCCACGTCTTCTTCCGGGTCAGCGAGGCGGACGACGCCACGATCTACAACGCGGACGGGGACATGACCGACGTGATCCTGATGCGCAACCCGATCGCCGCCTGCGCCCCGGTGGCGATGGCGACGTCGCACACGCAGGAGGGGCCGGTGATCTTCACCGACGGCCTCTACGGAGCCGCGTTCCTCTCCTCCGAGTTCATGGCCGGCGTCGATCTGAACAAGGACGGGGACACGAACGACTCGGTCATTCGGTACTTCTGGTTCTGAGCCGCGCGATCAGAGGGCGATGCCCTCGAACCGGGCGATCGCCCCGCGGAACTCGTCCGTCATGGGGCGGCTCGCTCCCGTCTCCTCGTCGTAGGCGACGAGGATCGCCTCGGCCTCGCACCACACCTCGGAGCCCTCGAGGGCCCGGATGCGGTAGACCTGGGTGAAGGACTTCGTGCCCAGCCGCGTCGTGGCCAGCTCGACGATCGCCTCGCAGCCCCCCTCGCCCGGCGCCAGAAAGCGGATGTTCATCTGGAGCAGGAGGAAGGGGAACCGGTTGTCCTTCAGGAGGCCCAGCTCCGAGAAGTACGCGTAGCGCGCCTCCTCGAGCAGGGTGTTGTGCACCGCGTTGTTCAGGACGGACTGGTTGTCCTCGTCCGACCAGCGGGTGCGGACGCGGACGCGGTAGCGCATCGAGGAGGAGTCGGGGACGGGGGGATGCTCCAAGGGGACGAGATCTCGGGTCGGGTCAGGTGGGAGGACGGGCCCGCTCGGGGGCGGGGATCCCGGAGAGCTTCTTCGCCGTGACCCTCCAGAGCAAGCCCATGACGACCACCACGACGCAGAGGATCCAGGTCGTGAGGCTCAGGTCGTCGTTCCAGTCGTACAGAAGGCCGGCCACGGCCCGCCCCGGCGGGGGGGCGGGGGGCAGGCGGGGGCGCGGCGGCGCGAGCGCGGGCCGCGGGGGCGCGGCGTCGG
>CAYRXS010000023.1:2603-13757 GCA_964428225.1 uncultured Planctomycetaceae bacterium
AAGGCCATCCCGAGCCACTCCAGCGCGAACACGCGCCCCCGGAACGCGTCGTCGACGTGCTTCTGCCACAGGGTGGTGGAGGCGACCCAGAGGGTGCTCCCTCCCGAATGGGCGAAGACGACGCACACGAAGGCCACGGCGAGGGAGTCCGTGAACGCGAACGCCGAGTAGCCCGCCGCGGCGATCAGGAAGCCGGCGGCGATCTGGCGGCGCAGGGCGCGATCCGAGCTCCCGTGGAGGAGCCTCGCCAGGATCGGCCCGATGCCCGTCCCCAGCCCCCGCGCGCTGTAGAGCATCCCCACCGCGAAACCCACGGCCCCGATCGTCTCGATTCCCCCCTCGGCGGGGGAGAAGCGGTTCTTCGCGGCGATCGCGAGGAGGACGAGGAATCCGCCCGCTCCTCCCCAGAACGTCTTCGCCAGGACCGCGCCGAGCACGCCCCGCTCCCGCACGTGGTTGAATCCCCGGCGCAGGTCGGTTCCGAGCAGGATGTCGCGGATGCGGAACGACTCGGGGTGCTTGGGAACCGGCGGCAGCTTCAGGCCGATCAGGAGCAGGGCGGAGACCACGTAGGTCACCGAGTCGAGCACGAACACGCCCCCCACGCCGATCCAGGTGACGAGCAGGCCGCCGAACAGCGCGCCGATGGAGAGCATCGTGCTCCAGGTCGCGGCGGTGAGCGCGTAGGCCGCGTGGAGCTCGCCCTTCTCCACGGTGCTCGGCAGCGCGGCCGATTGCGCGGCCGAGAAGAAGATCGCGACCCCCATCTGCGAGATGACGAGCACGTACAGCAGGCCGAGCTCGCTCGGATCGTCGATCGTGAGGAAGCACAGAACGAGGCCCGCCCGCAGGACGTCCGCGGCCACCATCAGGAAGCGACGGGGGACGCGGTCCGCCACCGGGCCCGCGATCGGCCCCATCACCGTGCTGGGGAGCAGCCGCGTGGCCAGCTCGATCGCGTAGAGCGTCCCCACCCCGAACGCCGCCTCCGGACCGCCGAGCCGCGCGATCACCGCGAGCACCGCCATGCGGCTGAGCCAGTCGCCGAGCTGGCTCACCACCTGGGCCGCCCACAGCCGCCGGAACCGCGGATTGTGTCGGAGGACTTCGAGCATGGCGAACCGGAGGGATCCGCGGCGCCGCTACCAGTGCGGGCGGGCTCCCCCGTCGGGCGTGGCGGGGGGGGGTCTCCATCCCCTCGAGGAACACGGACGCGACCTCCTCGGACTCCTGGCGGCGCTTTCGCGACGAGGCGAATCGACGCAGCACCCGGCGGCGCTTCCGCCAGGCCTTCCCCTGGGCCGCCTTCCCGTTCGTGTCGAGGTGGCAGAGCTTCTCGAGGCCCCCCGGCTGCAGCGCGAGCCGCATCCGCGCGACCGACACCTGGCGGAACAGCTCGAGGAAGCCCTTGTCCAGGGGCGTCGCGGCCCGCTCGTGCAGTCGGTCCACGCCGCGCCGCCACTGGTTGCGGGCGCTGATCAGGAGGACGTGGTTGAAGACGAGCTTGTTGGCGCGCATCGGAAGCGCCTTGCGGGGGACGGCGCGGTTGACGAGCTCGTCGAGGGCGTCGAGGTCACGATCGTTCTTGAGGGCGCTGATCGTGGTCCAGCGGCTCTCGGGGACGAAGCGGTCCGCGCGCATCTCCCAGTAGAGGTGCCCCAGCCCTTTGCTGTGCGAGTAGCGGGCCAGGTGATAGGGGACGAAGTGGTTGTGGGCGATCGTGTCGGCCGCGAGGTGGCCCAGGTATCCGAGGACGAACGCGCGCTCCGCGGGCGTCCTCGCGAGCTTCCGCATCGCCTCGATGATCGTCCAGCGGTGACAGTTGTTGTAGTGCCCCCCCCAGCCCTTGAGGTTGATGATGTCCGCCGCGATGTTCCCGTAGAAGAACGCGGAGCGCTCCCGGCGCAGCAGGGTGGCTCGAGCGCCCGAGAGGTGGCGGCGGCGGTTCCGGTAGACCCGGTGCGCGAACTCGAGGTGGTTGCCGGGTCCCCACGGCACGAGGAGGACGGCGAGGGCGGCGAGGAGGGTGGCGCTCAGGAGGAGGGTCATCGGAAGGGGGATCCCGAAGCGGTCCGGGGGGTCCGGATTCGAGCCCTGCATTCTAGATCGGCGCTTCACCCGGTCGTTCCGTAGGCCGGGCTTTCACTCCATCGTGACGTGATTCCATCTCGCGAAGCCGGGGCTTCCCGCGCGGGGCGTCCCCCCCGCCTGCTAGGCTGGGCGCGTGGAGACCGCACCGCGCACCCTCTCCATCGCCCACGTCGACGCCGAGATGGACTTCTCGGGGGGAGAGGTGCAGGTCTTCCTGCTCGTGGAGGGGCTGGCCGAGCGGGGCCACCGCAACGTCCTGGTCTGTTCCCCGGGCTCCCGCGCCGCCGAGGAGGCCGTTCGCCGGGGGATCGAGCACCGGACGGTGCCCATGCGGAGCGATCTGGACCTCCCCGCCGTCCTGCGCCTGCGGCGAGCGCTCGCGGACGCCGGGGTCGACCTCGTCCACCTCCACACGGGCCGGGCGACCTGGCTCGGGGGTCTCGCGGCCCGGCTCGCGCGGCGGCCCGCGATCACCACGCGGCGGATGGACCGTCCCGTGCGGCGGGGCTGGCGAACGCGTCTCGTCCACGAGCGGCTCACGCACCGCACGGTGGCGATCTCTCCCGCGGTGCGCGAGCGCCTGCTCGAGGGAGGGGTGCCCGCGGCGCGCCTGCGGACGATCTCCAGCGCCGTGGATCCCCGGGCGCTCCGGGTGGACGAGGCGCGGGAGGCGATCCGCGACGAGCTCGGTCTCGCTTCCGGAGAGCTCGTGCTGCTGACCCTCGCCTCCCTGGTTCCGCGCAAGGGCCTCGACGTCCTGCTCGACGCCTTCGCCCGGCTCGGGGAGCGGGGAGCGACCCTGCTCGTCGCGGGCGAGGGCCCGGAGCGGGCGGGGCTGGAGGAGCACGCCCGGCGCGCAGGGATCGCGGGGAGGGTCCGCTTCCTCGGTCGGCGCGAGGACGCACCCCGGCTGCTGGCGGCCTGCGACGTGTTCGTCCTGCCCTCGCGCCGCGAGGGTCTCGGCGTGGCCGCCCTGGAGGCCATGGCCGCGGGCGTGGCCGTCGTCGCCACGCGGGTGGGGGGGCTCGGCGAGGCGGTGGAGGACGGGCGGTCCGGGCGGCTCGTGGAGCCCGGGGATCCCGAGGCCCTGGCCCGGGCCCTCGATGACCTCCTCACGGACGACGCCCTGCGCGCCCGTCTCGCCGCCGCCGGCCCGGCCCGGGTGGCCGAGGGGTACCTCGCTTCCTCGATGACGCGGTCCTACGAGGCGCTCTACCTCGAGGTGCTCGCGGGAGGAGCCGGCTAGCCCCCGCAGGCCTCCCGGCGGGGGGGCGAGGCGGAGCCGGAGGGGCGAGTTCCCTGGTGGGATCCGAGGCCCGCCATTAGACTCGGACTCCGCATGCGCGCACCCCCTGCCGACTCCCTCCGATCCGTCTGGCGCGCCTCGCTCGCCCTGCTCGGGCTGCTCTGCGGCTCGACCTCCGCGGCGTTCGCCCAGACCGACGCCTGGTCGCTCTACACGGGCTTCGAGAAGTGCGGACGGGCCCAGGTCGACGTGGCGGACGAGGAGACGGCGAAACAGCTCGCGAAGCTGCTGCGCCACCGGGAGGGGGACGAGGGGTGGGAGATCGAGGTCCTCGGGCCGGGGAAGGGAGAGGACCCCGAGGCGATGCGCATCCTCCTGGGCACCGCGGGCGACGAGGCGATCGCGGCACTCCTCCCCCGGATCGGCGTGGAGCTCCTCGAGGAGACGGGCTTCCGCGTGCTGGGACGGGAATACGACCGGCCCCCCGATGCCCTCTGCGCCGTGTTCGAGGATCCGGAACGGCCCGGGATGCCCGTGAACCTGTGGATGGTCAACGACCCCGCGTTCCTCCTCCGCTACGCGCGCGGGCTCCGGCCGCAGTGGCACCCCCGCCTCCGCGTCTGGATCGACGGAGACATCGCCCTCGAGTGCCCGCTGTCCCCCGACGGGAGTCTCCGGGAGGAGCAGGCGATCGACTACCGCGCGCGCCAGGCGGAGCTCGCGGCGACCTTCGCCACCTCGGAGCGCGACAACCTGCAGTTCACCACGGTCGCCGGTCCGGATCCGCGCCGCGCCCAGACCTACGGCATGACCGCCCTGCGGGCCTACGGGAGGATCAAGAAGTGGCTGGGTCGCAAGGAGGACATCGCGGTGCGCGCCTACCTGTACGCCCACCCCGAGGACCTCGTTCTCGCCACCGGCCGGGAGGACCTCGCCGTGGTCAACGGGATCTCCGACTCGGTGCACGCCCTGCTCGCGGACGGGATGCCGGACGACGCCGGGGCGGGCGTCGCGCGGGTCGCGGCCCTGGGCTTCGCGGGCGAGCCCGCCGAGGAGTGGATGCTCGACGGGATCGCGGCGGCGGCCGCGGGCTCCTGGTGGGGCCGGGAGCTGCAGGTGTGGGTCGGCTACCTCCACGGCGGAGGCCTCGTACCGCCCCTCCAGGAGCTCCTCGCCCCCGACGCGGCCTCGCGGTTCAGCCCCCACGTCCTCCAGCCGAGCCGAGGCCTCTTCCTGGGGATGCTCGTGACGATGCGGGGGGCCTCGCAGTTCGAGGCGCTCTGGAACGGGGCGGTCGAGCTGAAGATCGACCGGAACCTCCGCCAGAAGTGGGGCGCGGCCCTGCGGGTGGCGGCGACCACCGCCGGAGCGACCATGCGGCGGCGCGGGGCCTTGCGGCGCAAGGCGTCGCTCGGTGCCCCCTTCCACCACGGCGTGGCCCTCCTGGACGCGAGGGGCGACGGGATCTCCGACTACCTCGGCCGCGGGATCGAGGAGAGCCTGCTCCGCGCCGCCGAGTTCGGGGCGGACGCCTACACCCTCACCGTGTTCGGCTCTCCGCGACTCTGGGCCTCCGACCTCCCGGGCTCCGCCGATCGGCTGTTCTGCGGCTCCTCGTCCGACCTCGCCCTCGCCCATGCGGTCGCCGTCGGAAGGTCCGCGAACATGCGGCCCGGCCTCGTCGTCGAGCCCCTCGCGGCGTGCACCGGAACCCGGGCCGACGCCGCGATCGTGCCCCGGGAGGAGGACTGGGAGCGCTTCTTCGAGGGCTTCGAGGATCTCGCGGTCCACTACGGGCTGCTCGCCGAGCTGGTCCTGTGCGAGTTCCTCTGCCTGGGTACCGACCTCGAGAAGGCGGCGCGGACCGCGGTGGCCGACCCCGACGAGGTCGACGCCGCCTTCTGCCGGCAGCGGCTCGAGGCGTGGAAGGCGCTCATCGAGCGGACGCGCGCCTGCTACACCGGCCCCCTGACCTACGGCGCCGAGAACAGCACCGAGGCCAGCCAGGTGGACTTCTGGCCGGAGCTGGACTACGTCGGGCTGCTCGTCTTCCCGCTGCGCATCGGCGAGGAGGGCAAGACCCCGACCGACCACCAGATCCGCTCCAGCTACCGGCGACAGCTCCAGCGGGCCACGGAGCTCGGTCGCAGCTGCCGCCGGCCCGTCCTGGTCCTCCAGACCGGCTTCCCTTCCGCCTCCGATTCCTGGCAGGGGACCTGGATTCCGCGGGGAGAGCCCGATCCGCAGGCCCAGAGCCGAGTCCTCGGTTTCCTCGCCGAGGCCCTCGACAACAACGGGCGAGGACACGAGGGGATCCAGGGTCTCTACCTGTGGAGCTGGTTCGCGGATCCCACGCTGGGGGGGAGCGAGGACCGCGGTTTCACCCCGCAGAACAAGGAGGCCGAGGAGGTCCTGCCGCGCCTCTTCTCCGCTCCGACCCGTCGCCAGTGATCCCGCCCGTCCCTCGCGCCGCGGCCCGGGGGGATCGGCGAATGCCCGGCCGACGACGGCTGCTCGCCCGGGCGCGAGGCCTTACGATCCGGGGGTGACGAAGGAGACGAGATCGTGCGAGGAGCTCGCCCGGCCCCTGGGCGTGCTGGAGGGCGTCGGCCCCGTCCGGGCGGCGGCGTTCGAGCGGCTGGGGATCCGCTGCCTCCGCGACCTCCTGCTCTGCCCTCCCGCGCGGATCGAGGTGCGAGGCGATCGCGTCCGGGTGGCGGACGCCCGGGAGAGCGTGGGGCGGGAGCTCTCCGTGGTCGGAACCGTGTCCCGCCCCTCGTTCTTCCGTCGCGGCGGCCGGCGCTCCGTGGTCCGCCTCACGCTCACGGACGCCACGGGCGCGATCGGCGCCCTCTGGTTCAACCAGCCCTGGCTGCGCGACAACCTGCGCGAGCTCGCGGAGGGGGGGGAGGAGGTCGAGCTCTACGGGCGGATCGTCACCACGAAATCCGGTCCCGCCCTGTCCACGCCGCGCATCGGCACCCGAGCCCGGCCCCTGCCTCCGCCCGGCTCGCTCCGACCCGTCTATCCCTTGGGCGAGGGACTCGGCCAGGAGCTCGTGCGGCGGCTCGTGCGCGAGGTGACGAAGCGTTTCGCGCACCTACTCGAGGAGCCCCTTCCCGCCGCGCTCCTCGAGGAGCACGGGCTTCCCCCCCTCGCCGAGGCGGTGGCGCGCGTGCACCGGCCGGAGGGGGCGGACGGGATCGACGAGGCGCGCCGTCGCCTCGCGCTCGAGTCCCTGCTCGCCCTGCAGGCCGGTCTGCGGGGAGCGCGGGTCGGCGAGGGCGTCGGGCGGGCCCGCCCCGTGCGGTTCGGGGCGAAGCGCCGGCGTGCGCTCCTCGGGGAGCTCCCCTTCCGCCCCACGCGGGGCCAGGAGCGCGTCCTCGACGAGGTGCTCCGCGATCTCGCCCGCACGCGGCCGATGCGTCGGTTGCTGCAGGGTGAAGTGGGATCCGGCAAGACCCTGGTCGCCACCGCCGCCGCCTTCGCGGTGGCCGCGAGCGGGGGGCAGTCCGCGATCCTGGTGCCCACCGAGCTGCTCGCCGAGCAGCACCACCTCGGGCTCGAGCCGCTGTTCGAGCGGCTGGGCGTCCGCTGCCGGCTCCACGTGGGCTCCCAGCGAGCACCGGAGCGGCGCGCCGTTCGCGACGAGATGGAGAGCGGCGGGGCCCAGGTCGTCGTGGGCACCCACGCCCTGCTGTCTCCCGCCGTCCGGTTCCACCGCCTCGACCTCGCGGTGATCGACGAGCAGCAGCGCTTCGGCGTCGCCCAGAAGCAAGCCCTCCTGGAGAAGGGCCGGGACGTGCACGTGCTCCTGATGACCGCGACGCCGATCCCCCGCACCCTCGCCCTCACCCTCTACGGCGACCTCGAGACGAGCCTGCTCGCGGAGAAGCCCCCGGGTCGCGGTCCCGTACAGACCCGGATCGTCACCCCCGCGAAGCGGGGCGCCGCCCTCCGCCTGGTGCGGGAGCGGCTGGAGGCGGGGGAGCGCGTGTTCTGGGTGTGCCCGCGCATCGAGGCCGCCGACGACGGCGAGGCCCCGGCCGCCGTCGAGGAGGCCCACGCCGGGCTCGCCGCGAGCAGCCTCGGGGAGTTCGGGGTGCGGCTCGTCCACGGCCGTCTCTCCGCCGAGGAGCGGGCTCGACGCATCCGGGCCTTCCGCGCCGGGGAGGCGGGGATCCTCGTCGGCACGACGATCGTGGAGGTGGGCGTCGACGTCCCCGAGGCGACGGTGATGGTGATCGACGGCGCGGAGCGCCTGGGCCTGGCCCAGCTCCACCAGCTCCGGGGTCGGATCGGGCGGGGCCCGAGACCCTCCTGGTGCCTGCTCCTCGCCGGGAAGAAGGCGGGGGAGCGGATGCGAATGCTCGAGAGCACCGACGACGGCTTCGCCATCGCGGAGGAGGATCTGCGGCAACGTGGGATGGGCGAGCTCGCGGGGCTGCGCCAGGCGGGCGGGGGTCCCGAGGGGCTCCTGGACGCCTCGTCCTTCGAGGAGCTCGCCCTGCTCGCCCGCCGGATCGTCCTCCAGGATCCGTCCCTCCTGCAGCGCTACGCCGACGCGGGGGCCTCGCCGGCCGCCGTCGTCTGAGGGCGATCGCGACTCAGGAGTCGAGGGTCACCGTCTTGCCCTGGACCTCGATTCCGCCCGGGCCCTTCTTGCGGGCCTTGCGCAGGAGGCCCCTCACGAACGTGTACAGCTTGGGGCCGTCCGCGCGGGAGCGCACGGAGCCCAGGCAGGCACCGCCGACGCTCGCGGTCACCCCCACCGGGCCGGACGCGGTGTCGACCCGCCGGGCGGCGATGCCCTCGCTCAGGCGTTTCGCCAGGACGCCCAGGCCCTCGGGGGTCGCCTGGGAGAGGATCACCGCGAAGCTCCTCGTGCCGATGCGCGTGGGCAGGTCGCCCCTGCGGACCAGGGTTCCGACGGTCGAGCCCGCCTCGCGCAGGGCGGCGTCGCCCATCGCCCCGCCGTGGCGGTCGCGGAACTTGCGGAAGCCGTCGATCCGCACGAGGACCAGCCCCAGGGGCTGGCTGACGGTCTTCGCGATCCGGGCCCGGATCTCGTGGTCGAGGAACCGCTCGAAGGCGAGTTGGTTGGGGATGCCCGTGAACTCGTCGCGCAGGAGGGGATCTTCGAGGATCTTCGCGCGGTGCACGAGGTCGGTCACCCTCCGCGTGTGCTCCAGCTCCCGGGCCGTGTCCACGCCGATGTTCAGCATCTGGTTGCGAGCTTCCTCGAGGATCTCCTCGTGGGTCGCGGTCGCGGGCGCCGTCACGTTGAGCATCTCCGAGGTCTCGCGGATTCCCGACTCGAGGGAGGTGATGAACGCGTAGATCGACTCGGCGGTGAGGTCGAAGTATTCCTTCCCGCGTTCCTCGAGCGCGGTGAGCGCGTCCCCCTTGGAGTGCGAGGTGAGCAGGTCCACGGTGAGGCTGGCGAGGTGCATGACCCGGGCGAGGGTCCGACGGTTCACGTCCAGGTCGGCGGGCAGCTCGTCGGGGCGAAGCATGTAGCCGACCGTTCCGCTGATCAGCGCGGGCAGCTCCCAGGAATCGAGGATGGCCATGCCGACGTCGGCGTGGTCGAAGCCGAGGACCCTCTGCTCGACCTCCAGGGTGGGCCACCGGTTCCCCGCCTCCTCCAGCACGTCGCCGTACTCGTCCGGCATGCACTGCACGATGGCCATCTGGCCGATCTCTCCGAGGAGCCCGCACAGGAAGGCCTCGTCCTCGGTCATGGAGCCCACCAGGCACGACATGCTCCGACCCGCCACCGCGCACGCCAGGCTCCGTCGCCAGTACACGGCGTAGTCGAAGGCCTTCACCTCGCCGCCGCGCGGGAGGCTCGTGGCGAGCGAGAAGCCCAGCGACATGAGCTGCACCGTCTTCATCCCGAGGACGAGCGCGGCCCGCTGCAGGTTCGTCACCTCGTGGCCGAGGTTGTACAGGGAGGAGTTGGCGAAGCGCAGGAGCCGAGCCGCGAGGGCCGGGTCGCGGGACAGGGTCGCCGCGAGGTCGTCGAGGGTCGTCTCCTCGTCCCGGCAGAGGCGGAGGACCTCGACCGCGACCATGGGCAGCGTCGGGAGGTCCTCGGCCGCCTTCAGGGCGTCGGGGAGAGGCTTCGTCGGGAGGGTGTCGGTCATCCGTTCACCAGGTGCCGTCCCCTCGCGAGGAGACGTCGGAAGAGTGGGCGTCGCCGAGATCGGGAGCCGCAGCGCCCGATCGCCAGGATCGGTTCACGGGAGGATCCCCTTGAGGAGGGCGCCCGCGGCCACGCAGGGAACCGTGGGCTCCTTCTCGCATTCGGGAATCACCGTCCCGGGAGCTGGACTCTGGGGTAGACCTCACAGCGGTTGCGTCCGTTCTCCTTGGCGCGATAGAGGAAGCGGTCGGCGAGCTTGACCAGGAGGCCGCCGTCCTCGGGGGATTCGACGGTGGTGATGCAGGCCGCGCCCAGGCTGGCCGTCACCGAGAGCTGCTCGCCGTCGACCTCGAGGACCTGCCGGGCGATCTCCTCGCGCAGACGCTCGGAGAGGGTGCGCAGGCCGAAGGGAGTCGTCTGCGGGGCGATGAGCACGAACTCCTCGCCACCGTAGCGCGCGGCGACGTCGCCCTTGCGGGTCACGGTCATCAGCGCGCTGCCCACCAGGCGCAGCGCCTCGTCGCCGGTCTGGTGACCGTAGGTGTCGTTGAACTTCTTGAAGTGATCGATGTCGATCATGATCAGCCCGAGCGCGCGCGGCGTCTTGCCCTCGATGCGAGCGCGCAGGTGCTTGTCCAGGGTCTCGTCGAACGCGGCGCGGTTCGGGAGCCCCGTGAGCTTGTCGGTGGTGGCCTTGGTCCGCAGGTCGCGCGTCTCGTCCTCGAGGGCCGCGGAGCGCCGCTTCTCCTGGTGCAGGTCGACCGCGGTGCCCAGGCTGATGTTGACGATCTGCATCCGCGCCTGGCCGACGATGTCCTCGTGCGAGAGCCCCTGAGGCATCGACACGCTGAGCATGTCGGCCGCCTCGTTGATGCCGGACTCCAGGCCGACCAGGAAGGCATCGATCTGGCCGTCCCCGAGGTCGAAGTCCCGCTCTCCCAGCTCGTGCATCCTCTGGAGCGGCATCCCCTTCTCCTCGTTGCAGAGGACCGCCTCGGCGCAGGCTGTGATCCGCATCAGCTTCAGGAGGTCGCAGGTCCGCGGATCGAGCCCGTCGGGCTCGAGGTCGGGCCGCTGCGCGTAGGCGAGCGAGGCGTAGACGAGCTGGGGGAGCCCCCACTCCTTGAGGAGGGCGCCTCCGACGTCCGCGCTGTCGAAGCCGAGCTTCGCCTCCTCGGCGTCGAGGCTGGGCCACGTTCCTCCCGCCTCGATGACCTCGCCGTACTCGTCCGGCATGCAGCGCGCGAGCACCAGCTTGCCGAGGTAGCCGAGCAGTCCGCACAGGAAGGCTTCGTCCCCGTCCGGGTTGCCCACGAGCTTGGCCAGGGAGCGGGCCACGACGGCGCTGATCAGACTGCGCCGCCAGTATTCCCCGAAGTCGAAGTCGCCGGCTCGACCTTCCTTCGGGAGCGTTCCGATCAACGAGAAGCTCAGAGACATGAGCTTCACGGTCTTCATCCCGAGCACCATCGTGGAGCGCTGCAGGGAGGTGATCTCCTGGCCCAGGTTGAAGAGAGAAGAGTTGGAGAGCTTCAGGAGCTTTGCCGAGAGCGCGGGGTCGCGGCTCAGGGTTTCCGCAAGCTCGTCGAGGGTGCTGTTCTCGTCCTCGGTGAGGCGCAGCACTTCGACGGCGACGGTGGGGAGGCTGGGCAGGTTGTCGGCCTGGACC
>CAYRXS010000023.1:13770-14045 GCA_964428225.1 uncultured Planctomycetaceae bacterium
AGCCCTTTTTCTATTGCTCGTCCTGCCTTTGGGTTGCCCTGGGGGGGGGGGGCGGGGGGTGGCGTCAACCCGACGTATCGCCAGGAGGACCATCGTCCGCCATCCGGTGGGACTTGAGATGGGCCCCGGAAACCGGGCGAGCCCGCCGCGAAGGGGAGGACGTCCCCCGCGGATCCCGGCCTTCGGGGGGGTCGCCCTCGGGCGTGGCACGGCGGGTTCCTCCATCGCCGACCCTCCTCTCCGACGCGGGACGGCGCTTCCGCTGGTTGGACCTC
>CAYRXS010000023.1:14055-41876 GCA_964428225.1 uncultured Planctomycetaceae bacterium
GTGCCGGAGGGCCTGCTGTCGCGGCTCCGACGGTCCGCTGGTTGGACCTCACCGGGACTCGCGGCATCGCGTATCCTTCCCCGCCCCCGCGGGTAGCCCCGGGGAACCGCCATCCGCCCGATCGCCCCCCTTTCGGCCTCCTCGCGCCATGCAACGCTCCCTCCACCGCATCGTCTTCGGGCTCGGAATCCTCGCCCTCCTGGTCGGGAGCGCCAGCGCCCAGCTCGACCTGCCGGCGAAGTCGAAGAAGGCGTCGCCGGGAACGAAGGAGAAGACCTCCAGGAGCAAGCGGGGGCTCGACCTGCCCTCGAGGCCCGTGGGGGATCTGGCCCCCGGATCCGAGCCGCAGGGGCTCGACCTCCCCCGGGGGAAGGCGGGGGCGGAAGAGCGACCCGTTCCCCCGCCCGAGCCGCCCACCTACGAGGCCAGCTTCACCGGCGCCGCCGCGTTCATCTTCGACGAGCTCGCCAAGACGCGGGAACCCAACGGCGGCGTGGCGCGGGACGCGATCCTGAGCCTGGTGGCCCTCGGGGAGCCCGGCCTCGAGGCGGCCCGCACCGCCCTGGGGAGCGACCACGCTCCCACCCTCGTCGTCGGCTCGCGCCTCCTGCTCCGCCACGGGACGGCGGAGGACCGCGTCGCGGTGGCGGAGCGACTGCGGGGCAGGATCCCCCGGGACGCCGCGCAGCCCGTATTGGCCGAGCTCGTCGAGCGGGATCCCATGCTCGCCTCGCCCGGATACCTGGTCGGGCTCCTCGACCATCGCTCGGGGGCGATGCGCGTGGCGGTCCAGCGGCTGCTGGCGAACGAGGTGGGACCCGAGCACCTGCCGCTGCTCGCGACGGTGCTGCACGCCCCGCGCTCGGACACCCGTCTGCGTGCCCTCGAGCTCGCGGCCCGGATCGACGACCCGGCGACGCTCCCCATGCTCCTGAGCCGGATCGGGGACGAGGCCCCGAAGACGGCCTCGCGGGCGGCCGATCTCCTCGCGAGCCGGGAGGACGAGTCCGTCGAGCGGTTCCTGCTCGACCGGGCCTTCACCTCGGAGCCGATCGACCGCGGCGGCGCCTACGCCCTGCTCGCCCTGATCCGGATCGAGGAGCGCACGGGCCGCAGCCTGCTCGGCGACGCGCACGTCCCCGAGCTGGTCGAGGCGATGAGCTCCTCCGAGCCGATCGTCATCGGAGCGGCGGCCGCCGCCCTCGCGGGGGTGGGCTTCCGCAGCCCGAGCTCCCGCGAGATGGCCTGGCTCGACCTGGCGGTGCCCCACCAGCTCGTGCGCCTGTCCACCGGGGTGGTCTTCCACAAGGACTTCGCCTCCCTGCAGGGGCCGGCGCTCCGACGGCTGTCGCTCTTGTCGGGCAAGTCCTTCGGGACCGACGGCCGCGCCTGGCAGCAGTGGTGGGAGGAGTCGGCGCGCACCTTCGTCGCGCGACGGGCCGTCATCGAGGTGCGGCCGGGGGACGAGGCGATGCTGGCGATCGAGTACCGGGCGGGCCACCGCCCGGAGGACTTCGTCCGGCTCGTGGGCCCGGGGTTCGACGCGTCGCAGGAGACCGCGGCGTCCATGATCGGGCGGCGCTTCTTCCTGACGCCCCGCGAGTGCGGCGAGCTGGTGGCCCTCCTCGAGCGCGAGGGGGTGCTCGGGGTGGAGCGCACGCCCAGCCCCGCCGGATCGGCGCCCGGCGACGCCCGGATCCTCGACGTGTCCATCGGGGGGCAGGGCAAGCGGTTCGCCTCGGCGAGCGAGCTCGACGCGGCGTGGTTCGCGCGCGTGGCCAACGCCGTGCTCGCCACCGCGGAGCGCAACCGCTGGCAGCTCTACCGGGATCCCCGGTACGCCGACCAGCACGCACAATGGGCCTCGGAGAGTCCCTGGTGGGAGGCCGAGCACACGCCGCGGGAGCGGGATCGCCGGTTCGTGCTCCTGCTCGTCACCGCCCTGCGGTCCATGGACGTCTCCGACCGCGACGACGCGGTGGACGAGCTCGCGCGGCTCTACGAGCACGAGGACGTGCCGAGCGCGGGGGACTTTCCCGCGATCCTGGACCTGCTCGCCGAGGAGCGCTTCCTCGGGCGACGCACGGAGGTCCTCGTCGACCTCGCCCTGGTCAGCGCGGCGGGGACGGTCCCGGAGCCGTCGGCCCCGGGCGCGCCCCGGATCGATCCCTCCCTGGCCGCGCGGCTGGCCGACACCCTGGCCACGGCCCTCGGCGACCGGGGCGTCCCCGCGGTGGCTCGAGCGTTGCGAGCGGGAGGTGCGGACCTCGTCCGCGAGGCTTCCTCCGACGAGCGGGCCTTCGTGCGCTCGGTGAGCGCCACGGTCCTCGCGGAGGATTCCTCCCCGGCCTCGCGGGAGAAGCTCCTCGCCCTCCTCGACGATCCGGAGCCCGAGGTGGAGGCCGCCGCGGTCCTCGCGCTCGGGCGCCACGGCATCGAGGAGGCGCGCAACGAGATCCTGCTGCGCTCCCGGATGGCCTCGGTGATGGTGCGGACGGCGGCCCTGCTCGCGGCGGGGGAGATGGGGGGCGACGGAGTCCTCGACGTCCTTCGCCTCGGCCTGTACGAGCAGGACGCGAGGGTCCAGATGGCCGCCGCCGAGGGGCTCGCCCAGCTCGCGGATCCCGAGAGCGCGGGGCTGCTCGTGCGTCTCTTCTCGGAGGGGCGGACCTCTCCCTTCTTCGAGCCGGCCCAGCGGGGCCTGCGCCGCCTGGGATCCGCCGCGTGGGACGAGCTCCTGCGGGCGAGCTTCTCCGCCGCGGAGGCCACCCGGCGCGACGCCTCCCTCCTGCTCGCCGAGCAGGGCGTGCCCGAGGTGACGACGAACCTGATCACGATCCTGACGAAGAACCCCGGCGACACGCGGGTGGCCGGCGAGCTCGCGGTGCTCACCTGCGCGGACTACCGGGAGGAGAGGGATCCCGCCCAGTCCTGGTGGGGCTGGTGGGACGGCGTGGTGCACGACTCGTCGCTCGCCTGGCTCTGCGGCGCGGCGGAGCGGGTCGGAGTGAGCGCGCCCCCCGTCGAGGAGCTCGGCGCGGAGGGCACCCTCCGGGGCGCGCTCTTCCTGCTCGACCTGATGGGGCGCGAGCCGGCCCACGTGGCCGAGCGCGCGCGTCGCGAGCTGTCGACCCTCGTGGGAGGCGACGTGGGCACGCCGCCCCCGGCCGGGCCGCTGCGGGACGAGTGGCTCGACGACCTGGGCGCCCTCGTCGCCGAGCGGTTCGCCGACGAGGGCCGGTGAGGGGAACGGCGGGAACGACGGGCCGCGGCCGGGGCGGGCGCTCTCTCGTCCGCATGCTCGTCCTCGGCCTCGTGCTCGCGATCGGGGGGGGAGGAGCGATCACCCTGTTCGTCGAGCGCGAGCAGATCAAGGCCTTCGTGCGCGACAACTACCTCGCCCACGAGCGGGCATTGGCCCACGAGAGCGCCCTGCGCTTCGCGGCCGAGGAGTCCGGGGTGGACATCTACCTGCTCGCGGCGCTCATGATGCGCGAGTCGAGCGGGCAGGTGGACGCGAAGTCCTCGAAGGACGCCCTCGGGCTCTTCCAGCTACGCCCGATCACGTACAACTGGCGCGCGGAGGTGCTCGGCCTACCGCCGCCGACCGAGGAGCAGCTCTTGAGCGACGCCCTGCTCAATGCGAGGCTGGGGGCGAGCTTCCTGGCGTGGCTGCTCGACACCTACGACGGTGACGTCGAGCGCGCGCTGGTGGCGTACAACCTCGGGACCGGTAAGCTGAAGAAGTACTGTGACGAGGCGGGGGGCTGGGAGGCCTGGCGCGCCGAGCGGGCGGCGGCGGGCGACTCGCACCTGCTCGCCTACGCCGCGAAGGTCATCGAGTACCGGGAAGAGTTCCGCAGACGCAGGCTGTTCGAAACGGAGGAAGAGGATGCAATCGAGGAGGTGGGGGACTAGGGGATTCGCCGCGGGGCTCCGCGGGCTGGTGCTCGCGCTCGCGCTCTTCGGGGCGCCCGTCGCGTTCGCGCAGGAGGCCGAGGTGGTCTCCCCGGGGCAAGAGCCGGCGACGGAGGAGGTCGAGTCGGGCGCGACCGAGGACGAGGGCGGGGGGGGCCTCCTGTCGGAGCTCTCCGAGGAGATCCGAGAGCAACTCCCCGACGCGCTGCTGGCCAAGCCCTTCGTCGTCGAAAACTGGCAGTGGCTCGGTCTCGCCCTGCTCGTCCTGCTCGCCGTCGTCCTGGACCGCATCGTGCGCTGGATCGCGGAGCGGGTCTGCGTGCGGCTGGCGGGCGGCGAGAAGGTGCGGCTCGACAAGGAGCTGCTCACCGGCTTCGAGCGTCCCGTGGGGATGCTCGCGGGCGCGCTCGCCTTCGGCTTCCTGCTGCCGGTGCTCGGCATCCAGGGGAACGTCGAGACGAGCCTCGACGTGGCCGCGGGGTTCGTGGCCGCCATCGCCGGGATCTGGGCGGTCTACCGGCTCGTCGACCTGGGGTGCGGCTTCCTGCAGGGGAAGGCGGCGCGGACGGACACCAAGTTCGACGACATGTTCATCCCCCTGCTACGGCGCACCATGAAGATGTTGGTCGTCGTCGTCGGCCTCGTCTACCTCGCGTCGAAGTGGTCGCAAGACTTGTGGGGGATCGTCGCGGGGCTGGGCATCGGCTCTCTCGCCGTCGGCTTCGCGGCGCGCGACTCGATCGAGAACCTGTTCGGCACGTTCACCGTGCTGCTCGACAAGCCCTTTCAGATCGGAGACTGGATCATCGTCAGCGACCTCGAAGGTACGGTGGAGAGCGTCGGCTTCCGCAGCACGCGCATCCGCACCTTCTACAACTCGCTGATCACCGTGCCCAACCGCACGTTCATCTCCTCGGACGTGGACAACATGGGCCGGCGCAAGTACCGGCGGATCAAGACGATGCTCGGGCTCGCCTACGACACGCCGCCGGAGAAGGTCGAGGCCTTCTGCGAGGGAGTGCGCCAGATCATCCGCACGCACCCCTACACGCGGAAGGACTACTACCACGTGTACCTGAACGAGCTCACGGACTCCTCGCTGAACGTGCTCCTGTACTGCTTCGTCGAGACGCCGGAGTGGGCGACCGAGCTGCGCGAGAAGCACCGCCTCTACGCCGACATCCTGCGCGTGGCGGACGAGCTCGGCGTGTCCTTCTCCTTCCCCACGCAGACGATCCACATGGCCCGTCCCGAGGACCTGGCCCACGACGACGTTCCCTCCGGCGACCTCGAGGGCAAGCGCGTCGGCCGCCGCGCCGCGGACGCCGTGGTCCAGCGCTCGATGGCCGACTTCGGCGGCGCGGGCGCGATCCCCCCGCCCGTCTCGATCGAGAGGGCCCCGGTGAAGGAGGAGGACGGCGCCTGACGCGCTCTGGGCACCGAATTCCCGGTCGCCGATCGAGAATCCCTGCGTGTAGCCCCCGTAGACTGGGCATTCCCTGGGCCACGCCACGCATGCATACCGTCGAAAGAGCCATCCGCAGACTCGAGAGGCGTGCCTTCCTGGCGGTGTTCCTCGGGGAGCTCGTGCGCTGGGGCGCGGCCATCGGATTCGTCCTCGGCGCCGTGGTGCTGCTCCTTCGCGTCGTGCTCCACGTCGACGCCTCGCACACCGCCCCGCTGTTCCTCCTCGCCCTGGTCGCTCCGGGGATCGCCTGGTGGCGCGCCCGGGCGAAGCGCATGTCCCGGGGGAGCGCCGCCGCGTGGCAGGACGTGCGGGCGGGAGCGAGCGGGCTCCTGCTCACGGGGATGGAGGTGCCCGACGAGCGGTGGAGCGCCGAGGTCGAGCGGACCCTGCAGCGCTCGCGAACCCTGCCCCGCATCCGCACCGGCGGCGAGAGCTACGCGCTGGGCGTCGCGGTCCTGTTCGCGGCCGCCGCGTGGTGGGTCCATGTCCCCGAGCCCGCCCCCGGTCCCTCGTTCGCGCTGTTCGAAGGCGCGATCGAGCGGCTCGCCACGAAGCTCCTGACGCTCGAGGAAGACGTGGGGCTGTTCGACGAGACGGCGCAGGACCTGACCAACCGCCTCGAGCGTCTGCGCGAAGGTCTCGAGGACGCCACGCCGGAGAGCGCCTTCGAGGCGATCGATCGGCTCGAGGAGCAGTTCGGGGCGCTGGCGAAGCGCGTGCAGGAAGACGTGCTCGAGGCGGAGGGGGGAATCCTCGCCGCCGCGCGGGAGGCCATGCTGAACCCGGAGTCGGCCCAGGAGATGCTCGAGCGAACCCTCGATAAGCTGCACGAGTCGGGGCTGGACAAGAACCTGCTCTCCACGATCGAGTCCCTCTCCTCGCTCATCGAGCGCCACGACCTCGAGCTGCCGGAGGACCTCGAGCTCCCCGGCGGCTTCCGACTCCCCGCGGGGCTCGAGATGACCGGGCCGGAGATCCTGGAGGTCGCCCAGGACCTGAGCGGACTCTTGGGCAAGAAGCTCGGCGCCCTCGAGGACGCGGGGCTGCTCGATCCCGGCGCGCTCGAGACCGCCCTGCGGGAGACGTTCGACGACCTGCAGTTCGACGAACACGAGTGCGACGAGAGCTGCAGAGAAGGGGGCACGTGAAGCAGCCTCGGCCGCCTCGCCGTGAGCGGGGCGCTCCTCGAGGAGCTCGGTCTCGGGGGCGTGGACCGGGGACCCGGAACCGCTCCCCTGCTCTGGGGCGAGGAGACCGAGGGCGACGCGAGCCGCTTCGAGGCGCGCTCGCTCGAGGACGCTCGCTACGCCGATCCCGCGCATGCCGCGCTCCTCGAGGTGGGTGCGAGCGATCCCGAGGTCGCCCCCGAGGCCGAGTCCGCGGGGCTCGTCGAGGTCGAGGGCTCGAGCGGCGGCCCCTCGTGGCGGCGCCGCCTCTCTCCCCATCACCGCCGCGCGGTCCGCGAGTTCTTCGCCCCTCCGGACTCGTCCGCCGCGCGCCAGAACCGACCCGAGGACGACTGAGTTGACCGACACGCTCCTGCTCTCACCCGAAGCCGTGGAGGAGGCGAAGGCCAAGGCCCGCGCCATCCTCGACGGGCTCGACCGCGTCATCCTCGGCCAGCCCGAGCTGAACCGACTCGTCCTGGTGGGGTGCCTCGCGCGGGGACACCTCCTGCTCGAGGGCCTGCCGGGCCTGGGCAAGACCGAGCTCGTCAAGGCGCTCTCGGTCCTGCTCGGTCTGGACTTCGGCCGCCTGCAGTTCACCCCGGACCTGCTGCCCGGTGACATCACGGGCGGACACATCCTCGAGGAGGACGAGCGCGGATCGCGCGGGCTCGTGTTCCACCCCGGGCCCGTGTTCACCCAGGTCCTGCTCGCGGACGAGATCAACCGCGCCTCGCCGAAGACGCAGTCCGCCCTGCTCGAGGCGATGCAGGAGCGGCGCGTCACCGTGCTCGGCGAGACGCGCGAGCTGCCCGAGCCGTTCTTCGTGCTCGCCACCCAGAACCCGATCGAGCTCGAGGGCACGTATCCCCTGCCCGAGGCGCAGCTCGACCGCTTCCTCTTCAAGCTCCACGTGGGATCGATCTCCCGCGGCACGGTGGAGACGATCATCTCCGAGCGGCGGGGGGGCCGGCCTCCGGAGATCGGGCCGGTGACCGACGAGGCGGAGCTCGCGACGCTGTTCGAGGCCGTGGACGCCGTGTTCCTCCCGAAGGCCGTGGCCAACTTCATCTCGCGGCTCGTCGACGCGACGCACCCGCACTCCGATTTCGCCACCGACGAGGTGAACCGCTACGTCCGCTACGGCGCCTCGCCCCGGGCGGCGATCGCCATCGCGGAGAGCGCCCGCGGGAGCGCGCTCCTCGCGGGCAAACCGAACGTCGGCTTCGACGACGTGCGCGTGGTGGCGTCCTCGGCGATTGCGCACCGCATCGTGCTCGACTACCGGGCGCGCCTCGACGCGGTGACCAGCCGCATGATCGTGGACGGCCTCCTGGACCACGTGGGCGAGGTCGAAGAGAGCTTGCCGCGCGAGCTCGCGGAGCGTGATGCGTAGGCGCCTCCCTCTTCGCGGACCGGCTCGCGCGCTCGCGGCGATCGTCGCCGTGCTGCTCGCTCTCGCCGGAACGGCCGCGGGCCAGGACAAGCTCTCGCTCCCCGATCGGGGGATCGAGATCACCGCTCACTCCGAATGGCCCGTCGTCCTGAGCAAGGGCTTCGTCCCCGTCCTGATCCACGTCGAGAACACCGGGGAGGACGACCGGCTGGTCGAGCTGATCGCCTCGAGCCGGATGTGGGACACCTCCGAGCAGTCCGCTCGCCGCCGCGTGTTCGTGCCCGCGGGGAGGAGCACCGACGTCGAGATGTTCACCGCCGTGCTCAGCCGCTCCTGGGGGTATGGAGCGACCTGCGCGCTCGAGGTGCGAGTGGACGGCCGACACCAGCAGATCTGGGGCGTTCCCCACTTCCAGTCGGAGTCCGAGCCGCATCACCCCGTGCTGGTCCTCGCGCCGGAGGCGCCGGCGCTGGAGCGAGTCGAGGAATGGGCGGAGACGCTGTCCGAGGCCCTCGACAAGACCGAGGGCGCGGAAGGGAGCAAGGCCTCGGTCGCCGCCGTCCCCTTCGCCCGGACGCCGCGCCGGCTCGAGGGCTACTCGAGCCTCGACGCGGTGGTCGTCGACTGCTCGGCCGCCGTGCCGCCCGCGATCCTGGAGCCCGTGCTCACCTGGGGCCGGCTCGGAGGGATCGTCCTCTTCCACGGACCGCATGCCGCGCGCGTGGCGGGCGAGATGCCCGGAGTGACGCCGTGGCTGGAGGAGCGCTTTCTCCTCGCCCGGGACGGGGGCGTGAGCATCTACCGGATGGGGCAGGGGCGGGTGGCGATCGCGCCGTCCGAGGAGATCCTCGACCCGGGGCCGACGATCCGCGCGCTGGCGTTCACGCTCGTGTCGCACTGGAGCGAGGTTCCCGCTTCGCACCCCTCCGCGAGGCGGAGCTTCTGGCCCGCGATCCCCGGCCTCGGCGAGCTGCCGTACCGCGTGCTCACCGTCCTGCTCGTGCTCTTCGCGATCCTGATCGGCCCCGTGAACTTCCTCGTGGTCAAGGCCTCGGGGAAGCCCTCCCTGCTGCTGGTGACGATTCCCCTGCTCGCCCTGCTCGCCACGGCGGCCATCCTGTCTTACGGGATCTTCTACCAGGGGATCGACGTGCGCTCGGCCTCCCACACGCACACCGTCCTCGATCAGCGGGAGCATCATGCCGCCACCATCGAGAAGCGCAGCTTCTTCGCCGGGCTCGCCCCGGCGCGGGGCCTGTTGCCCCGGGCCGGCACGCTCTGCTTCCCCGACTCGATCCAGCTCTCGGGGGGAGGTACGAGCCTCTTCGAGATCGACCTCGACAGCGGGCCGAGGTGGTCGCGGGACTACCTCCCGGTGCGCCGGCAGGTCGCCCAGACCCTGCTCGTCGACCGCACGGCGCGCGCCCGGCTCGAGGTCGAGCGCCGGGACGACTCCCTCGCCGTCACGAACGCGCTCGGAGAGGAGATCCTGCTGCTCGCGGTCCGGGATCCGCGCGGCGGGTGGTACGTGACGAGCGATACGCTCGCCCCGAACGGGACGGCGCTGCTCCCTGCGACGGAGTCGTCCGAGATGGAGCGGCTCGCGGACCGGATGAGCGACCTCGCCTGGACGCCGGGAGAGGGGGTCGACGAGGAGACGTTGCCCGCGGTCCATCCCCACGCCCCTCGGCCCTTCCATCCCGCGCCCGGTCCGCTCGAGTGGTTGACCGAGCTCTGGCCCGCGGGGTACGTGGCGGTCCTCGCGCGCAACCCCTTCGTCGACGACTGCGGCGTGGAGTCGGAGGAGCTGCACGGCGTTCACTTCGTCTACGGCGTCCTGGATCCCGAGGCGGAGGGCTGGCGATGATCCCCGCGCTCGAGGTGCGCTCCCTGACCCGTCGCTTCGGCAGCCTCACGGCCGTCGACTCGATCGACTTCTCCATGCAGAGCGGCGAGATCTGCGGATTCATCGGTCCGAACGGAGCGGGCAAGACCACGACGATGCGGATCTGCGCCACGCTCGATCTACCCGACGAGGGCGAGGTCCTCGTCAGCGGCCTCTCGGTCCTCGAGGAGGCGCGGAAGGTCCGCCGCCAGCTCGGCTTCATGCCCGACGCCTACGGCGCCTACTCGAACACGACGGTGGCCGACTACCTCGACTTCTTCGCGCGCGCCTACGGCCTTCGCGCCCGCGAGCGGCGGGAGGCGATCGCCCGGCTCGTGGAGTTCACCTCGCTCGCGGGGCTTGTGGAGAAGAAGACCTCGGCGCTGTCCAAGGGGATGAAGCAGCGGCTGTGCTTGGCCAAGACGCTCCTGAACGACCCCGAGCTCCTGATCCTGGACGAGCCCGCGGCGGGGCTGGATCCGCGGGCCCGCATCGAGCTGCGCGAGCTGATCAAGGCGCTCGCGGGGATGGGCAAGGCGGTCCTGATCTCCTCCCACATCCTCTCCGAGCTGGGGGAGATGTGCGACAGCGTGGTCGTGATCGAGGAGGGACGGATCCGCGCCGCCGAGTCGCTCGCCGCCGCCTCCCGCCGGGTCCGTCAGGAGAACCTGTGCGTGTTCGTGCGCGCGCTGTGCGGACCCGAGACGCTCGAGAAGGCCCTGCTCGAGGAGCCCATGGTCTCCTCCCCCCGGCCGGAGCGGGGGGGCGTGGTGATCGACTACGGCGGCGCCGAGGAGGACCTCGCCCACCTCGTCGCCTCCCTCGTGCGGCGGGGGCTCGATCCGGTGGAGATCACGCCGCAGAACGTCGGTCTCGAGGACGTCTTCCTGTCCCTCACCGAGGGGAAGGTGCAGTAGCCATGAACGCGCTGCTCGACTCCCTCTCGAAGACCGTCGGCCGCCTCGGGGCGCCGTTCGAGGATCTCCTGAACCCGATCCTCGTGAAGGAGGTCCGCCAGTCCCTGCGCGGGCGCTTCTTCATGGTGATGTTCTGGTTGACGCTGCTCGCCGCCACGCTGGTCGCGTCGATCATGCTGCTGCTCGAGGGCGGCGATCCCTCCGATACCGCGGGGGTCTACTTCTTCTACGCGATCTTCTTCTGCCTGAGCTTCGCGGTGCACCTCTTCGTGCCGTTGTCGGCCTACCTCTCGCTGGGAGGCGAGTGGGACGAGAACACGCACGACCTGCTCGTCCTGTCGAGCCTGCGACCGGGACAGATCGTGCTCGGCAAGCTGCTGTCCGCGGGGGTGCAGGTCCTGCTGTACTACGCGGCCTCCGGTCCCTTCCTCGTCTTCGCGTTCCTCCTGCCCGGCCTGGACCTGGTCGCCGCGGCCTGGGCGCTGGGAACCACGCTGCTCACGTCGCTCGCGCTCTCCTCGTTCGCCCTCGCCCTGTCGAGCATCAGCTCGGTCAAGCTCGTCCGCTACATACTGCTGGCGTTCATGACGTGGGGTCTGGTGTCGCTCGGCGTCTGGCTGACGATGCCCTGGGTCTTCTTCCTCCGGGATCCGGGCAGCGTGCACGGCCCGTTCTTCCTCCCCGCGATCCTCGGGACGCACTGCGGGCTGCTGATCATCGCGGCCTTCTCGGTGGCCTTCGCCGCGGCCCGCTTCGCCCACCCCGAGGAGAACCGCTCCTCGGCCCTGCGCATCCTGACGACCGTCGTAATCCTGGTGGGGCTGGGCTGGGCGTACTACCACACCCGCTCCCTCGGCTTCCTCGAGGTTCTGCTCACCTACGGGCTCAGCCTGTGCGGCCTGCTTCTGTTCATGGGGACCTTCTTCCTGAGCGAGGACGAGCGGCTCGGCCGCCGCGTGAGGCTGCAGGTCCCGCGTAGCGGGCTGCTCGGAATGCTCCTGGCCCCGTGGTATCCGGGAGGAGGTCGCGGGGTCCTGTTCCTGCTCTTCCACCTCGTCCTGGTCCTGGTGGGGATCCGAGTGATCGCCAACCTGGAGTCCGGGGCCGTGGCCCTGGAGGTGGAGCAGTGGTGGACGCTCTGTCTCGCCGGGGCGCTCTACACGTTCATCTACTCCGCGCTCCCCACCCTGCTGTTCTCCCGCTTCACGAGGAGGCTCGCCTTCCGGATCGCCGCCCGCCTCGCGGTGCCCGCCGTCGCCGTCGGCTCGGTCCTCGTCCCCGCGCTGTTCGGCTTCCTCATCGACGTCGAGTTCCTCTGGCAGGGCGAGTTCCTCGCCAACCCGGGGTGGCTCGTCATGCTGCTGTTCAAGGACGAGTCCATCGCGGGTCCGGTCGGCTCGCTGGCCGCGGTGGCGGGGGTGGTCCTGCTGCTGAACCTGTGGCGCGTGGGCAAGGGACAGCTCGAGATGGCGAGCTGCTCCGTGCAGCGACGGGAGGCCGAGGCCCGCCTCGTCGCCATGCGCGCCGAACGCGGTCGCCCGGTCGGCGCGGAGGGAAGCGATGCCCTCACCGGGTCCTGAGGCCTTCGCGCTCGGCGAGCGCTACCGCCTCGGCGAGCTGCACGAGTCCCGCCGCGGCACGGCGGGCGAGCGGCTCGGCAAGGGCATCGGCTCGTCCCTCGAGTTCCAGGATCGTCGCGTGTACCAGGCGGGTGACGACGTGCGGCACCTCGACTGGCGTGCCTACGCACGCACGGACCAGCTCCTCGTGCGCCAGTACCGCGAGGAGATCCTGCCCCGGGTGGAGCTCCTCGTCGACGCCTCGCGCTCGATGCGCGTCGAGCCGGACAAGGGCCAGCTCGTCGTCGACCTCGCCGCGGTGCTTTTCGTGGCCGGACGCGCCGCGGGCTTCCAGGTGGACGTGATCGCGCTCGTCGACGGGCCCGAGCGGCTCGAGGACGACCGGCTCCTGCGGGAGGGGATCGAGCTCGAGGGACGCCTCCTCCTCGCGGCGTGCGTCTCCGATGTCGCCTCGCTGCTGCGCCACGGCGCGCTGCGCATCCTGCTGTCCGACTTCCTCTCGCCGCACGACGCTCCGTCGCTCGTGCGGAACCTCGCCGCGCGCGCGGGAGGGCTCCTGCTCCTGCAGCTTCTCGGCGAGGCGGACGCGGATCCCCCGCGGGACGTCGCCCTGCGTCTCACCGACGCGGAGAGCGGGGCCGAGCACGACCTCGTCGTCGACGACGCGATCCGCGCGCGCTACCTCGAGCGCCTCGCGCGATTGACCTCGGCCCTCGAGACCGAGTGCCTGCGCACCGGGGCGCGCTTCGGATCCGCCCGCGTGAGCCGGGGACTCGACGAGATCTGCCGCGATGTGCTCGCCCGGCTCGAGGTCCTGGTGCCGGCCTGAGCCGAAGCCCGGCCCCGGGCCTCGTGTGGGCGCAACCGATCGGACGGGCCGCGAAGGGCGTAATCCCTCGCACGGACCGCGAAAGGCGGGGCCGCACGAGGTTCTCGGGATCCACAGGGATCCGGTCATTGCCTGAGTGTGATTGCGGAAGGGCAGAACCGCTGCAGGAGCGGCATACGAAGCCCAGAAACTCCGGTTTTCGTTAGCACATTCTCACCACTTCACGCTTCGACCCACAGAGGCGATCCGGTGGTTTCTTCACCGCTCGAAGAGCATCGAAGCCGGGCGCCGAAGGACCCGCGTTCGCGAAAGGGGCACAGGCCCCACTGCTATCCCAGGAGATCACGATCATGCAGATCACAAGACAGCGAATATGTACTTGGGCTCGGAGGCTCGCGAACCGTTGGTGCCGAACCGCCCGGCCGTACTCGAGACGGGCCGATCTTGATTCGAGACTCCGGAATCGTGACCGCTCGAGCGTTCCGACGGCACCGAGTCTCGTGCGATCAGGGAGACCGCGTGAGGGCGGCGCACCTTGCCAAGAGGGAGAAGCCATGCTCATCAGGATTCTTCTCGTCGCGCTTCTGGCGGTGCCCGCCGCCGCCCAGGACACCTGGTACGTGGACGTGGCGTCCGACGGTCCTCCCTTCGATGGGGCCGGCTGGCACACGGCTTTTGTCGATCTCCAGCAGGGGATCGAGGCCGCCGCCACGGGCGACCTCATCAAGGTGGCCCAGGGCACCTATCGTCCGAGTACCGGCGATCCAGGCATCTCCTTCGATCTGAAGGAGGGCCTGACGATTCAGGGGGGGTACGCGGGTTGCGGCGAGCAGGATCCAGACCTGCGCGACATCGACACCTATCTCACGGTCCTCTGCGGCGACCTCGACGACAACGACCTTCCGAATTTCCAGAACCGGGAGGACAACAGCTTCCACGTCGTCCGGATGTCCTTGCCGGGCGGTGGGAATCCCGCGACGCTCGACGGGGTTACCGTCAGGGGGGGCTACGCAGACGTGTTGGCCGCGGACGAGATGGGAGGAGGGCTCTTCATCCTCGACGATGCATCCGTTGTTCTTCTCGAGTGCCGGCTCACCGACAACTTCGCCTTGACGAGTGGCGGCGGTCTTCACGGCGAGAACGGATCGGTTCGCCTCGAGTCCTGCCTCGTGGACTCGAACCTGGTCAGTGGCGGCGGAGATTGCTTCGCAGGACCCTGCCGGGGCGCCGGACTCTCGACACAGGTCGGGACGCTCGAGATCGTGGAGTGCCGATTCGAGGACAACACCGTGGGCCCCGGCTTCCTGAGTGTCCTGGGCGGCGGGCTCTATGCGGAGGTGGCGTTCATCGATCTCTGCGTCTTCGAGAGCAATACCGCCAATGGAGGATTGCTGGGCACCCCGGCTTTTGGAGGTGGAGTCTATGCGTACTCGGCGACCGTGAACGACACCACGTTCGTCCTCAACAAAGCCGAAGCGGAGGGCGGAGCGGAGGGGGCCGGCATGTGGGCTTGGAAAACGGTCTCCACGTCGTGTGTGTGGAGCGACAATGATGCTATCTCCTGGGCGAACACCGCCCGCGGCGGCGGTCTGTGCGCCACAGGCAGCGCCCTCGAACCCTGCACCATCGATCGCTGCCAGTTCACGGGGAACGAGGTTGGCGCCGAGTGGGTCGGGATGGGAGGGGGTCTCAATCTCTCCGTGGGTGTCGCGAAAGGCTGTGTCTTCGACTACAACACGGCGCATGGCAACTTGGACGGAGTCGGCGGCGGCATGGGCAGCACGGGGGAGGTTCACCTCTCCGCCTGCGGCTTCTTCGGCAACGACTCCGAGCACGGAGGCGGCCTGGCCCTCCTGGGCACGGGCACGACCGTGGACGACTGTGTCTTCTCCGCCAACTCGGCGAGCGGGGACTTTGCCGATGGGGGAGCGGTCTTCGGCGGCGACAATCCTCCCACCGATCCGATCCTGTCCGGGTGCAGCGTGAGCGAGAACACGTCCGACGTAACGGCGGGCGGCCTGGCTTTGCGCGGATCCAGCCGCGTCTACAACGGCATCTTCTGGGGGAACAGTGACGCTTCCGGCCAGGGCGAGACGGCACAGATCACCACCACCTTCCCCCCGGTCGTCCACTTCTGCGACATCATGAATCTAGGCGGCATCTACGGTGCTCTGTTTGGCAACATCGGCGTCGATCCTCGTTTCCGCGATCCCGATGGCCCCGACGGTCTTCCCGGCACGGCGGACGACGACCTGAGATTGCTGCCCGACTCGCCGTGCCGCGGCGCCGGGAATGACACCCTTCGCGTATCGGACTGGGCCGATATCGACGATGACGACGACATCGTAGAGCTCAGCCCGCTCGACTACGACTACCGCCCTCGCCCCCTCCAGACGATCGAGATGGGCGCATTCGAGCTCAACTTGAATGCCACCTGCACATGGTACTGCGGCACCGACGTCAATGCGCCGACCGACGGCTATGTGATCACCGACTTGGCCGTTCTCGGTGGCACCTTCAGTGCTTCCGTCACGGGATGCGCACCCGGCAACGCGGGCGGCTTCCTCATCGCCTATTCCACGCCCCTCACGCTCCCGAGCCCCTGGGGCGAGATCCTGGTCAACATCGGCGATCCGAGCGGCGAGCTTCTCGGCATGCCATCCGCCTTCGGCAATCCGGCCATCATCAATGTCTTGGTACCGAACGACCCACTGTTCGCCGGCTTCGTGTTCTACACGCAGGCGGCCAGCTTCGGCGGGACCATCTGCCTGCACTGCGCCCACGAGTGCTCGGTTGGCGTATGAGCGAGGGCGCGGGCTGACTCCCGAAGGGTACGGGAACCGATCCTCTACGTGACTCAGTCCCGGGCCTCGAGCGAGCGCAGCACGACCTCCACGTCCGTGGTCGGGGCCTCGCAGGTGAACTGGCGGCAGACGTAGGCGGTGGCGCGGCCGTCGAGGCTCGTCTGGGGCTTCGCGTACTCCGCGATCTCCGTGACGGGGGCGCCGTCGCCCTCGGCGGAACGCCGCACGACCACCTTGTGGGGGAGGAATCGCGAGCGGATCGCGCGCAGCATCGCCTGCGTGTCCTCGGCTTGCGCGTCGCCGGCAATCACGACCTCGTAGCTCGGGCCCTCGGCGAAGTCGACTGCGGTCATCAGCATGGTGAAGACCCCGGGGCTTCGCGTGACCTCGCCCGAGAAGGCCCGCATCGTCTCCGCGGCGAGCTCCTCGTAGCGGACCTCGCCCGTGATCCGGGCCAGGCGCAGGAGATCGAGCGCGGCCACCGAGTTCCCCGAGGGGATCGCGCCGTCGAAGATCTCCTTGCCGCGCACGAAGAGCTCCTCGCCGTCGTCCGCGGTCAGGAAGAACGCGCCGCGCACGTCGTCGTGGAAGTGCTCGATCATCGCGTCGGTGATCTCGATCGCCGCGCGCAGCCAGCGCACGTCGAAGGTCGCCTCCCAGAGCTCGAGCAGGCCCCAGGTCAGGAAGGCGTGGTCCTCGAGCGTGCCGGGCAGTCCCGCCTCGCCGTCGCGCCAGCGCTTGAGCAGGCGGCCGCCTCCGGGCGCGAGCTCGGCCAGGACGAAGCCCGCGGCGCGAGCCGCGGCCTCGACGTAGCGCTCGTCGTCGAAGGCCTGTCCCGCCCTCGCGAAGGCCGCGATCATCAGGCCGTTCCAGTCCGTCAGGACCTTGTCGTCCTTCAGGGGATGGATGCGCTTCTCGCGCATGCGGAAGAGCTTGCCGCGCGCCTCGTCGAGCCGCGCGCGCAGGGCACCCTCCTCGACCTCCAGATCGGCGGCGAGCTCGGCGAGCGGGCGGGCCAGGTGGAGGATGTTGCGGCCGGAGCGCCGCTGCGTCGCCTCGTCGCGGAAGTTGCCCTCCGCCTCGACGCCGAATGCGCGCGCGAAGAGCGCCGCCTCGTCCGCACCGAGGACCTCCCGCAGCTCATCGGCGGTCCAGAGGTAGAAAAGCCCCTCCTCGCCCTCGCTGTCCGCATCCTCGGCCGAGTAGAAGCCGCCCTCGGGCGAGGTCATGTCCCGCTGCACGTACTCGAGGACCTCCTCCGCGGTGCGGCGGAACTCGTCCTCGCCCGTGACCTGCCACGCCGCGGTGTACGCCATGGCCATCAGGGCCTGGTCGTACAGCATCTTCTCGAAGTGCGGCACGAGCCACCGCTCGTCGGTCGAGTAGCGGTGGAAGCCGAAGCCGACGTGGTCGTACAGACCGCCGCGCCGCATGGCCCGCAGGCTGTTCTCCACGACGCGGCGCGCGTCGTCGTCCCCGCGACGCCGCGACTGCTGCAACAGGAAGAGCAGGTTGTGGGGCATGGGAAACTTCGGAGCGCTCCCGAATCCCCCGTGGGCCGCGTCGTGGGTCGCGACGAGACCGCGGACGGCCTGGTCGAGCTCTCGCGCGCCGAGATCGCCGCCGGGCTCGCCGGTCACGGAGGACTGCACCAGCTTGGTGATGCGGGCCGCGTCCCGCTCGACCTCCGTCCGACGCGTCCGCCAGACCTCGTCGATCGCGGGCAGGAGGTCCATCATCCCCCGACGACCGAACCGGCCGGTCTTCGGGATGTACGTGCCCGCGAAGAAGGGGATGCCCTCGGGAGTCATCACCACCGTCATCGGCCACCCGCCCCGGCCGGTGATCACCTGGGTGACGCTCATGTACACGTGGTCGAGGTCCGGCCGCTCCTCGCGGTCCACCTTGACGCAGACGAAGTGCTCGTTGAGCAGCGCCGCCACCTCGTCGTCCTCGAAGGACTCGTGCTCCATGACGTGGCACCAGTGGCACGTCGCGTACCCGACCGAGAGGAAGATCGGGCGGTCGAGCTCCTTCGCGCGGGCGAGGGCCTCCTCGCCCCACGGGAACCAGTCCACGGGGTTGGCGGCGTGCTGGAGCAGGTACGGGCTCTTCTCGAAGACGAGCCGGTTCCAGTGCTCGCCCCCGTCCGGCGGCAGCGAAGCGAGCTCCTCGGCCGAGGGGAGGGGACGGCGCTCGGTTTGCGCCTCGACGGTGGGGTCCTGCACGATCTCCATGGGAAGGTGGAAGGGAAAGGCCACGAAGGCGCCGAGGAGGATTCGGCTCAGCCTTCGGGAGTGGGACGAGGTCATCGATCCGTCCGCCGCCCCGCCTTCCGCCGCGCCGCGTCGAGAGCGCTCGTCAGGGAGCCCCCCCGCTCGCGGACCGGCGTGCGAGGCACGATGGGTCCGGTACGGCGGGGGCCGGGGGGAGTGACGGGTTCGTCGGGGGAGATCGGCGGGCTCTCTGCCACGGGACGGCGACGTCCCCGGAGCGAGCGCCCCAGGCGTGCTCCGAACTCGCGGAGGCTCCTCGGAATCCGGAACGAGCTCCACAGGGCGAGGCGCCGGCCCGCGATCTCCAGGATCAGGGCGATCAGGGCGGCGAGGACGAGCTCGCGCGAGATCACCCGATGCGTCCGGGACCGGCGCTCGCCCCGGAAGAGCGCGTGGGCGGCCGGTGCGACCTCGCCCCCGGTCTCCTGGGCGAGGCGGCGCAGGAGCCGCTCGCCACGGGAGGGATCGGGGCGCCGCTCGAACTCGGGGGAGTAGGGCAGCGAGATCGGGGGCAGGGTGACGAACCGATCGTCCGCGAGCCGCACGGTCCCGAGTCGGATGCCCGGCTCGTCGAGGGACACTCGCGCCTCGAAGAGATGCTCCTCGACCCGCTCGAGCGGATGGTCCGTCCACTCGCCCCCCGGCGAGCGCAGCCGCGCGACGAGACGCGAGGTGTCGGGAGGCGTCGGCGCCTCGGGATCGACCTCCACGGACACGATCGCCTCGATGCCGTCGCGCCGCACGGTGGGGAAGAGCTCCGTGGGCTCCTCCTGCCCCGCGAGCCAGCGGGCCAGGGTGACGAAGACCTCGCCGAACGCGGGCCACGCGACGACCTCTCCGCCGAAGCTGCCGCCGATCTGGGCGCAGAACGCGGCGCTGCGGCCGATCCCCCGGTAGGTGAAGGCGAGGATCGGGGCGCGGTACTCGTCCTGGGTGATCGCGCCCGCCGTCGCGCCGTCGCGCAGGTAGTTCAGGTTGTAGCCCGCCAGCGTCGGGAACTCCGTGGCCGTGATCCGGCCGAGGCCGTGCAGGCCGGGCAGGAGATCGACCGGCGTCGGCTCCTCGACGAACGTGGAGCGGGCCACGGTCATCGTGTCCTGGGCGAACATGCGCGGCAGCTCTTGCGGATCGGTCGTGAAGTAGATGTCGCCCTCCCCGAGCTCGGCGACCCTCTTCAGGAAGCCCGCGTCCGGATCGCTCTCCGTGCCCAGGGCGATCACCGACACGGTCGTCGCCATCTGCCCCAGCTCGGCCACGAGCTTGGGAACCATCGTCTGCTCCTCGGCGTCGGCCGCGTCCGCGAACAGGATGATGTGGCGGTTCACCTGGGGTGCGGCGGCGAGCAACTGCCCCCCGGCGTCGAGCCCGGTGTGCACGTAGATGCCCCCTCCTCCGGCCTCGATGGAGCGGACGCGCTCGACGAGGGGCTCGATGATCTTCACCGGCGTGAGGGGCTGGATCACGGTCGGGCGCTCGTCCACGGCGATCACCGCGACGCAGTCGATCTCCGACAAGAGCTCGATCGCGGCCACCGCTCCGAGGTTGGCGAGGTCCATCTTGGTCATGCCCCCGCTCACGGGCGCGGACATCGAGCCGGAGCGGTCCATGACGATGGCCATCGCCACCCCCTGCGTGCGGTGCTCGTCGCGGAGCTCCATGGAGACCGGGAGGACCTCGTCCACCGGCGTCAGGTGGTAGCCGCCGACCCCGAAGCTCGCCTTTCCGCCGGTGACCAGGAGCCCGCCCCCGCGCTCGACGACGAGCTCGCGCAGGGCGGCCAGGCCGTCCCGTCCGATGCGGCCCGCGGCCACGTTCTCGAGGATCACCGCGCGCCAGCGCGACAGCGCGAGGGCCGACAGCCGCAGCGCCTCGGGCCGGGCCACGTCGACGGCGAGGTTCGACGCGCGCAGGGCGTGCACGAGCGTGTCCACCGCGCCGTCGTCGTTCAGGACGAGGATGGGCCGCGCGCCCACCGCGTTCACCGCCCCCAGGCCGCGGTTGTTCTCGGGGATCCGGTCGCCCTCGAGCGTGAGGTCGACGGAGTAGTCGGCGATGCCCCCCTCCTCGAGGACGTCGCGGAAGAGCAGGCGATTGCGTCCCGGCTCGAACTCGCGCCGCCCCTCGCTGATCGTCCGGCCCCGGCGCTTCAGCGTGTACCCGGAGGAGGTGAGGCGGTCGGCGTGCACCCAGACCGTGAACTGGAACGGCTCGCCGACGAGGACCTCGGGGGGCAGGTCGATGCGCTCCACGGACAGGTCCACGGTGGGGGGGCGGGACTCGGGCCGCACGTCGATGCGCACCCCGCGCCCGAACGCCCGGCGGGCGGCCTCGACGGGATCGCGGCCGTTCTCCTCGCCGTCGGAGACCACGAGGATCGAGCCGTGGCGGTTCTCGGGGATCAGCTCGAGCGCGGCGTCGAGGGCCTCGCCGAGGTCGGAGCCGTCGGGCCGGACCTCGCGCTCGAATCGATCGAACGTGCCCTCCGCGGTCGGCAGCATCTCGATCGCGGCCCGCGATCCGAAGCCGATCACCGCGACCCGATCGCCCTCCTCGCGTGCGTCCTCGGCGAGGGCGACCAGCTCGGACGCGCCCGTGGACGCCCCGGCGGGCATGGACCGCGAGCGGTCGACGACGACCACGAGGTCGCGCCCCTCGGCGCTCGTGGACAGGTACGGCATGGCGAGGGCCAGCACGACCAGCGCGAGCACGAGCGCGCGCACCACCGTCGTCGGGTGCGCGCGATCCCGCGTCCGCCACCACACGACAGCCGCGGGCACGAGGAGCAGGAGGATCTCGGGATGGAGGATTCCCACGATTCCTCAGGCGCCTCCCTCGCCGAGCGAGAACCGCAGCCGGCGCCGCGACCGCGCGAGCACCCACCAGTCGAGCAGCAGCGCGACGAGCACGCCGACGATCGCGCCCATCTGCACGGGATTCATTCCCGCCCGGATCCGGGCGAGCGCGAGGTCCCGGGAGTTGTCGCCGGGACGCATGCCGCGCAGATCGGACTCCGCGGGATCCTTGAAGCCGACGCCGAACCGGCAGAGCTCGCGCCCGTCGCGCGAGAGGGTGTAGAGGCCGGGCCGCTCGATGTCCTCCGCGACCAGCGTGCCCCGCGCCGGGTACTCCCGCTCCCAGTCGCCGTCGACCGCGCGCACGAGGTAGACCGCCTCGTCCGACGCCCGGTAGACGAAGCGGTCACCCACGGAGACGTTCGTGCGCACGGGGCCGGGCAGCTCGGCGCGCCGCAGCTCGGCGAGGTTCGAGAGCAGGATCGGCCAGTCCGGGGAGCGCTGCAGCGAGGAGCGCCAGGGATCGACGTTCATCCACCAGGTGCGCCGGTCGCCGCGGAGGTCCTCGGTCAGGATCGGCGTGTCGCCCGCGGAGACGAGCGGCGTGCCGGGCAGGCGCAGGTTCGGATCGACGCTCCACACGATGCCCTGGAGGGTCAGGCCCTCGAGGGCGGGGTGGTGCTTCTCGGCGAGGAAGGGGCCGATCAGGTCCTCGCGCTCCTCGCCCTGCGCGGCCAGGGCCAGGCCCCACGTGCGCGGCGAGGTCGCGGGGCGGCGGGCGATGCGGAGGTGGGCGAGGTCGGGGCTCGGGGCCTCGAGGCTCTCGGGGACGATCGCGAGCCACCGGTCGAGGGGCGTGGGGCTTCCCTCCGAGCCCAGGCCGAGGGCGGTCAGCTCGACGGGATCGAGCGTCGTCCCGAGGGCGAGGGTGCGAGGGGGAACGGGGGCGAGCACGACGCGGTCGTCGATCGCCAGCGCGTCGGGAGCGAGGGCGAGCTCCACGGCCCCCACGCCGTCGGCGAGGTCGAAGGTGAGGTGTTCGCGCTCGTCCGGCGCGAGCTCGACGGAGCGGCGCTGCGTTCCGCCGTCCTCGGCACGAAGGAGCAGCTCGGTGCGCACCGGCTCCCGGGTGAAGGCGGTGAGGGTGACGAGGGCGCGCTCGACGGTCCCGTCCTCCTCCTCGACGCGGGTGCGCGCGGCGTGGGTGATCGCGACGTTGCTCCCGGGTCTGCCGATCGAGACGAGCTCCACCTCGTCGGGGAACTGTCCCGGCGCGTAGTGGTCGGTGACCACGAGCACGGCTGCGCCGCCCGCGAGCTGCAGGGCGAGGGCGACCGCCGGCGACAGGTCGTGGCGGGCGGCGGAGGGCTCGTAGCCGTCGAGTCGCGCGCTCGCCTCCGCGGCGAAGGCGGCCGGTCCCGCGAGCAGCGTGGGCCGTGGCCCGCTCTCGACGATGGTGACGCGGCCGCGCGAGGAGAGGTCGTCGATGCGGTCGCGCACCAGCTCGACCGCGGTCTCCGAGAGCCGCTCCCCGTAGAGCTCCGCGTCCATCGAGGCCGAGGCGTCGAGCACGACGACGAGGTGATCCGCCTCTCCCGCCCCGCAAGCCCGCGGCCCCGCGAAGGCGAGGGCGAGCAGCAGCGCCGCGAGCAGCTCGAGCCAGAACGACGCCCCCGTGCGGAGCCGCTCGCGCCGCCGGCCGGCGAGCGGCACGTCGTCATCGTCTCGCCACAGGAAGAGCGCGCTGACCTCCCGCGGCCGGAATCTCCGGCGGAAGAGGTGGATGGCCACCACGACGGGCAGGCCGAGGAGCGCGAGGAGTCCGAGCGGATGGAGGAACACGGGCGTGGCGGCGATTGTACGGAGGCGGAGGGCTCCGATCCCCTACGTGGCGGCAGCCCCGTCCTTTTCCGCGATCAGGCTCCTTCTTCCTGCTCCCGCCGTCGGGCGATCTCCCGCTCGCGCAGCTCGCGACGCAGGACCTTCATCACGGAGCTCTTGGGCAGCTCGTCGAGGAACTCGACCTCGCGGGGGATCTTGTAAGCGGCGAGGTTCTCACGGCACCAGGCCTCGATGTCCTCCTTGGTCGGCGTCGTGCCCGGGCAGGGAACGACGAAGGACTTCACCGTCTCGCCGCGGATGGGGTGGGGGACGCCGATCGTGGCCGCCTCGAGGACGCAGTCGTGGGCGACGAGCACGGAGTCCACCTCGTCGGGGAACACCTTGAGCCCGCTGCAGTTGATCATGTCCTTCATGCGCCCGACGATCGTGAAGTAGCCGTCCTCGTCGACGGTCGCGAGGTCGCCGGTGTAGAGCCACCCGTCGCGCAGGGTGTTGGCCGTCTCGTCGGGCCGTCCCCAGTACTCGCGCATGACCTGCGGGCCGCGCAGGACGAGCTCGCCCTCTTCCCCGACGCCGAGCTCCTTCGTGGGATCCTCGACGTCCATGATCCGCGCGTCCGTGTCGGGAACGGGGATCCCGATCGTGCCGACCTTGCGCAGGCCGCCCATCGGATTCACGTGGGTGACGGGCGAGGTCTCGCTCAGGCCGAAGCCCTCGACGATGCGCGCGCCGGTGAGCTCCTCGAAGCGCCGGAGCACGTCGACGGGGATCGGCGCGGAGCCGGACACGCATCCCTTCACCGAGCCGATGTTCCGGCTCTCGATCCCCGGGAACTGGTTCAGGGAGTTGTAGATCGCGGGCACGCCGGGAAAGATCGTGACCGCGCGCTTCTCGATGGCCCCGATGATCGCCTTCACGTCGCGGGGATTCGGGACGAGCACCATGGCCGCCGCCTCGTGGATCGCCCAGTTCATGCTGACGGTCATCCCGAAGACGTGGAACAGGGGCAGGGCGGCGAGCATGACCTCCTTGCCATACTCCGTTGCCTGGAACCACGACGCGACCTGCTGCACGTTCGAGGAGAGGTTGCGATGGGTGAGCACCGCCCCCTTGGCGACCCCGGTCGTGCCTCCGGTGTACTGGAGCACCGCGATGTCGTCGAAGCCCACGTCGATCTTCGGCGGAGACGCGGGCGTGCTCTGCACGAGCCTCCGGAAGTGGTGCACGTTCGGCTCGCCGCGGATCTTGGCGATGGCCGGCGGATTCTGCCGGCGCAGCTTCAGGGGGGCGAGCAGGCGCGAGGGGAAGGAGAGGTACTCGGGGATCGAGGCGACGACGTAGTGCTTCACCCCGAGCTTCGGACGCAGCTCGCGAACCTTCTGGTCGTAGAGGAAGTCCGCGGTCACCGCGAGCACGCACCCCGCGTCGTTCCACTGGTGCTCGATCTCTCGCGGCATGTAGAGCGGGTTCGTGAGCACGACCTCCGCCCCCGCGACCATCGCCGCCTGGTACGCGATCACCGCCTGGGGCAGGTTCGGCAGGTGGATCGCCACCCGCGAGCCCTTCTCGACGCCGAGGCGGACCATGGCGGTGGCGAGCCGATCCACGCGTTCCTTCAGCTCGCGGTAGGTGATCCGCGTGTTCAGGAACCAGATTGCCGTCCCCTCGGGCACCTGCTCCGCAGCGCGCTCCAGGAAGCGGGAGATCGGCACCTCCTCGTACTCGATCGAGCGCGGGACGCCCTCGTCGTACCGCGCGTGCCAGGGGCGTTCTCGGGAAGTCATGACGGTTCCATACGCGGTTCGCGGCGAATCCTTCGCCCAGGATGGCCTCTGGAGCCCGGAGACTCCAGGGGGGGCTTCCAGGGGTCTCTCAGAGGATCTGGAGGAGCCCCGTGCCGTCCGGAGCCACCAGGGTCCGGGTCGAGGCGAGGTAGTGCAGCCCGATCGCGAGGCGGGAATGCCAGGGGACGTCCTCGTCGTCGGACTGAAGCCCCAGGGTGGCGGCGGCGAAGCTGCGCACGGCCGAAGGGGCCTCCGGATCGCGCAGCATCTCGACGAGGGGTTCGATCGCGCGACGGTCACCGATGTGGCCGATGGCCCAGGCGATCGACGCCAGGCTTGCCTTGTTCTTGGTGCGGGCGAGCATGTCGAGCAGCCGCGGTACCTGCTCCTTGTCTCCGAGGAGACCGTAGGCGATGGACGCCTGAAGCAGAAACTGGGAGTGGTACTTGGACTCCACCACGCGCTTCTGGATCGGCTCGAGGGCCGAACGGTCCCCCAGGAGACCGATGCCGACGGACAAGTAGCCCAGGGCCTCGTAGCCTTTGACGCGAGCGAAATGCTCGAGCAGGGGAGCGACCGCATCGCCGTCGCGAAGGAGGCCGGCCGCGAGCGCGTAGGCCCCGATCCTGTTGTCGTTCTTCTCGTCCCCCAGCTCCTCGCGGAGCGCCGCCTGCACGGCCGCGGCCGCCGGGCTCTCGACTCCCGCGTCGCTCAATTCGCGACCGAGCACGCCGATGGCCAGGGCGGCCCAGGCCGGCCCGTGGCCCCTGCTCCTCCGGAGTCGTTCCTCGAGGTGCCGGGCGACTTCTTCGATGCCCTGCTCGGCTCCCTGGCCGTTCCCCGGATTCCCGCCGACCCGGGCCAGGGCGATCAGCGAGAAGTGTCGAGGCAGCTGGCTCTTGATCTTCCGGGGTACCTCGACGAGCGCGGCTCGGATTCGGCAGTCCAGCTCGTCGGAGTCCGCGTCCCCGATCTGTCCGAGCGCGAGCACCGCGCCCTGGACGACGAACCATGGGTGGCCGACCTCGTTCCGTAGCCAGCCGATCAGGTCCTCGGCGACGTGTTCGCGGTAGGCGGCGAGGATCTTCCCTTCCATCCCGACGAGCAGACGGCCCAAGGCCTGCGGGACGTGGGCGCGGACGACGCAGCTGCTGTCCTCACCCCGGAGGACCGAGAGTAGGAAGTCGAGCTGCTCCGTCCGGCAACGGATCCGGTGTGGCTCGTCCCCGGGACGGCGGGCCGGCGGCTCGATCGTCGCGAGGGGGACGAGCCCCAGGGCGATCGTGGCCGCGACGTTCCGATCGGGCCGGGGCCACTCGTCCTCGCGAATCGTGCGGACGAGCTGCTCGACGATCTCGAGGCGCACGGACTCGCTCGTCGTGCGGCTTCCGATCCCTCCGAGGGCGAAGGTCGCGAAGACCCGCGTGCGGAGGGGCACGTGATCCCGGCCGACGAGCTCGCGGCCGAGCTCGGTGTCCCCCGCGAGGTCGAGGAGGGGCGGCACGCTCCGGTCGTCCCCCTGGATGCCCAGGGCGAGTGCGGCGATCTCGGACACCCCCTGCCGCGGGTCCTTCAGGAACGGCTTCAGGAGCTTCGCGGTCCGCGACTCCGGGACGGTGATGCTCGCGTCCCCGATCTTGGCGAGAGCGACCAGGCAGGCCGCGACGACGTCCGGATTCGACTCGTCGCGGAGCGCCTCGACGAGGGCAGGAACGACCTCGGCATGGACCTGCTTCGGGGTCGGACGCAGGGCGTGGTACCGACGACTCGTCCACCGGTCCCTCTCGTGCTCCCACCAGAAGGTCCAGCTCGAGAGGTCGGGTCCCTGAAGGCCCCCCGGGGAGACGACGGGTTCCCCGGGGGCCGCGGGGCCGGGGGTTGGGACCGGGGAGGCCTCCTCCGAGCCGCCCGCCACGGGGCCGACCGGGTCTCCCGGCCCCCGGTACCGCCCCCCCTGCGCGAGCACCAGGTCCTGGGCCACGAGAATCGCCACGAGCCCGAGGGCTCCCACCTGCCAGCGCCGTGCCATGCCGTAACCTCCCTCGTCGATCCCAAAACCGTCGAATACCAGAAGATCGAGTCGTCGAATGCGTGGGTCCTGCGAGTCCCAGTCTACTCCGAGATCGGAAAGGGCACATCCTTCCGATACCGAAGCCGCGCATCGAGGTCCACCGGGGAATCACCGTCACGGTGAGGAACCGAGGACGGCTCGAGGGTCTCTCGCGCCGCTCCCCGAGAACGTCCAAGGAGAACCGCCCGCCCTTGCCGGACAAACCCCCCGTCTCACCGGTTCGCCGTGTGCTAGAGTTGCCGCGAACACCACTGGATGGCCTTGCGACGAATCAAGACAGCCAGGACGCCGTGGGGATTGCTCTCCGCGGTCGTGCTCCTATTCGGATGCGGCTCGCGCGCGGATTACGAGGTGGCCTGGTTCCGGGAGCTGGTCCGACGCGGAGAGTCGGAGGCGGCCCTCGAGCAATACGATCGTCTGCCGGCGGACCTGCGCGAGACCGTGGAGGTGCGGGAGTTGCGGCTGGCCGCGCTTCTCGGACGGTTGCACCTGCCCGACCTCGCCATCGCGACCGCGCTCCCCGCGATGCTGGGCGATCTCCCGGGAACGTATCGGAGATTGCGCCCGAGCCAGACTTCGGAGGCCGACCTGCGTGCGATCGGGGAGCTGGCCCTCGCGGGCGCGGGGGGGGCTCCCGGGGAGCGCAGGTCCTTCGTCGCCATGAACGCCGCCATCGGCCTGTATGCGGGCATGAGCCTGTGCAGGATGGGAGCGGAGGGAGGCGCCGAGCTGTGCGTGCGCTCCCTGGAGTACGTCGCCGGGGGAAGCGCGAGGGCCCGTTCCGATCGCGCCCGAGAGGCG
The DNA here is from genome assembly GCA_964428225.1 of uncultured Planctomycetaceae bacterium. Classification (GTDB taxonomy): domain Bacteria; phylum Planctomycetota; class UBA1135; order UBA1135; genus JBFMCU01. The sequence goes on from CAYRXS010000023.1 coordinate 41,585, forward strand.
AGGGGCCTGCTCGACGCATTGGACGAGGGGGAAGGCGGTCGCGAGGAAGCGCTCGAAGCCATGCTCGGGGTGGGCCGGTGAATCCCCACGAGAAGGAGCCCGTCCCGGCCGACCGTGCCTCGCGTCCGTGGCTCATCTGGGTTGCGGCCGCGCTCTCGATCGCCGGCGTCGTTGCCGCTTGGCTGGTCTTGCCCGGATTCGGCAGCGACGGAATCGTGGCGCAATCCATTGGTCGTGGGCGACTCCGGTCGCCCTTGGCGAGCCCGGAGATGGTCCTGAGCCTTCTCGCCTT
>CAYRXS010000024.1:0-41749 GCA_964428225.1 uncultured Planctomycetaceae bacterium
CGTCAAAATCGGGGGGCGCGGCGCGATCTACACGATCGATCTCGCGAGCAGGCAGGTCGTGCCCCTCGTCCACGACCCGCGCTTCGTGGATCCCGTCGACGTCCTCGAGCTGTAGTCCGGCGGTCTCGGTCGTCCCCCCGTCATCCCGTATGATGAAGGCCGCCACCCGGTCGCCGTTCCCGGAGTGACCAGGACCTTCAGACCACCGCGGAAGTGAAACTCCACGGATCGACGAGATGATCGGATCAAGCAACGCCGACCTTTCCAGTGACTTCGCGGCCCCGAGACACCAGAAGATCCTCTTCTGGGCCTGCTTCTGGGCCATCGCCGCAACCGCCTTCGTATTCGTCATCCGCGGCCAGGTCATTCGTGCCTGGGCCGTCGAGTTCGCGCTGACCGAGACCCAGAAGGGTGAGATCCTGGGAGTCGGTCTCTGGCCGTTCGCCGGTTCCATCGTGCTGTTCAGCCTGGTAGTGGACCGCTTCGGGTACGGGAAGACGATGATGTTCGCCTTCGTGTGCCACATCCTCTCGACGATCGTCCTCTTGATGGCCGAGGGGTACTGGTGGCTCTACATCGGCACCTTCCTCGTCTCCGTCGGCAATGGCGCGGCGCAAGCGGTGGCGGACCCGGTCGTGGCGACCCTCTTCAAGAGGAACAAGACGAAGTGGCTGAACGTCCTGCACGCCAGCTGGCCGGCGGGGATGGTCATCGGAGGGATCCTGGGCATCGCGATCAGCGATCTCGATTGGCGATGGCGAATCGCCATGCTGTTCGGACCGATGCTGGCCTACGGGGCGATGATGCTCGGCCGAAAGTTCCCCGTCCACGAGCGCGTGGCCGCCGGCGTCTCCTACAAGGAGATGCTCCGCGAGACCGGAGTGCTCGGGATGCTGCTGGTCCTGCTGTTCCTGTTCGGAGAGATCGGTCGTGTCTTCGCCTGGCCCTGGTACGTCGCGGTGATCCTGTCTCTCGTCAGTGCAGGCGCCTTCGGTTGGTATGCGCGCTCGCTCGGGCGTCCGCTCTTCCTGCTTCTACTGGTGCTGATGATCCCGCTGGCCACCACCGAGCTGGGAACGGACAGCTGGATCACCTCGCTGATGGAGGGGGAGATGAGAGCTCTGGCCCTGAACGCCGGCTGGGTTCTCGTCTACACCTCGCTGATCATGATGATCCTCCGCTTCTGCGCCGGGCCGGTGGTCAAGGCGCTCACCCCCATCGGCCTGTTGATCGCCAGCTGTCTCATCGCCGCGGTGGGGCTGGTGGTGTTGAGCAAGGCCTCGGGGATGATGATCCTCGCGGCGGCCACGCTGTATGGTGTCGGCAAGACGTATCTGTGGCCCACGATGCTCGGCATCGTCGCGGAGCGCTTTCCTCGAGGAGGAGCTCTGTCCCTGAACGCCACCAGCGCGGTCGGGATGATGAGCGTGGGGGTCGTGGGCACCGTGTTCCTCGGCCTGATCCAGGACACGGCGATCGAGGGGCAGCTGGCCCAGGAACAGCCCGCTCTGCACGAGCAGGTGGTGGCCGAGAAGCACAGCGTGCTCGGTTCCTACCAGGCGGTCGATCCGGCCCGCATAGAGGACCTCGGGGTCGAGGACAAGGCCACCATCGAGGCGCTCACGGAATCCGCGAGCAAGGAGGCGCTGGCGACCATCGCCATCTTCCCGATCTCGATGATGGTCGGGTACGTCGTGCTCTTCATCCTCTTCCGGAGACGAGGCGGGTACCGGGCGGTCCACCTCGAGGCCGAGGCAAAGTCCGGGGCGGACGGGCGAAACCGTGACCACGAGCATCGAGGAGGCTGACCATGCCGTCCAGCCGAGCGAATGAGCGGATAGCGGATGCGGAGACTCTCGCCCAACGCTAGGAAGAGCGCCTGATCCGCTACACCACCGCCATGCGCAACGAGACGCCGGACATGGTTCCGATCCGGCCGTTCGTGGCGGAGCTCACCGCGAAGTACTGCGTCGTTCCCGGCGTCGGGCGCGGGCGCGACACGGTTTTCGGTACATCGAGCCGCCCGAGGATCTTCCCGAGATCACTGGTGACGAGCAACTGGTCAAGAACACGTGGGAAGGTCTCGACGCCTGGACCTACACGTTCCTCTGGCACTGCGTGGTGTCGTTCTGAGTGTCCGCGGGTGAGCTCCGACACGCTCCGAATGTGCACGGAGTGGTTCGAGACGCGCAGGGGTCTGGCTGGTTTCCGACCCGTGCCCCACGCGGGAGGCGTGGAAGCTAGAATGGAAGGGTCCGTCCCCCAGCCGAAACGCCGACACCACCATCGTGATGATCGCGGAAGCCGTCCTGGACATTCCCGGCTTGGCCACGCTCGCCGTGCTCGCCTGCTTCGCTCCCGGTGTGCTCGCGCAGGGTTCGGGAGCCGAGGGGGTTCCCCCGAGCCTCGCGACCGCAGCTCGTGAGACCGTTCCGGACGCGCAGTACGCGTTTGGAGGAGTCGAGGGGGTCGCGGACGTCTGGGCCGCCGGGAATCCGGCTCAGGGGTATCGGGTGGACCTCTCCCCCGACGGGTTGGGAGTCTCCGGTGCGGGCGAGGATGGAGCTCCGTGGAACCTGTCGCTGCACCTGATCGCGTGGGGACGGGGCGACTCGGTTCGGATGGTGGCGGAGGGGACGATCACCGCCGATGGGCGCCGGGTCGAGATCCGTCGCGGGAGTCTCGCCGAGTGGTACGTGAACGACGCGCGCGGGGTGGAGCAGGGCTTCACGCTGGCCTCGCCGCCCGGGCCGGGGGGACGCGGGGACGCTCCGTTGCGACTGACGCTGCGCGCGGAGGACGGATGGACGCCGGAGGTCCTCGCGGGAGAGAGGGACGTTCGGCTCTCGCCCATCGGACGTGGCCCGACGCTTCACTACGCGGGGCTGCGCGCGTGGGATGCCGAGGGGCGTGAGCTCGACGCCCGCTTCGAGGTCCGGGGCGAGTGGATCTCGATTCTCGTGGATGATCGAGCTGCGGTGTATCCCGTGACCGTCGATCCGTGGGTCTGGAGCCAGGAGGCGAAGCTGACACCTCCCGACTGGGGGTACGACGACGAATTCGGCACTGCCGTATGGCTCGATGGAGACACGGCCGTCATCGGCGTCATGAACGACGACGACCTGGGAACCCAGGCGGGCGCGGCCTGGGTGTTCGTTCGCTCCGGTACGAGCTGGAGCACGCAGGCGAAGCTCACCGCCGCCGACGGGGCGCCCTACGACATCTTCGGAGTCAACGTCGGCGTCGACGGCGACACGGCGGTCATCGGCTCGGTGGGGGACGACGACCTGGGCACGATGTCGGGCTCGGCCTACGTGTTCGTGCGCGCGGGCACGAGCTGGTCTCCGCAGGTCAAGCTGACCGCGGCCAATGGCGCGGCTCGGGACAACTTCGGCGGCCACGTGGCGATCGACGGAGATACGGCGGTCGTCGGCGCGGGGCGGAACGCACACCTGGGCGTGTACTCCGGCTCGGCCTACGTGTTCGTGCGCGCGGGCACGAGCTGGTCCCAGCAGGCCATGCTTCGAAGCGCGGATGCCGCCGACGGCGACAACTTCGGTGCCTCCGTCGCCACCGACGGCGACACGGCGGTCGTCGGAGCGCCGCTCGCCGACCTCGTGGATCCGGACGTGGGCGCAGCCTACGTCTTCGTGCGATCGGGCACGGGCTGGTCCCAGCAGGCCAAGCTCACCGCGCTGGACGGGGATGCCCACGACTTCTTCGGACATCCCGTCGCGATCGACGGCGACACGGCGATCGTCGGGGCCCAGTACGACGACGATCACGGCCCCGAGTCGGGCTCCGCCTACGTCTTCGTGCGCTCCGGTACGAGCTGGACGCAACAGGCCAAGCTCTCTCCCGCCGACGGCGAGCAGGGCGACCGGTTCGGCTATCCGGTCTCGATCGACGGCGACACGTCGCTCGTCGGCGCACGCGCCGACGACGACCAGGGCTACGATTCGGGATCGGCGTACGTCTTCGCACGCTCAGGAACGGCCTGGAGCCTGCAGACCAAGATCACCGCCGCCGACGGTGCCGACTACGACATGTTCGCCAGCGCCCTGTGCCTCGACGGGGACACCTCGGTCATCGGCTCGCCCCAGGACAACGCCCACGCCGTCGACTCGGGATCGGTCTACGTGTGTCGCTTCGAAGGCGCGGTGGCGCACGCGACCTTCCGCAACGCCGGTGCGAATCCCGCGAGCCACGCCGCGGTCACCCTGCCCGTCCTCGGGACCACATACTCGGCCACGGTCGACCTGGGGGGAACGACGGGGCACGCCCTCGCCTGGCTCGTCGGGTTCTCCGCCCCGTTGACCTTCCCCCTCGGGAGCGGGCCGGTCGTCCTCGTGGACTTCACCGACTCCGCGGGCGAGCTCCTGATGCAGACGCTCGTCGCCGGACCGGTAGCCGCCTTCGACGTTCCCGTCCCCCCCGATCCGGTCCTGGCCGGGTTCGAGGCCGCCACGCAAGCCGTGCACTTCGGCGGAGGGCAGCCTTTCGATCTGTCCAATGCGCAAGATCTGTTCCTGGGCTCGTAGAGTGGCTAGCCCATGAGAAGGACTCCAACCCCTGCTCGACCATGCACCGACTTCGCTACTTCTGCTTCGTAATCCTGACTCTCGGGGCAGGCTCGTCGGTCGCTCCCCATCCGCTGCACGGACAGTCGGGACCGATTGGACACTGGACCTTCGACGGCACGCTGGACGACTCGGCGGGAACGGTCCACGGCTGGTTCAGCGACGGGACGCCTACGTACGTCGCAGGGGTCAAGGGTCAGGCGATCCATCTGGACGGGATCGACGATCACGTCCGGCTGGGCACGGCCGCGGATCTGAACTTCGGGACCACCACCGACTTCACCGTGGCGCTCTGGGTCAACACCACGGGGTGGAGCGAAGACGCCGCCATCGTCTCCAACAAGAACTGGAACAGCGGCTCCAACATCGGGTGGGTCGTCGCCGCACAGTGGGGGGGGACCGATAGCTGGCAGTGGAACTACCGTGGGGCCTCCGGAGGGCGGGTCGACTACGATCCCGGCGGACCGGCGCTCGGCGACGGCCTGTGGCACCACCTCTGCGTCACCCACGATCGCGACGGAAACGCGGTGTTCTACTTCGACGGCGTGCTCCAGGACCAGCGCGACATCTCCGGCAGCACGGGCAGCATCGACGCTGGCCTGCCCACGGTGGTGGGTACGGACGGATACGAGGGACAGCAATGGGCCTACTGGTTCGCCGGGCTCATCGACGATCTCCGGATCTACGATCGGGTGCTCACGGAGCGGGAGGTCGAGGCCCTGCTGGGTCCTCCGGAGCCCGAGGGGCCTCGCATCATCGGCCCCTGGGTCCAGTTCACCGGACCCTTCTCCGGCAAGGTGTGCTGGGACACGAGCTGGCCCTGCTACTCGATCGTGGAGTACGGTCCGACCGACGCGCTCGGTCTTCGAGTGTCGGATGCCCCGCTCACGACCACGCACGAGATCGTGCTGGAGGACCTCGAGCTCCGGACGAAGTACCACTTCCGCGTCGGCTACGGCATCGGAGCTGGTGAGCGGTTCTCCGACACCTACACCTTCGACAACGCGATCAACTACGCGCAGGTGGATTGCTCTCGGCGGGAATCGCCCCTCGGCTCGCACGGGCCGGGCGCGTCCGATGCCCTCGAGGCGGCAGCGAGGAAGATCGTCGAGGCGACGGGGCTGCGAAAGGGCTATTGCCTCGTGTACGGCAGCGGGGAGGGGCGACTCGCCTTCGAGCTGGCCCGTTTGACCGACATGATGATCGTGGGCGTCGACACGGATCCCGCCTCGGTGCGGAGGTCGCGCGACGCTCTGATGGCGGCCGGCGTGTACGGCTCCCGGATCAAGATCCGCGCGGTGCCCACGCTCGACGCTCTGCCCTTCCCCGATCTCTTCTTCAACCTCGTGGTGAGCGAACGTCTGGTCACGGAGGGCCGGTTTCCGGGCTCGATGGCCGAGGTTCGCCGCGTGCTCCGGCCCGGAGGATGCGCGGTGCTGAATGCGCCCGGGACAGAGCGGATCCCCGGGGCTCCGTCGGTGACCGTCAACCCGAAAGGCGGCGCCGACACCATCTTCACCCAGCCGGCTCCGGTGGGGACGACGGAATGGCCTCGCCTGTACGGGAATCCGGACAACGCGGCCTGCACGGGAGACACTCTCGGCGGCGCCACGAGCACAGGACAGCTGCAAGTCCAATGGATCGGCTGGCCCGGCTCCGATTTCGGGGCGGATCGCAATCCTCGAATGCATGCACCGGTGATGGCCGGTGGCCGTCTCTACCACCCCGGCCTGGACCGCGTGGTGGCCATGGACGCCTACAACGGAGCCATCTACTGGTCCGTGGAGATCCCCGGATTCATGAGGGTGAACATGCCCCGCGACGGAGGCCACATCACCGCGGACCGCGACAGCCTGTTCCTGGCCGTGAAGGACGCGTGCCTGCGCCTCGACGGAGAGACCGGGCAGCGGCTGTGGGTTTCCCCTCCGATGATCAAGGGACGGGAATGGGGATACGTGGCGGTGGACGCGGAGCGACTCTACGGGAGCGTCCAGCTCGTCGATGCCCACTATGCGGACTTCTGGGGAGGCGCCGGCTGGTACGACGGTACCTCCGGGGCGGGTACGGCGAAGGTTTGTAGCAAGGAGCTGTTCGCTTACGACAAGGCCGCGGGCAATCGAATCTGGAAGTATGCGGGCGGAGTGATCCTCAACTCCACCATCACCCTGGGTGGCGGCCGCGTCTGCTTCGTGGAGTGTCGGAACGCCATCATCGAGGACTACCCGGTGGGGCGCATCGACGATCCCCTGCTGTGGAGCGATCAGTTCCTGGTGGCGCTGGACCAGGCCACGGGAGTGAAGCAGTGGGAGGTGCCCATCGACACGGTGGACGGCACGGTGGCCTTCTACATGCTCTACGCGGGCGAGAAGCTCTTCATCTGCTCCTCGGGAACCCGCTACTACCTCTACGCCTTCGACGCGACGAGCGGGAGCCCGCAGTGGAGCGCGAACCACGCGTGGACCAACAACAACCACGGCGGCCACATGCAGCACCCGGTGATCGCAGGCGACGTGATCTACCTGGAGCCACGCGGGTACGACCTCGACACGGGGAATCTCGTGACGGCCGCCATGGGTCGGCACGGAGGATGCGCCACCTACGCGGGAGGATCGGGCGTCATGGCGTATCGAGGCTCGAGTGGGGACATCTCCCTGTGGGACATCGACGGAGGAGGGGTCACCAGGTGGGACGGCGTCCGTCCGAGCTGCTGGCTGAGCACCATCATCGCCGGGGGCATGGTCCTCTGCCCGGAGGGCGGGGGAGGGTGTAGCTGCAACGGCTGGATCAACACGTCGATCGGTTTCATGCCGGAGCGGAGATGACGATGAGGCACGTCGAATCGAAGCCGATCACGCACCGCCGGACGAGAGCTATCGGCCTGCTGCTCGCCGCCCCCCTGCTCATGGCCGCCGACTGGCCCACGTACATGCACGACATCGCCCGGTCGGGGGTGACCGACGAGTCGCTGACCGTGCAGAACCTCCAGGAGCGCTGGGTTCACACTTCCCCCGCGCCCCCGCGGGTGGCCTGGGACGGCGGCGCGCCGTGGGATGCCTGGCGCTCGGGTGGTGCCGGGAGCCCCTTCGAGCTCGTTCCCATGCGCGACTTCGACTTCGTGTTCCACGTGAGCGCGTCGGGAGGTCGTTTGTACTTCGGCTCCTCCACCACGGACTCCGTCCACTGCCTGGACGTTCCCACGGGCGTCGAGCAGTGGTACTACGTCACGGACGGTCCGGTGCGCTATCCCCCGACGGTGTCCGACGGCAAGCTCTACTTCGGCTCCGACGACGGGCACGCGTACTGCATCGATGCGCTGGACGCGTCCTTCGTGTGGAAATACAGCCCTTCGGACGCCACTCGCCTCGTGGGCAACAACGGCAGCCTGATCCCCCTCTGGCCGGTGCGCACCGGCACCGCGGTGCTCGACGGAAGCGTGTACTTCGCCGCCTCGCTGGTGAGCTGGGAGGATTCCTACCTGTGCGCGGTGGACGCGCTGACCGGCTCGGATCAGGGAACCGGTCGGTACAAGGTCTCGGGAGGAGTCACGCCGATGGGCGCCATCATGGTGTCGCCGAGCCGGATCTACCTCACCCAGGGTCGGCTGCACCCCCACGTGTTCGACCGGGCCGACGGCTCGCTCCTGGATACGGCGGGTTCCTGGGGCCACGGAGGTTGCTTCGCCCTCCTCACGGACGACGACGCGTTCGTCCACGGTCACTCTCGCGCGAACACCGCGGGGCGCGAGGTCCGGGAGTACGACGCGAGCACCGTCGATCTGCTGGCCACGCATGCGAATGCAAGGCGGCTCGTGGTGAGCGGAGGCACGTCCTACGTACTGACGGAGACCACCCTCGCGGCCATCGATCGGAGCGACCAGAGCCTGGTCTGGTTTGTGTCCTGCGATTGCCCCCACGCCCTCGTCCTGGCGGGCGGCGTGCTCTTCGCGGGAGGCAGGAACGTGGTGAGAGCCTACGACGCCACGGACGGTTCCCTCCTGTGGTCGAGCCCGGTCCAGGGGCGCGCGCGAGGCCTCGCGGTGGCCGAGGGATGCCTGTTCGTGAGCACGGACACGGGCGCCATCCACGCCTTCTCCGATCCCGGGCCCTGAGGGGATTCGCGGGGCGCGCAGATCGCCCCGATCACTCGAACGTGATCTCGTCCCGGTTCGTCACCTGGATGCCCGAGCCGAAGCGCACGCCCTGGAGGTACAGCGTGAGGCCGACCAGGGCCGGATCGTCGGGAATCGCGAGGAGGGTCCGGGCGATCCCCTCGGAAGGCAGGATCCCGGTGAAGGCCAGGACCGCGGTGGCGGGATCGATCAGGATCGGCCCGTCGATGAACGGCAGGTTGATCACCGCCGTGCCCGAGCTGTAGTAGATCGCCCAGGCCCCGCCGGGCTCGCCCGAGAGGTGGAAGGCCACGCTCGTGTCGAGCTCGGCGCGGCCGTAGACGTTCATCCTCGGCTTCACGTCGTAGACGTCGATGCGAAGATCGTCGACCGCCGCCTCGACGACCGAGTCGTTGGGATCGTCCTCGGTGTAGAAGCGCAGGCGGATCGAATTGGTGAGCGCGACGTGGCTCTCGACGTCGAACTCGACCTCCGTCCACCAGTTCGCGGTGTGGTGGACGTTCTCGAGCGTCGTCCACGTCGCTCCGTCGTCGTTCGTGATCGAGACGACGAGCTCGTCGCCCACGTCGTCCCAGAAGTCCGCGAACCAGCGCGAGTAGCTCAGCGTCGCCGCGCCGACCCCGGACAGATCGATGATCGGGGTGATCAGGGTCGTCCCGCCCATGCTCACGTCGTCGAAGGTGGAGCCGTTGCCCGTGGCGTAGCAGTTGACTCCGGGATCGGGAGTCGCGTCGTCCTCGGGGTTGGAGTCCTCGCCGGAGAAGATCGTGCCGACGGGATCGCCCCACTCCCAGAGCCCGGCGACGGCCGTATCGCCCGGCACGCCGGCGGTCCAGCCGAGCTCGACCTCGAGGTCGTCGGTCAGGAAGGGCCGGCCCTCGCCGATGCGGAGGATCCCCTCCGTCTCGATGCGGTACCCTTCGTACTCGATCGCGGTCGTGTAGGGAATCCCCGTTCCGGGGGGCGGGTCGCCGACGATCGTCATCGAGAGCGGCTGGAGCTGGTTGTCGGTCTCGCTGAACGACGAGATGACGCCGAGATCGACGGCGCCCGAGGTGATCGTCACGAACGGGCTGGTGCACGACAGCGTCAGCATGACCGTGGTGGACGGCGAGTACACCCCGCTGTTGCGAACCGAGTAGCGGGCCTCCAGCGACTCGCCGTTTTCGAACCAGCCATCGCCGTCACCGATCTCGTCGCGCGTCAGGCTCGTCGCGTACAGGTACGCGCCCGCGGCGAGGGCGGTGCGCAGGAGCCCCTCCTCGGTCTCCTCGGCGAGACGGACCATGAGATCGACCGGAGGCCAGAAGCCGCCCCAGCCCCCTCCGATCTCCGGCGTCCAGCTCATCGTGTTGCGCTCGTCGAGGTCGAAGTCGATGGTGACGCCGTTGGCGCGGTAGAGGAGGCTCCCCATCGAGCCGTAGGGATACTCGTTGATCTCGGTGGCCCGGCCGGAGATCTCCTGGAACTGCGCCTCGTTCGCCGGGCCGGTGGTGACGTAGCCCCACGGATAGAGCCACTTGTCCCCGTACGTATGGCAGCTCGCGGCGGTGACGAAGTTGCGCGAGGTGATGAACGCGACCATCGCCGCGGCCTCCGGTTCGCTCGCGGGGCCCGTGCCGCGGTATTGCCACGACGAGGGATTGGGGCTCGATCCGGTGTTGTCGAAACCCCACTGGAACGGGTAGTTGCGGTTGAGGTCGACGCCGAAGACGCCCCCGCCGTTGTCGCGGCGGTTCTTGCGCCACATCCCCCCGCCGCCCGGATCGGTGGTCTCGTTGTAGACGTAGCCGTCGGGATTCACCGCGGGGATGAACCAGATCTCGCGGTTGTCGACGATGTAGGTCGCCTGTGCGTCCGTGCCGTAGCCTTCCACCAGGCTCAAGAGCGCCCAGATCACCGCGTGCATGCTCCCCGCCTCGCACGCGTGGTGTAGCGCGTCGAACCTCACCTCGGGCTCCCATTCGTCGACGCCGGGGTTGTCCGAGAGCTTGACCGCCCACAGGTCCCGTCCCTCGATCGACGTTCCCAGGCTGAACTTCGCGGTGGTGATCGTCGGGTAGGCCGCCGCGATCTGGTCGAGCACTGAGACCATCTCGCTCCACGTGTAGTACCCGCCCATGGAACCCTGGCCGAAGGGCGGGGTCAGCCACGAGCCGTGGGAGGGCGTCGACGCCGGCGCCTGTCTGGCCAGGCGGGAGCGGTAGAAAGCGGCGAGGTCCCGATGGACGACAGAGTGGGGGATGCCGGCGGCCGTCAGGAGGGCGAGGTCGCGGCCGTCGCAGAGCAGGTCGACCTCCGATCGGGACCGCGCGCGATCCGCGACCTGGAGGTCCAGCCGGTGGAGATCGTCGACGTCGACACCGGGCGCGGAGCTCAGGTCGACCCGGACGAGAGCCACGGGCTCGGCGGCGGGCCGCGGGGTGCTCTGGAGGCTGCCGAGGAGGAGGGGAAGCGCGAGTGCGAGGAGGACCATGGAAATGCCGGCGAGGAGGAGCGAAGGAGGGAACACGAACCGGATACTCTCATCCTAGCCGATCCGAGGAGATTCCGCCGGGCCCCGCCCCCGGCGATACACTCGACGCGCTGAACTCCGATCACGAGGGCACCATGATCCGTTCTCTTGTCACCGGCTGCATGCTCCTGCTGCTCGGCGCGCTCACCGCGGCGCAGAGCGAGACCGACGAGTGGTGGGCTCTGGCCCGCGAGGGCAAGCTCGAGGAGGCCATCGCCAAGGCCGAGGCCTACGTGGACGAGCACCCCGACGAGCCGCTCGCCCACCACGCCCTCGGGAGGTTCTTCTTCATGGCCGGCGAGGAAGAGCTCGCGATCGAGGTGCTGAGCCGCTGCCTGGAGCTGAAGCCGGAGCCTGCGTGGGCGGTGGCGTGGACCCACAACGTGCTCGGGCAGGCGCTGGCCGGTCAGGGTCGGAAGGAAGCCGCCGAGGAGCACCTGAGGAAGGCGATCGCCCTCGACGCGACGGAGAGCTGCACGCGAGACGCGCAGAGGGCTCTCGTCCTCCTGCTCGAGCTGGATCCCTGGGGCCGGGGCTACCTCTTCGGGAAGGAGCTGCCGGACTTCGAGCTCCACGGCCCCGGGGGCACGGTCTACCGCCGCGAGGACTTCGTGGACCGCGCGGTCGTTTTCCGGTTCGGACCCTCGTGGTGAGGCGGTTGTCAGCAGGAAGCGGCTCAGTTCGAGTCGCTGCATCGTGAATTCGCCTCTCGGGGAGTCCTCTTCGTCGACGTGCTGCTCGGCGAGAACGAAGCGATTGCCCGGGACTTCATGAAGCACTACCGCAGCAGCGTCCCTCACGTCCTGGACTTCGACTACGACAGCTTCGAGCAGTTCGGAGCCCGGAGCTGGCCCGCCTACGTGATCGCGAGCCACGAGGGCGAGGTCGTCGCCCAGACCATCGGCATCGGTCGCGCCAGGACCGAGGTCGACAAGTTCCGCGCGGCCGTGAACCGCGCGCTCGAGGGACAGGCCGAGGTTTTCGCGGAGGAGGCGGGGGCCGTCGTCTGCGAGGACGGCATCTGCCGGATCACGACGGAGGGAGAGCCTCCGGTGCGCGAGACGGATCCGTGCCTGGTCGCAGCGTCGGGCGGCGGCTTCTGGCTCGCCTACTGCTCGGACCAGGACGGCGACAACAACGTCTACCTGAGGCGCTACTCGGACGGGAAGCCGGGCGAGCCGATGGTGGTGACCCGATCGATGGCCGACGACTACGCGCCGGCGATCGCATGCGGAGCGGACGGCCGCGTCTGGGTCACGTGGGCGAGCAACCGCACGGGCAAGTACGACGTCTACCTGCGCTCCTACGACGGCGATGCCTGGTCGGACGAGATTCGCGTGACCGAGTCCGCCGACGACGCCATGCGGCCCTCGGTGGCGGTCGACCTCGACGGGCGCGTGTGGGTGACGTACTACGCGTGGAACCGCAACTTCATGACCTCCCGGGACCGCGACGTCTTCGTGCGCTGGCTCCACGAGGGCGAGCTCTCCGACGAGATGCTCGTCAGTCCCGCCGAGCCCGCTATCGAGGACCACACCGATCCGGTGGTGGTCGCGGATCCGGCGCGGGGCGGCCGCGTCTGGGTCGCGTGGAGCTGGGACTACCACCCTCAGATCCAGGAGGATGCGCTCGACACCGACATGCCGAGCATCTTCGCCACCCCCGTCGAGCTCGATGGACCGGCGGGCGCGCCGAGGCTCGTCGGCACGCGGGGGGAGTCCCACGCCGCCGTCGACCTCTGGCCGAGCCTCGCCTTCGATCCCGAGGGGAACCTCTGGTGCGCCTGGGATCTCGCCACCCTCCGTCGGATCCACCGGGGAGCGGTCGTCGCCCGGCTCGAGGGCGGGGGCGAGGAGTTCTCTGCTCCCGACCGCGTCGGCGAGCCCGGGGGCGAGCTCTCCGATCCGGCGCTCTCGATCGGCGCGGACGGGACGCGCGTCCTCGCCTGGACGGCGAGGGAGGATGGTCGCTGGCGACTTCACGCATCGTCCGCCTCCGGCTCGTCGCTCGGCGGCTGGAAGGCCATCGACGAGGACGTTCTGGTGGAAGGCGACGTCCGAGCCCCGGCGACCCTCGTTCTCGACGGCGCGGCCTGGATCGCCTTCGAGGAGCGCGAGGGCCACGAGTCCCGCGTCCGCTTGCTCGCGCTTCCGATCGACTGAGGAGACCGAGCCGGATCCAACGGGGGGACTAGCCGTGGCGCTCCCGCAACGCGCGGGCCGCGGTCGCCATGCTGCGCAGCTTGGCGGCGGCGGTGTGCTCGTCGTTGACGCAGCGGTTGGCGAAGCAGCCGAAGCCGCAGTCGGGATTCAGGAAGACGTTCCCCGGCGAGTAGTACTCGAGGGCGCGTTCGACGCGGGCCGCGATCTCGTCGGGGGACTCGGCCTCGGCGGTGCGGGGATTGACGACGCCCAGGCCGATCTCGCGGTCGGCGAGCGCGCTTCCCACCACCCCGATGTCTCCCGCGCGCGGGGTGGCGTACTCGAGGACGAACTGCCGCGGATGCATCGCGGTGAAGGCGGGGAGGAGCTTCTCGTAGTCGCCGGTCAGGAGCACTTCCTCCCGGCGGCTCCAGTTGCCCCGGCAGACGTGCAAGCCGGTCCGCGGACCGTCGATGCCGTCGACGACCGCGTTGAACAGCTCGGCCGCGTATTCGAGCTCGGCACCCGCGTCACGGCGGGTCGCGAGAGTCGCTCACATGAAGGTGCGGCGGTCGCAGTCCTCCGACATGACGATCTCGGTGAGCACCGGCTCGTCGAACTGCACGAACTCGCAGCCCTCGTCGGCGAGGTCCTGCAGCTCCTCGCGCAGGATCCTCACGACGTCCCGTCCCAGCTCGACCTTGTCCTCGTACGCCTCGCGGGAGTACGCGTTCACCCACATCGCGCGGGTCAGGAGGTACGGGCCGGGCAGGGGGACCTTGACCGGCTTGTCCGTCAGCTCGCGCACGAAGCGCAGCTCCTCGACGGCCAGGGGCTGGCGGCGCGAGATGGGGCCCACGCAGGTGGGATTCTTGATGGCCGAGGCGGGCACGTCGAGCGTGGAGAGCATCTCCTCGAAGGAGGCCTTGTCCTCGACGGTCTCCAGCATCTCCGCGAGGGACATGAGCCGCGTCCCCGCCACCTTGTCGGTGATGAAGGAGTAGAAGCTGTCCCGTCGCTGCTCGCCGTCGACGACGACGTCGACCCCGGCCTCGAGCTGGTTCTGTACGCAGCGGCGGACCTCGCCGTCCGCCACGGCCTCGAACTCCGCGCGCGAGAGCTGCCCCTTCTGCCGGCCGCGCAGCGCGCGCAGCAGGTCCTTGGCGCGGGGCCAGGAGCCGACCTGCGTTACTTCGAACAAGGTTGCACCTCGGCGGGGGTCATACGATGGAGAGCCGGAAGGTGATCTCCGTCGCCTTTTGCAGCGTGGCGGCCAGTGGAGAGCGGCGCACGACGTCGTTCCAGACGCGACGGACCGCGTCCTCGTCGTCGAAGGTCGAGGCGAAGCACTTGACCTCGATGGAGGAGAAGGAAGGGTCGCCGTCCTCCAGCCCCATGTGGGCCATGACGTTCTCGAGCCGGCCGCGCGCGGTCAGCTCGAGGTCGTCCAGCTCGAGCCCCTCCCGCGCGGCGGCGGTCGCGAAGCCCGTGCCCAGATCGCCGGCGAGGGCGCCGAGGACGTATTCCACCGCGGAGGGATGCTCGTCCTTTTCCTCGAAGCTCGCGGGCTGGCCGATCGAGAAGGAGAAGTTGCGGCAGTAGACCTTCGTGTGACGGGCTCCCGCCGCGCGGGCGCGCACGCGCCACTCGTACTCGCGGGCGCGTCGCTTGTCCTCCACGAGGGATTCCGCCTCCGCGGCTGCGGCTTCGGAGCTTCCGCGCCGCACGAAGTAGCGGGTGTACTCCTTCCCTTCGAGGCAGCCCAGGTATTCGTGGCCGACCATGCGGCACCAGGGCGGCAGGTCGGTCCCGACGGTGACCTCGCGGCTGCGCATCTCGAGCACGCCGCCCTCGGGCACGGCCTGCATGTTCTCCCGGATCAGGAGCACGAGCCCCGACCCGCAGTCGAGATCGCCCCCGTCGAACGTGCGGTCGGGCTCGAGGGACTCGAGGTCGTGCTCGTCGGTCATGACCCTCGCCTTGCGTCTAGTACGTGATGCTCGGTGAGCCGTCCGACAGCCACTCGACCAGGGCGGCGCCGCCGGCGGGCTGGGCTCCGTCGGCCAGCATGTCCTCGGTGACTCCCCGCTTCTTCATGCAGGGCGAGCAGACGAGCACCTTGCCTCCGTTGGCCACGAACTTGTCGTAGAGCTCCTTCAACGGGGCGAACGGCGCGTCCTCGACGATCTTCTCCATGTCCCCCTTCACCGCGGCCCAGATGCCGTCCGTGCTCAGGAAGATCATGGTGTCCTTCTCGCTGCCAAGAGCGGCGTTGGCGACGACGAAGCCCACCGTGGCCTTGTCGCCGTCTTGCCTGGCGTGAGTGATGCTGACGCAGAACTTTCCGGCCATGACTCGCTATTCCTCTTCGTCCTGGGATCTCTTCTCGATCAGGTAGTAGGGCGGACGCGCTTCCAGCAGATGGTGTCCGGTCAACCGACACCAGGCCGGCAGCTCGACCGGCGCACCGGCGTCACCCGAGGCGACCATGAGCCGGGTTCCCGGGGGCAGGGGATCGAGGACCATCTTGATCTCGATGAGCGCGTCACCGCACCCTCGGTCGAAGGTGTCGAAGACCTCGTCGTAGTCCCATTCCGCCGGTACGCCCGCCATGAGTCGCTCCCGCGCTCGAGGCGGGAGGGCAGGATCATAGAGCGGGCCCGGGCGGTGCCAAGGGGGTACGCCGGATTGCCGGAACCCCGGTGATCCCGGGCGGGATCGCCGGGGAGCGGATGCGTCACTCGAAGGTGACCTCGGCCCGGTTCGAGACCGCGATCCCGCCGGCCACCTGCATCCCCTGCAGGTAGACGGTCGTTCCGATCAGTCCTGGATCGGTCGGAAGGGTGAGCACCGTGCGCGCCAGCCCGTCCGCGGGCACGACGCCGGACACCAGGTGGGAGGCGGTCGTGGGGTCGATCAGGATCGTCCCGTCGACGTAAGGCAGGTCGATCGAGGCCGTGTCCGGGCTGTGGTAGATCGCCCACGGGCTGCCGGAATCGCCGGACATGTGAATGGCCATCGGCGTCCCGATCTGCGGTCGGCCGAAGGCGTTCACCCGCGGGCCGTCGTCGAAGATCTGGATTGCGAGCTCGTCGATCCCCGCCTCGACCAGCGAGTTGTTGGGGTCGTCCTCGGCGATGAAGCGCAGGCGCACCTGCGAGGTCTGGTCGACGAACTCTCCGACCGCGAACGTCACCTCGGTCCAGGAGTTCTCCGTGTCGTACAGGGTTTCGAGCGACACCCAGCTCGCGCCGTCGTCGTCCGAGATCTCGATCACGAAGTCGTCGTCCTGGGGGCTGCCGAGGTTCGCGTACCAGCGGGAGAACGACAGGAGCGCCCCCCCGACGCCCGAGAGGTCGATCCGCGGCGTGACGAGGGTCGTGTGCCCGTCGTCGACGTCGTCGCCCCCCGCGCTCGTGCTGCCGTTGCCGGTGGCGTAGCAGTTCACGCCCGGCGCCGGCGTCGCGTCGTTCTCGGGGTTCAGGTCCTCGCCGTTGTAGTCCGTGCCGACGGGATTGCCCCACTCCCAGATGCCGGTGCTCGCGTCGTCGCCGGGCGCGCCCATCGTCCAGCCGAGCTCCACCTCGACGTCGTCGGTGAGGAAGGGCCGGGCCTCGCCGGCGATGATCACGCCGTCGGTGGCGTCGGCGTGGCCTTCGTACTCGATGGCGGTCGTGAAGGGGATCGTCGTGCCCGACGGAATGCCGGCGTCGATGGTGAAGGCCAGGGGGGACGCGTTGTTGTTCGCGTTGGAGAACGGTCCCACGGCGCCGAGGGAGACGCTACCCGTGGTGATCGTGACGTGGGGGCTCGTGCTCGTCAGGGTGAGGGTCACCGTCGTGCCCGGCGCGCTCGTTCCGCTGTTGCGGATCGAGTAGCGGAACTCGACCGACTCGCCCTCCTCGTAGTAGCCGTCCCCGTCGCCGACCTCGGAGCGGTCGAGAGTCAGCGTGCGGATGTACGCGCCCGCCGCCTGCGCGGTGCGCAGGAACATCAGCTCGTTCTCCTCGGCCAGGGGGATGATCCGGCTCGTGGGCGGCCAGAAGCCGTCCCCGTTCCCGCCGATCTCCACGGTCCAGGACAGGGTGCCGTGCTCTCCCTGGTCGTAGTCGATGGTGATACCGTTGGCGGGATACAGCAGGGTCGATCCCTGTCCCCAGGGGTAGCCGCTGACCTCGGTCAGCAGGGGCGAGAGCTCCTGGTAGTCCCCCGCGTTGGGCGGGGGGGAGGACGTGTAGCCCCAGGGATAGAGGAGGAGGTCGGAGTAGGTGTGGGCGCTGATCGCGGTGCGGAAGTCGCGCGCCGTGATGAACGCCTCCATCGAGGACACCTCGGGCTCGCTCGCGGGGCCGGTGCCCCGGTACCCGTTCGAGGAGGGATCCCCGCTGGAGCCGTAGTCGTCGTAGCCCCACATGTAGGAGTAGTTGCGGTTCGGGTCGACGCCGTAGATGCCGCCTCCATTGTGACGCCGGTTCTTGCGCCACATGCCTCCCCCGTTGGGATCCGTGCTCTGGTTGTAGACGTAGCCGTCGGGGTTCACGCAGGGGATGAACCAGATCTCGCGGTTGTTCACGAGGTACGTCGCGAGCGGATCCGTACCGTAGTCCTCGACCAGGGCGAGCAGGGCCCAGATCGTGGCTTGCATGCTCTCCGGCTCGCGCGCGTGGTGCATGGCGTCGAAGCGGGCCTCGGGCTCGCTCTCGTCGACGGTCGGATTGTCGGAGAGCTTGATCGCCCACAGGTCGCGGCCCTCGATCGACGTGCCGATGCTGAACTTCGCGGTCGTGATGCCCGGGTAGGCGGCGGCGATCTGGTCGAGCACGGAGACGATCTCGCTCCACGTGTAGAAGCCGCCCATCGATCCCTGACCGAAGGGGGGGCTGAGCCAGGATCCACGCGACGCGGGCGCGGCCATCGGGTTGTTGGTCAGTCGCGACTGGTAGAAGGCGACCAGGTCCTCGTGAACGACGCGGTAGGGGATGCGGTTGCTCTCGAGCAACGCGCGCTCGCGTGCGTCGCAGACGAGCTCCGCGCCCACCGGGCTCACCGAGGCGATGTCGAGCCCCAGCCGTTGCAGGTCCGCGACGGCCGCGTCGCCGAGCTCGACGACGACCAGGCTCGGTCGGTAGACGTCCCCGGCGTTCGGGGCGGGAGAGGCTTGGGGGAGGATCGCGCCGAGCGCGAGAACGAGGGGAGCGGCGAAGGGAATCATGGCGGCCTCGAGGGGAAGGGGGGCATCTCTCGGTATGAGCGATTCTATCGGCTCCGGGTTCCCTCGACGGCGACGGAACCTCGCGGGATTCCTCGCGGAGGGCTCGTGGCCTCGCTTCGATACACCGCCGTAACAATCGCCGGACTCCGGGGCGGGGACGGAAGAAAGTGGCGCCGCCGAGCACGACGGCGCGGTAGCTTCCCGGAATGAGCTCCTGGCGAGGAGAAGTGCGCGAGCAGATCCGGCTCGCCGTGCCCGTCGTCCTGATCCAGGTCGGCCTGATGACCATGGGCCTGGTCGACGCCGGGTTCATGGGGCGCGTCTCGGCGAAGGACCTGGCCGCGGTGTTCCTCGGGGACACGTGGGTCTTCTTCTTCCTCTGCTTCGGCATGGGCACGCTCACCGCCCTCGATCCCGTGATCAGCCAGGCGTGGGGCGCGAAGGACACGACCGCGATCACGCGGGGAATGCAGAGAGGGCTCCTGCTCGCGGTCGTGCTGTCGGTGCCGATCGCCTGCATCATTCCCTAGGCGGGGCCGGTTCTCCTGTCTCTGAGCCAGCCCCCCGAGGTCGTGGAGACCGCGGCGGTGTACTCCAAGGTCCTCGTGGGAAGCGTGCCCGCCTTTCTGCTGTTCGTCGCGCTGCGCCAGGGTCTTCAGGCGATGCACTTCATGCGGCCGCTCGTGATCGTCATCGTCCTGTCGAACCTGCTGAACATTGTTCTGGACTGGGCCCTGATCATGGGCCACCTGGGCAGTCCGCCGCTCGGCGCGCTGGGTTCCGCGATCGCCACCCTGATCTCGCGGTGGAGCATGGTGGTCCTGCTGCTGCTCATCGGGTGGCCGATCCTGCGCCGGCACCTCTCGACCCTGGATCCCCTCTCCTTCGCCGTCCGCCCGATCTGGCGCATGGTGCGGATCGGCGCGCCGGTCGGCGGCCAATTCATGATCGAGATCGGCGCCTTCGGCACGGTCGCCCTCATGATGGGCACCCTGGGCGAGGTCGAGCTCTCCGGCCACAACGTGGCCCTCAAGCTCGCGTCCTTCTCGTTCATGGTGCCCCTGGGGATCTCGATGGCCGGCGCGGTGCGCGTGGGAAACGCGATCGGCCGCGGAGATCCGGCGGGGGTGCGACGCGCGGCGGGCGTGGCCCTCGCGGGAGGAGCGGGCGTCATGCTCGTCTTCGCCGCCGCCTTCCTCATCGCCCCCTGGTCGCTCTCCCGGATCTTCACGGACATCGACGAGGTGCTCACGATCGCCGCGGTCCTGGTTCCCCTCGCCGGCTTCTTCCAGGTGTTCGACGGAACCCAGGTCGTGGCGATGGGCGTGCTGCGGGGCAGCGCCGACACGCGCACCCCGATGTTGATTCACCTCGCGGGCTTCTGGCTGGTGGGCGTGCCGATCGCCTGGTTGCTGGCGTTCCGCTTCGACCTCGGCCCCGAGGGCCTGTGGTGGGGGCTCGTCGTCGCCCTCGCCGCGGTCGCCGTCACTCAGGTGCTGCGCGTGCGCGTCCGCTTCGCCCGCACGATCGAGCGGGTGAGGCTCGACGGGTGACGGACGTACGTCAGTCGTCGTGGCCCTCGCCTTGGTGATCCTTGACGGCTTCCAGGTCGTCCGGATCGAGAAGGCCGAATGCCTCATACTCGTCGAGCAGCCCCGTGGGGAGGGGGGAGCAAGCGATCAAGACCACCCCCAGGTCGTCCGACTCCATCGGGGGATCACGGTACAGAAGGTCCTTGTGTTCCGAGAGCTCGAGGGGGGTGTTCTCGAGGAGCACAGTCTTGAGGTCACCGGTCTCCAGGATCGGATCGTCGATAGCGGCCTGGACGAGGTCGGTGTCCAGGGGCGACGCGTTGAGCAACGCGGTCATCAGATCGCCCGAGGAGACGGGCTCCGGCAGGCCGAACTTGGCGGCGAGGTCGGAGGTGGTCGGAGGGGGCTCGGGAGGATCCTCGGGGAAGTAGACGACCTCCTCCCCGTCGCGCCACAGATCGAGCACGAAGGCGACGTCGGTCCAGTCGAAGTCGCTCTCCCAGCCCTCGTAGGACGCGGTGGCTCCGTCGTGGTCGACGTACGTCGTCTCCAGGATCTGATCCGCGTGGGCGTCGGCGGGCGAGGGACAGGCGTTCTCGTCGATGCCGTCGATCAGGAAGGGATTCGTGATCAGGCCGTTGGTCTCGTTGCTCAGGTCGAGGATGCGCCACGAGAGGAACGAGGGTAGCGCGGCCAGCCGGGCCAGCTCCTGCAGACCGCAGTCGAAGTGGAGCTTCGCGGGTCCGACCAGCTCGAGCTGGTTGCAGACGACGGCTCCGAAGAGCTCGAAATCTCCGGAGATCACGACCTCGGCCTCGGGAGCGTACACGATGCCGTAGAAGTGTGTCGTAGCGCCCAGGTCGACGGCACCTGTCACCGTGTCCGCCACCTGAAGACCGACCTCGGCCGGATACGGGCTCGAGGTGGACACGGCGGATCCCTCCGAGAGCGCGAGCTCCTCGGTCACCGTGAGGGAGATCTCGCCCGCCGTCGTGTCGAAGCTCAGACCTCCGTTCGAGTTCACGAGGAGCCTGCCTACCACGATCGTCGACGGCCCCTGGAGCACGACGTCCGCGCCGGACGTCACGTGGAGCATCTCGAAGCCCCATATCCCCGCGGGGATGATCAGGGGCTCCGGTGAGTCATGCGTCACCGGAGGTTGCAGTGGTACGTCGGGGACGACGACGGGAGGAAGGGTCTGAGGCCGGTTGGAGGACGTCACCTCGCCCGTCACCTCGACCTCCCCGACCTGCGTCAGGGAACCGGTCGGCCCCGGGGAGACGTCGCCGAGGATCTGCGTCGGCAGCTCGGGCGTCCCCGTGGCCGTGATGCTCTCGTCGGAGCCGAGCTGTCCCACGTCGTTCTCGCCATTCGCCATGTGCCACTCGTAGCTTGCTTCCCGGGAGTCCCAGCCGTCGAGCAGCGAGCCGGGCGGGACGTACAGCGGCCGGGCGGAGAACCACCCGAGCGTGGCGACGCTGTGCTCCCCCTTCTCCGCGACGAGGGAGAGGACCGTCTTGCCGGTTCGCACCCGGCCCGTCGACTCGAGCCGCACCACGTCCTCCTCGAGCTCGGTGGCCTCGACCCAGAAGAAGCCGTCGCCGAACATCGCGGGCTCCTTCGGCGTTCCGACGTTGCCCGTCTTGCCGATCGTGAGCCCGGCGTAGGCCTCGGTGAGCCCCGCCTCGGCCATGTAGAAGGCCATCTTCTGATCCCCGGCCGCCTGCCGGCGGCTGGTCACGCTCGACGTGTACTCCAGGAAGACGGTGGCGAAGAGCCCGACGATCACCACGGTCATCAGGGCGATGATGAGGGCACTGCCCGACCGCGTCGAGCGCGGCGGCGTGAGCGAACGTGACGGCTTCATGGAGGGAACCTCCACGGATGGCGAGGGTGGCGATGGCTGGGTGGCGGGAGTTCTGGGGAGCCCCGCATGAGCCATCGAGGAGCCGGCGGCCCCACCTGAAGCCCATCCCCCCGAATCGAGCGTCGCGAGGGAGCCCGGCCGACTCAAGTCCTTGACCTTCAAGGGGTTGCGGCCTCGCCCGCCGCGCGGCGACCGGATCCGAGCCGTCTCAGCGGCCCGCGTGGAAGGCCCGGCGGTTCGCGATGGCCTCCGAGCTCGTGAGGGGGCGCCCGTAGACCCGCAGCAGGGGCAGGGATCCGGCGAGCTCGGGGGCGAGGCTCAGCCGCGGCGCGCCGTCGACGGCGCCGAGCGCCTCGGGGAACCGGCCCCAGCCGTACTGACGCTCTCCCCCGTCGCCGACCCGGCCGTCCACGACGAAGGTGATGATCCGGGGGCCGGCGTCCACGGTGATCACCACGTGGTGGAGCCGGTTCGCCTGCAGGATCCCGGGATCGCCGTCCCAGACCGCGCACGTCTCGCCGTCGTCGAGCTCGATCCGCACGCTCGCGTCCTCCGTCGTCAGGACGACGAGCCCCCGCCCCGCGGCGGTCCGCCCGTCGAGGAGGATGCGCGGGGTTTCCGGCTCCTCGGTCCGCAGTGCGAGCTCGACGGAGAATCCGCCCCGCGCGCGCAGGTCGGGAAGGTGCGGCGCGTCCACCCGGACACCGCGCAGGTCGCGACCCTCGAGCTCCAGCGCCAGGCCCGCCCTCGCCACCTCGCTCCTCGTGCCCTGGGTCCACAGCCCCTCGAGCAGCGCGGCGTCGATCTCGTGGACGCGAGCGATCTCCTTCTGCGTCTCGGTGACCCAGTAGCGTCCGTCCCGTTCGAGCAGGTCGGGGTAGCTGATGCGCGTCGTCGGGTCGTCGTCGTACAGCAGGATCTCGGGCTGCGACCAGTGGATGGCGCCGTCCCGCTCGATCCCCCCGCTGATCCAGGCAGGGTTGCGGTCGCGGAAGTCCCGGCCGCCGTGGTGGTGGAACCAGAAGAGGAAGCGGCCGTCGCTCGTTCGCCACAGGCGCGGGCACGCCCGCGGATTCTCGAACGGGCGCCCGTCGGGCTCATAGGTGGCCTTCGCGGGTGGCGTCCACGTATGCCCCCCGTCGCGGCTGACGGCGTGGCAGGGATGGCCCGCGACGGTCCGGTACATGCAATGGAGCGCGCCGTCGTCGAGGGCGACGAGGTTGTGCTCCTCCGCGATCGGCCCCTCCGGCGCGCGCAGCCCGACGTCCCCGTCGGGGAGCATCATCCACCGATGCCGCGCGGGATCGTCCTCGTCGAGCAGGTTGACGCAACGGAGGAACCACCCCTCCGTCCGATCCACCACGTATTCCGCGATCTTGCTGAAGCCCAGGTAGACGGTGCGGTCGACGACGATCGGCTTGCCGATGCCCCAGAACATCTGGACCTCGCCGTTCCAGTCGTTGATGCGGTCGTACTCCGTCGAGCGGATGGGGATTCGCGATCTCGCCTCGGACCACGTGCGGCCGTGGTCGTCGGAGTAGCGGTACACGTACCAGCCGAGCATGTCGGCGCGGATGCCCGTCCGCTCTCCCAGGGTGTCGATCCGGTCGCCGTTGTAGACGTAGAACGCGTACACCCGCCCCGAAGGCGTGACCAGGGGCATCACCCAGGAGGCCTCCGGCCCGTCCGCCGGCTCGATGTCGATCAGCTCCGACCAGCTCCGCCCCTCGTCCGCGCTGATCGTGGCCACGACGTGCTGCCCCCCCTGCCCCTCGTGACCCGCCCCGGTGGTCATGGTGCACAGCCAGTTGCCGTCCTTCGTCACCACGACGTAGGGCTGGTCGCAGTACCCCTCGTCGGGGATCACCCGTCCGTTGCGGATGTCGCGCCAGTCGTCGCCTCGCTCCTCCGTTTCCGCGAGATGGGTCATCGGGGCGAGCGCGGAGCCCGGGGCGACGACGATGGGGAGCAGAGCCGCGAACATGGACATACCTCCTCGTCCCGGACTCCTGGAGGATGGACCGCGAGCATCGCTTGGTCCATCATCTCGGTCGAGGACGCTTCTGTGTCACTGTACGTCGGGCTGGACGTGGGCGGAACCAAGCTCCTGGTCGCGAGCGCGAATCGCGACGGGGAGGTGCTCCGCCGTACGCGCGAGGACACCCCGCTCGACCTCGCCGAGGGGATCGACGCCCTGCACCGGATGATCGCGGTCGTGATCGGCGACGAGGCCCCCGCGGCGATCGGGGCGGCGGTAGGGGGGCCGCTGGATCGGGAGCGCGGGATCGTGTCGCCGCTGCACCAGCCGCGCTGGCGGGACGTCGCGCTGCGGGAGATCTTCGAGGAGCGGTGGGGCTGTCCGCTCCTCGTCGAGGTCGACACGGACGCCGCGGCCCTCGGCGAGCATCGCTTCGGTGGGGGGACGGCCTCGCGCCTGCTCTACGTCACGCTGAGCACGGGGATCGGGGGCGGGTTCCTCGTCGACGGCGAGGTGTACCGGGGCGCGGGCGGGGGACACCCGGAGATCGGGCACCAGTCCGTTCCCCTCCGGTGCTCGCATCCCGAGCGCGTCGCGTGCGAGTGCGGAGCCCCCGACTGCCTCGAGGCCCTGGCTTCGGGCAACGGCATCCGTCGCGTCTACGGCAAGCCCGCCGAGGAGCTGGGCGAGGGCGAGTGGCGCGAGGTCGCCTGGCACCTGGGGCAGGGGCTGCGCAACCTGGCCGCGATCTACTTGCCCGACGAGGTCGTCCTCGGCGGGGGCGTCGCCATGGGTGGAGGCGAGGCGCTCGTCGACGCCGCAACGGAGATCATGCGCGAGCACCTGCGCCTCGTGGCCGCGCCGACGGTGCGGTTGAGCCGCCTCGGAAGCGAGACGGCGCTGATGGGCGCGATCGCCCTGGCCCTGCGCGGAGCCTGACGCGGGTCAGGCGCCGAGCACGAGATCGATCGCGTTCGTGAGCTGGGCCGAGCCGCCGACGTTGTTCAGGAGGCCCTGCGTGTAGACCGGGAAGCCGGCGAGCGCGGGATCGTTGGGAATGAGGACCGAGTGCGGGCTGATCCCGCTCCCGCCTCCGGAGATGTCGGTCAGAATCCACGGCGTCGCCACGTCGATCAGCAGCTCGCCGACGGGGGTGGGAACTCCCGACAGGGGGCCGGAGTAGCCGACCACGAAGGTCAGGCCGCTCGCGCCGACCGAGCCCCCGTCGATCTCCGAGGTCCAGAACGTGCCGAGGTAGGGCATGCTCGTGCTCGTATAGATCTCCGGGTTGACCCCGCTGCCGTTGCGGGACCAGGCGCCGGCTCCGGTGACCACGATGTACTCGGTCCTCGTCTTCGTGTTCTGGCCCAGCAGTCCCATCACCGTCAGCGACACGGTGTAGGCCCCGGGGAGCTCGTACTCGTGCACCGGATTCCGGGCCAGGGAGATCACTCCGTCCCCGAACTCCCAGCTCCAGAAAGCGATGCCCTCGCCCGTGGACTCATCGGTGAAGGCCACGGTGAGCGGGAAGTCACCCGTGGTCGGGGCTGCGGAGAAGTCCGCGATCGTGCGGGAGATCGCGATGGAAGGACTTCCCTGGAGACAGCCCCACTCGAACGTCTCGTACCGGATGAGGGACCACAGCCCGTAGACGTACATGGTCCGCAGCGCCAGTTGATGGGCCTCGCCCTGCGTGTAGTTTCCGGACGTGACCGCGGTAGTGAAGTAGTAGTCCATGGACTGGCTGCTGCCGTCGCTGGGGGAGTTCCAGCCGGGCATGCCCAGGGCCACCTTGGTGGCGCCGACGAATCCCACGCCGCCTCGCTTGATCATCGCTCGACCGATGTTGTTGTGGTCCGTATCCGCATTGCTGCAGGCGTCGGCGAAGATGATGGAGGGGTAGTCGTCGTTCAGGTACGAGCAGGTGGAGGTGCTGACGAAGGACGGAGATCCGTTGTAGTAGATGTGCGACGACGTGGCCGAACCGTGACCGGCCCAGTTCACGAAGACGTACTTACCGGCCCCCCATACCGACCTGACGTTGCCGTGGGTCAGGTCGTGGTCCGCCGAGTAGGCCGAGTATCCCTGCTCGTACATCCGGGTCATCGTCCAGTCCGACATCCAGGTCTCGTTGACCTTCCGCTCCATCAGGACCGCGTTGTCGGTGTTGGGCCAGAAGTAGGCGCCCAGCAGGAGGATGTTCTTCTTGAAGGCGGGGTCGTTGTTGTTCTCGAAGGCGACCGACTTGTCGCAGATGGCCTGCACGGTGCTCGCGTCGCTCCACGGAATCCTGCCCACGTTGACCTCGTTGTAGAAGTCGATCGGGTCGGTGTTCTCCCCCCAGAGGCGGTCACCGTCGGAATCCCAGGATTGGCTGTCGGGCAGGGACAGCTCGGCATAGTAGAAGTCGGTCTCGGGCCGGCCGTATCCGATGTCCTGCTCGCACCGGCGCATCACCACGTCGTCGTAGTGTCCGACGAGGAGGACGTCCTCGATGCCCCATTCACTGGAGGGGTACTTGGTCCGCAGGAAGTTGCGCATCTTCTCGGCGAGGTCGTAGCCGGAGTAGTTGCTCTGGATCCAGGACGTGGTGACGACGTTCACGGTTCGTCCCTTCCCGATCTCCCCATCGACGATCGGTTGCACCGCGGTGGTGAGCCAGTCGGGCGTGATGATCACGAACTCGTGGAGACCGCGGCCTGCGGCGAGCCCGTTCTTGCCGTACCACTGCTGGGCCTGGGCGTAGTTGACGATGATGTCGCGGGCCAGCTCTTCGGTTCGGACCAGACGATCCTGCACGACGTCCCTTGCCTCCTCGGGCAGCTCGTAGCTCACGGTCACCGTCACGGTGGGGCGGAAGACGAGCTCGCCGCTCTCGGGATTCCAGGCGAAGGGCTCGATGCGGACGTCGGCCAGGTCGTATCCGCGATAGCTCGCGGGGCGCACGAGCTCGCCGGGAGTCGCGGGGAAGAACGCGTCGCGGTCGTACACGGCACGGTGGTTCGCGTCGAAGACCGCGGGATCCAGGCCCTGGGCGGAGGCATCCTGGGTGAGGACGCGAGCCTGGGGGACGGGCGGGATCGCGTACGTCCCGTCGAGGAGGATCTCCCGATCCGCATGGAAGGAGGCCCCCGTCACCCGCGCTCCGGGGGGCACGGCCACCGCGAAGATGCGCGCGGGCAGCATGGGAACCCCCGGCTCGGGTCGGCGGCCGAAGCCCTCCATCCGGATCTCGTCGCCACGATCGGTCTGCTCGATCGTGTAGACGCCGGCGGGGATGGTCACGCTCACGGTGCCGTCCCGGTCGCCGGCCTGGATCGAAGTGCCCAGGATGCACGTCAGAAAGAGAAGGATGAGCAGCTTGGCCATGGTCTAGTCCTCTCGAGCTCGGTGGGGGACGCCCGCTGATCGTGAGCGGTCGTGACTCGGAGGCACGCTCGCACGACTCCATCCCTGTGATACTCCGATCGGCGCATTCCCGCAACCGCGGTCCGACGATGGCGATTCGCGAGAGGAAACCACCCCTCGTGTTCGAGTTTCGCGACCCGACTGCCGACAATCCTCCCCCATGACCAGCCCCGCATCGACGAGCGATCGCTCCGTGGTCCCCGCCTCCCCGGTCCGCGTCCTGGCCGGGGGCTTCCTGATGGGCCTCGCCAATCTCGTGCCGGGGGTGAGCGGGGGGACGATGATCCTGGCGGTCGGACTGTACGACCGGTTCATCGAGGCGGTGGCGGAGCTGACGCGGCTGCGGCCCTCGCGGCGGACGGTTGCGTTCCTCGCCGTGCTCCTGGTGGGGACGGTGGTGGCGATCCTGGGGCTCGCGACGCCGGCGGTGTGGCTCGTGACGAGCCACCGGTGGATCGCATACAGCCTCTTCGTGGGGATGGCCCTGGGAGGCGTGCCCGCGCTCGCGGGATTCGCGAAGGCGCCGGGCGTCGCCACGGTGGTCCAGATCCTCGCGGGGATCGCGATCATGGCGGTGGTGGCCTTCGGGATGAGCAACTCGGCTCTACCCCACACGTGGGTCGTGTTCCTCGTCATCGGAGCGGCGGCGGCGTCGAGCATGATCCTGCCCGGCATCTCCGGCTCCTACATCCTGCTCATCTTCGGCCTGTACGACGTGGTGGTCGGGAGCATCCGTCCCTCGGCGCTGCGCGAGGACTGGCAGGCATCCGTCGCGATCCTGGTGCCGGTGCTCGTCGGAGTCGTGGTGGGGATCGGGTTGCTGTCGAACGTGCTCAAGCTCCTGCTGCACCGCTTCGAGCGCGGCACGCACTGCGTGTTGCTCGGGCTCCTGCTCGGCTCGGTTCTCGGCCTGTGGCCCTTCCAGGAGGCCGCGCACCCGAGCCTCGCCACGAAGGCCGGGGTGGAGGCGGTGCTGCTCCTGCAGGAGGGGAGCTCGGTCGAGGCCGTGGAGGAGGAGACCGGGGTCGCGCTCACCGACGAGGAGGCCGGCGAGCTACGCGCGCGCTACGCGGAGCTCGGCAAGGGGGAGCTCAAGCTCCTCGGACTACAGCTCGACCGCTACCCCCCTTCCGTCGGGAACGTGGCGATCGCCCTGCTCGTTCTCGCGGGCGGATTCCTGATCACCCGCAAGATCGGTGGATCGGAGAGCGCTCGTCAGCGCGACTCGAACGAGTAACCGCCCTCCACGTCGATGACGTAGGTGCCGGGCTCGGAGAGCGCGTACTGGCGGCCACCCACCTCCAGGTGGGTTCCGTCGACGCTGGCCTCCACCCCGTGGCCAAGGCGGATGGAGATCTCGCAGTCGTCGTAGTCGAAGTCGTGGAAGCGCACGCCGTCCTCGCCGCAGTAGTGGGGGAGCACGATCGTGCGGTCCCGGACGAGCAGGGTGACCTCGGACTCGGACACGAACATCTCGAAGGGCCAGTGGTCGTCGATCGCGATCGACATGGAGCCGCCGGCCCCGATCCGGCCCTCGTCCGCCTCCAGGTCGTCGTCGTCGATGATGACCGCGATACACCCCGCGCTCGTGAGCAGGAGGAGGAGCGAGGCCAGAAGGGAGAGCAGGCGCATACTCGGGTGTCTCATGGGTTCAGGGCTTGCACTGCGGACGGGGGTCGCGCGCCTGATACGCGGGCATTACCCATCCGTTTCGAGAGGGTGGGAAAAGGGGCGGGAATTCCAGCTTGGGCCACCGTCCACCGCGGACGATATAGACGAATCGCATGCGTCCGCCCCCGCCCCATTCGTCGCGCCTCGTGAGCCACCGAGGAAGCCTGCTGTCGGCCATTCTGCTCCAGTCGGCTCTCGGTGCGTGCGCAGAGCCCGTCGAGGAATCCGCCCCCGTCAACCTCGTCCTCATCGTGGTCGACACGCTGCGGGCGGATGCCGTGCTCGATCCCCAGGAGCTGGTCGCCACCCCGCACCTCGATGCCTTCGGGGAGGACGCGGTCGTGTTCCCGCGTGCGTTCACCTCCGCGCCGATGACGCTGCCCGCGCACACGACCCTGTTCTCCTCGCGCGATCCGCATCGAACCGGGGTGACCCGGAACGGCCAGGTGGTTCCCTCCGATCTGCCTCTTCTCGCGGAGCATCTGCGTAACCGGGGCTATCACACGCGCGCGCAGATCAGCATCGGAACCCTCAATCCCGCCTTCGGCGAGCAGGCCTCCCTGGCCCGGGGATTCGACGAGTACGTGTGCAAGCCCAGCCCGACCATCGCCGGCGACCTGATCAACCAGGAGTTACTGCCCGGTCTCGACGAGCTGCCCGGCGCGCAGCCGTTCTTCCTGTTCGCCCACTACTCCGACCCGCATGCTCCCTACGACGCACACGGCACCGTCGTGCACACCGCGGAGATCTTCCTGGACGGGAAGTTCCAGGACGAGATCCTCACGTCCGAGACCACGTTCTGGAAGGAGCAGCTTCTCCTCGCGCCGGGAGAGCACGTGCTCGAGGTTCGCTCCGCGGATCCCCTTTGCCCGCGCATGGTCACGTGCATGCACGAGGGGGCTCCCGTCGAGATGGAGTTCCTGGAGGGGGCGCCCCATCGCGTATCGGATGGACTGCGCGTCCGGTTGCACAACGAGCAGGCCGAGGAAGCTCGGTTTCTGGTCAAGCTGCTCATCAGCGACGTTCCCTCGAGGGTGGATCGACGCGAACGCTATCGGTACGAGGTCGAGTTCGTCGACGGCCGGATCGGCGAGCTCATCGAGAAGCTGAAGGTGCTGGGGCTCTACGAGTCGAGCCTCGTCGTCTTCGCCTCGGATCACGGAGAAGGGCTGGGCGAGCACGGGGTCTCCGGGCACATCGAGAACCTTCACGACGAGCTGACTCACGTCCCGTTCGCGATCAAGCTGCCGAGCGGGCACCCCGGCCTCCCCACGCTGGAGGCGAACCGATCCCGGCTGGTGGGCCTGATCGACTTCGTCCCCACCGCGCTGGAGATCCTCGATCTGCCCCCGCTGCCGGGACAGAGCGGCAGGTCGCTGCTCGCTTCGGTTCCCGATCGGCTCATCGTCAGCGAGACCCATCGTCCGGAAGCCCGGCGCACCTCGATCGCGCTGCGAGGCGACGACTACAAGCTGATCCACTTCCCGGAGGAGGAGCGCTTCGAGCTGTTCGACCTGCGCGTCGATCCGCACGAGACGCGGGACCTCTTCGCCGAGGAAGGATCCGCCTTCCAGGCCTGGCGGGAGAACCTGTTGCGCATCGCGGAGGCGGCGGAGGCGGCCCAGACTCCTCTCGAGGTCCTGGACGACGAGACCATCGCCCGCCTGAAGGCGCTCGGCTACTTCCAGGACATCTAGCGGCGCGGGTTTCCCGGGTCTCGGTCACTGGCCGCGCAGCGCCTGGAGCTGGGCCCGCGCTCCGGCGTGCTCGGGCGCGAGGGACAGCACGCGCTCGAAGCAGCTCCTCGCCTCGCGCGCCCGGCCGCGCTGGATGTGGATCATCCCCATGTTGAACCAGGCGTTCACCAGGCCCGGATGCAGGCGCAGGGCCTCGCGCAGGTGCTTCTCGGCGAGATCCCACCGGCCCTGCTGGACGTGGATGCCGCCCAGGTTGCCGTGGGCGGGCGCGAAGCCGGGATTGATGCGCACGGCGGCCTCGAGCTCCGCCCGGGCGCGGTCCAGGTCGCCCCGGGAGATCAGGGCGAGCCCCAGGTTGAACCGGGACTCCGCGCGCTGGGGATCGATGCGAATTGCCACCTCGAGGTGCTCGATGGCGCCGTCCGCGTCGCCGCGGTTGAGCAGGGCGAGTCCGAAGTTGCTGCGGGCGTCGGCGTTGTTCGGAGCGATCCGCACCGCGCGCTGCATGTGGCGGAAGCCCTCCTCGGGCCGACCCTGGCGCATCATCGTCACGCCGAGGTTGTTCATCGCGTGGATGTAGTCGGGCTTGATGCGAATCGCCTCCTCGAGCTCGCGCGCGGCTCGCCCGAGGTCGTTGCGGCGCAGGGAGTCGACCCCCATGCTGCCCCAGGCGAGGTGGTTGTCCTCCGTCACCTCGATCGCGTGCTCGAAGAGCGTCCGACTGTCCCGCCACTTGCCCACCTGGAACCAGGCAATCGTGGAGTACACGCCGACGGCCACCACCGCGAGGACGGGAGCGACGACGCGAGTCCGCTCGCGCCGGCGCGCGAGGTCGGCGATGCCCCACACCGCGATCACGTAGATCCCGATCGTGGGGAGGTACGCGTAGCGATCGGCCCACGCCTGCATGCCCACCTGGAGCAGGCCGATCACGGGGACGAGCGTGCCCAGGAACCAGAGCCAGCCCACGGCGAGGTACGGCGCCCTCCGGAATCCCCGCACCGCGAGCCCGGTGATCGCGACGAGGAGCACGCCCACCACGCCGGCCGCGACGTACAGCCCTCCGAGCGAATCGGGATGGGTGATCGCGGGGTGGGGGTAGAAGACGGCGAGGTCGGAGGGCCAGAGGCTCTTCCAGAGGTACTGCCCGTAGGCCACGATCGCGTTCGTCGCCCGCGCGATCCCCGGCACTGCCTCCAGGGAGCGAGTGGAGCCGCTCGACGCCTGGACCATGGCGGTGACCACGCTGGAGGCCGTGGCGAGCGCGAGCAGGGGCAGCTTCTCGGCGACGAGCCGGACCGCCGAGCTCCCGCCCGTCTTTCCCTCCCCCACGAACCGCAGCCGCCCGAGCGGCCACGCGTCCAGCAGGAGCAGCACGAAGGGCAGGGTCACGAGCATCGGCTTCGCCATCAGGCCGAGGGCGAGCGCCACGAACACCGCGGCGTACCGCAGGACCGACGGCCGCCGCGCGTAGCCCGCGTAGGCGAGCAGGGTCAGCATCCAGAAGAGCCCGGAGAGCACGTCCTTGCGCTCCGACGCCCACGCCACCGACTCCACGTGCAGGGGGTGCACCGCGAAGAGCGCGGCGACGACGAGGCTCGGCCAGTACCGCCGCGTCAGGGCGACCAGGGCGAGGAAGAGCACGGCCGCGCCCAGCGCGTGCAGGCCGGTGCTCATCAGGTGGTGGGAGCCGGCATCCGTCCCGAACAGCTCGACGTCGAGCATGTGCGACATCGACGTCAGGGGATGCCAGTTCGAGGAGTGCGGGGTCGTGAACGCCCACCGCACGCCCTCCGTCGTCCACCCCGCCAGCACCCAGACGTTCTCGGTGATGTACGACTCGTCGTCGATGGCGACGAACTCGTGATCCCGCACCCGCGCGAAGAGGGCGACGGTGAGGATCGCCAGGACGAGGGCGGTCAGCGCGAGCCGGGACCGGGACGCGGTCGGGGATTCGGGGGCGGGAGTCAAGACGAGGCGGGGGTGCGGCCCGCGATTCTAGTGCTCCCCTCCGCGAGATCCGAACGATCCGCCGCGGATCACTCGTCCTCGACCATCGCCGCCCACACCAGCGGGCCCAGCTCGGTCTGGAGCGGATTGCGCAGCGCGTTCGACACCATCGCGCACGCGATGCCGAGCTCGGGGAGCAGGGCCACGGTGGCCGCGAACCCGTAGCCGTTGCCGCCGTGCTCCACGACGAGGTGTCCCTCCCACTCGTGGACCATCCACCCCAGCCCGTAGTTCACCCCGGGGATCATCGCCCGGAGGTCGTGGGCTTCGATGTGCTCCGCCCAGATCTCCTCGAGCTCCGCCTCGCCGACGAGCCGCTCGCCCTCGTAGGTGCCGCGATTCACCAGGAGCCGCAGCCACTGCGCGAGGTCACGGATGCTGGAGCTGATTCCCCCCGCGGGGGAGACCGCGTCGAGGCTGTAGTAGGGCAGGGGCATCAGCTCGTCTCCCACCTTCAGGTAGCCGGTGGCGAGGAGGGGGTCCTCGCGGATCTTCTCGAACCGCGAGTTCGAGCTCGTCATGCCCAGCGGCTCGAACATCCGCTTCGACATGAGCGAGTCCCAGTCGGTCTCCGCCGCCACTCCCGAGGCGACGCCCGCGGCGACCATGCTCGAGTTGCTGTAGCTGTGCGTCTCACGGAAGGGGAACGTCGGCTCCAGCTCGACGAACTTCTCCAGCAGCTGCTTCTTCGTCCACGGCCCCGGATCGTCGACGGTCGTGCCGTCCATCCGCCACCAGCTCACGACCTGGCCGATGACCTCCATGTCGACGATGCCCGTCTGGTGGGCGAGCAGGTCGCGGATCGTCACCTGCGCGTCCTCCTCGTCGCTGTCGATCTTCAGCGTGAGCTCCGGCAGGTAGTCGGTGATCGGGTCGTCCCAGTGCATCTTCCCCTCGGTGACGAGCATGGCGATCAAGGTCGAGGTGAACGGTTTCGAGCTCGACCCGATGGGGAAGACGGTGTCCGTGGTGACCGCGACGTCCTTCTCGACGTTCGCGAGCCCGAACGCGCGGCTCAGCACCACCTCGTCCCCCTTCACCACGCAGACGGCCATCCCCGGCACGTCGGTCTCGACGCGCTTCGCCTCGAGCTGCTCGCAGAGCTCGTCGAGGCGCGTGCGCGAAGCGGTGGCCTCATCCTGGACCGCGGCGGCGAGCAGGGGGGCGATTCCGAAGGCGAGGAGCGGGAGGAGGACGATTCTGCGGGACGGAAGCAGGCGGCGCGACATGGCGAGTGGCTCCTGGGTTCTCGGGGGGGAATGCAGGCCGCGATACGCAGGAGCGTCGCGGGCATGTCGAGAAAGCGGGGCCCGAGGCGAGCGAGTAGAATCGGGGGCCCATGAGAGCCCTTGCCGTCATCGCTCTCCTCCTCGTCGCCCTGATCGCGGTCCTCGTGATTCCGTGGTGGGGGGGAGGTGGGAAGGGGGACGATCCGGTGGTCGCGCCCTCCCGCGCCGAACCGTCCGCGGGGCTCGAGACGACCGGGCTCTTCCCTCCCGCCGAGCCGCCGCCGGCGACGGCCGCCGAGGAGACGCGAGGCCTGGTCGACGAGTCCCCGGCGCGAGAGCCCCTCGACCGGCGCGGGTTCGAGCCGTGGCCCCAGGAGGGCCGCGCGGTCCGGGTGGTGGACGCCACGACCGGCGAGCCCGTGCCGGGGGCGGAGGTGCGGTTCCTTCGCGAGGGGGCGATCCCCGACGACCGCCGCGAAGCGACGATTTGCGGCCGACCCCTCGACGATCTGCTCGACAGATACGGTCGACGCTTCCGCGCCGACGAGCAGGGAATGCTCCGGGTGCCGCGGACCCGTGCGTGGCTCGTGGGGATCGCCCCGGGACGGTGGGGGACCAGCCTGTGTCCGGAATCCGGTTCCGGGACGAGGGAGCTCGCTCTCCACCCGGACACGAGCCTCGCGGTCCGCGTCGTCGACGGCGCCGGCGCTCCCCTTCTCGGGATTCCGGTCCAGCTGATCTACGTCTGGGATGCGAGGGAAATCGGCACGACGGTCGAATCCGGCTCTCCCGACGGATTCGCCCGCTTCGCGCACATCCCCGCCTACGCGAGCCTGACGGATCGCGAAAGCTTCCTCGTCCGGCTCCCCATCCTCGCGGGAAGGTGCCCGTGGATGAACCTCGTGGTGCACAAGCTGCCTTCCGAGCCCGTCTCGCTCGTCGCGCCGCCCCTCGGCCGGCTCGAGGTCCACGCCCTCGATGGGAAGGGGAATCCCCTCCGCGAGCCAGCCGAGGTGAAGGTCGACCTGCTCGGGGTCGATTACGTCTCGATGCCGGAGACGGACTGGTCCCCGTTCGATCCGACGCGCGCGTCGCACCGGATCGATCCCGGCGATGGACCCCTCGTCGTGTTCGTGGCCCTGGGAGAGGACTTCGCCATCTCTGGCAGGGCCAGCCCGGAGTGCGGCTGGGCCAAGGAGACGACAACCGGTCCGTCGACCGCGGGTGGCGTCCGACGCGTCGAGCTTCGCTTCGCGCCCGTTCACTTCCTGCTCGTCGGCCGGCTCGTCGATCCCGAGGGCGAGCCCCTGCGCTCCACCCGCGCGCGGTTCTGGATCCGACCCGATCCCTACCGACCCGGCCACAGTCCGACGGGCATGATCTCCACGGACGAGGACGGCGTCTTCCGCATCCTCTGGCGCGCCAGGGATCGGGAGCGCGTTCGTGCCTCCCTCACCCTGCGGATCGAGAAGGGACGGCCGGCGATCGCCTGGGAAGCACGTGCGGAGCTGCCGGGCACGATGAGCCCGGGCAAGAACGACCTGGGGAATCTCGTCTTGTCTCGACCCCCCCTCCTCCTCGCGGGGGTGGTGATGGACGACACGGGGGAGCCCGTGCGCCACGCCCTGCTGCGGGTGTACCGCGAAGCGCGCTCGCCGGAATGGCGCCCGGAGCCGACGTACCTGCGCGCCTCCGACCTGCAGACGAGGACGGACGACGAGGGCGAGTTCGCCGTCCACGGCTACGCCGATGCCCCCGCCCTGGCGATTCGCGCCCGGCGAGCCGGGCACGTGGACCTGCCCTATGCAGCCTTCGTTCCGCCCCGGGACGACATCGTGCTCCTCCTGCCACGCAAGGCCGGGATCCGAGGGCGGGTGATCCTGGAGGAGGGCGACGGCGAGCTCCCCGATCGCAAGGTACGCATCTCGGTCCACCCCGAGGGCGATCCGGAGGCGGGGTTCCAAACGCTGAGCGTCGAAGGGACCGACGACTTCCACTTCTCGAACCTGGTCGCCGGACGGTACACCGTGACCTTCCGCCACGGGGCCACGGCCGATCTCCTGCTCGAGGTGCCCGGGGTCTCCGTCCGCGGCGCAGAGGTTGCCGAGGATCCCCGTCTGGCCGCGGTGGACCTGCGGGGTCGGATCCACCGGTATCACCTGCGGGTGGTCGATGCCGACGGGCGAGCGATCGAAGGAGTCCGGGCGTCGTACCGCACGTCGGAAGAGACCTCATCCTGGTCGGCGAGGGTTCTCGGAGTCGAATCGAAAGGGGGCGTCCTGGTCTTCGACACCACGCGCGAGGTGCTCGACGTTCGCGTTTCCGCCGAGGGCTTTCGCACACGTCATCTCGGGCGGCTGGACGGTGATGCGATGGTCACCCTCGAGGCGGGACTGTCGGTGAAGCTCGTCCTGTCCGGTGGGGGCCGGGATCTGGTCGGATCCGAGTACGTCCTCTACGTGGGCTTCTACCGGGGATCGTTCGAGGACCCGGAGCTGGCCCGAGGCTCCTGGCTCGGACCGGAAGGAGAGGTGCGGCTGACGATGCCCGAGCCGGGATCGTATTGCTTCGCCGCCGCGATCACGTGCCCCGACCTGGACGACGGCTGGTTCTCCATGAGGGACGTCCAGCTGGGGGATCCGCCCCGCTTCGAGGTGCTCGACACGCCGGACGAGCAGGTGTTCATCGTCTCCATCCCTCCGGCGTGCATTGCGGAGGCGATTCGCAGACTGGGGGAGGAAGATCAATGAGACTCGGACCGCGCCACTGGCTGCCCCTCATCGCGATGCTCGCGCTCTGCGGGTGCCGCGCTCTCTCTCCCGCGTCGGAGGGGCGACCGCCCAACGTCGTGCTCATCATCTCCGACGACCAGCGTTGGACCGACTATGGCTTCATGGGGCACGAGCACGTGCGGACGCCGCGCCTCGACCGGCTCGCGGACGAGAGCATCGTCTTTCCGCGGGGCTACGTCCCCGCGAGCCTCTGCCGGCCTTCGCTCGCCTCGATCATCACCGGGCGGTGGCCGCACCAGCACCGGTTGACGTCGAACGACCAGGCGAAGGGCTCGCCGCGCGAGGTGCTGACGCGTCACATCGACGACGTGCCCACGCTGCCGAGGATGCTCGCGGAGCGCGGGTACGTCAGCTTCCAGAGCGGGAAGTGGTGGGAGGGTTCCTGGGCGCGCGGCGGCTTCACCCACGGCATGACCCGCGGCGAGCGCCACGGCGACGATGGGCTCACGATCGGTCGCGAGGGGATGGAGCCGATCTTCGAGTTCGTCGACGAGGCGACCGCCGACGGCAAGCCCTTCTTCGTCTGGTACGCGCCGTTCCTGCCCCACCAGCCGCACGATCCGCCGGCGCGCCTGCTGGAGCACTACGAAGACCTCGCGCCCACGCCCCGCGTCGCCAGGTACTGGGCGATGTGCGAGTGGCTCGACGAGACGTGCGGGGAACTGCTCGACTTCCTCGACGATCGCGGGCTCGCCGAGGACACGCTCGTGCTCTTCGTCACCGACAACGGCTGGATCCAGCAACCGAACAAGAACGGCTACGCGCCGCGATCGAAGCGCTCGCCCTACGACGGCGGGCTTCGTACCCCGATCCTCGTCCGCTGGCCCGGACGCCCGCGCGGCTTCGCGCCCGGCCGATCGGGCTTCCCCGTGAGCAGCCTCGACCTGGCCCCCACGATCCTCGAGGCCTGTGGTCTGTCGAGCGATCCGGGCATGGGCGGGGTGGACCTGCTCGACCCGCTCGCCCTCGCCCGCCGCCCCGCGATCTTCGGGGACGTCTACGCGCACGACGCGGTCGATCCCGACGATCCCGTCACCTCGCTCCGCTACCGCTGGTGCGTCGAGGGCCGCTGGAAGCTGATCCTGCCCCACGATCCCGGTGAGAGCCCACGCCTCTACGACCTGCGCGCGGATCCCCACGAGGAGCACGACCTCGCGGACGACCGGCCCGATCGCGTGGAGGCCCTGACCGAGCGCATCGAGCGCTGGTGGCCGCTCACCGCCGCAGCTCGTACTGGATCTTGACCGCGGTGTCGTGGCTCTCGGGATGCCAGCTCGAGCCCCACACGTGCCAGTTGTAGTTGAAGACCAGGAACAGGTCCGACTCGGGCGTGATCGTCCAGCGGAAGCGGTTGTTCGTGCCGACCGAGTCGCTCTCCGTGTCGTACTGGGCGTAGCTCGAGAAGGTCATGTCCGGCGAGAAGTTGACCAGCACACGGGCTCCGTAGGCATCCTCGCTGAACCGGCCGTCGGGGAGCTCGCCCTCGTTGCGCTCGCCACCCAGCGCGAAGGCGAGCAGGGGGATCGGGTTCCATTCGAGCCACGCCTCGTAGGTTTCGAGCGTGCCGTCGTAGAAGTCGCCGAACCGCCAGGAGGTCTCGCCGCTGATCTTGCGCTTGCTCGCGGTCTCCGCGGAGAGGCGATAGCGCGTCCACTCGTACTTGCCCGCGGGCACGTCGACGCCCTCGCCCACCTCGAATCCTTCGGGCGGGCGATCACCCTCCCGACCCACGTTGAGCTCGAGCTCGTCCCCGCTCTCGAACTCCCAGTTCAGCGGAGATGCCGAGAGGTGGTACGAATCAGCGCGGCCGTGGAGATCGGTGGTGTAGGTGGCATAGGTTTCGTAGAACATCTGCCGCACGAGGTTCCAGTCGGGACGCGGCATGTACTCCGCCTTGAGCGTGTACTTGGCGATCCCGGACCGGCGGACGAAGCCCAGCGACGGATCGAAGTCCGCCCCGATGCGCGTCCAGAGGAACGCCAGATCCCACAGATCGTTCGGGTAGTCGATCTTCCCGCCCATCGCGGAACGGCTGTCACCGGCGCTGTTCTCGTGATCCGCGGTGAGGGCCCAGGCCCCGGCCAGGAAGTTCTTGTCGCCCCACGCCCGCGACGTCTGGTACGTGAAGTCGGCGCCCGTCATGTAGCTGCCGTGGCGTCCCTCCGGGTCGCCCACGGTGGCGATCATGCCCACCGTCGATTCCTCGAGGATGTCCTGGCGAACCCGCATCACCCCCATGGCCTGGGACGGCGCCACGTCGGTCTCGTGGCCGGTGTGGGCGAAGAGGGCGCCGATGCTCGTGTCCCCCAGGCGGCCGTGGGTCTTGGCCCCGAAGAGCAGGGGTACCTCCTCCCCGCCGACCAGACCGATCCGACGGCTGTGGTAGGGAACGAGGTCCCGGCCCACGCCGAGCCCGAAGTCGAAGGCGTCCGCTCCCTCGAGGAAGAATGCCCGCTTCTCGGGGAAGAACAGCGGAAAGCGGGTGAGGTTCGTGCGCCGCGTGTCGACCTCGGTCTCCGCGAAGTCCGTGTTCGCGGTGAGCTGGACGGTGAGATCCGGCGTCGGCTTCCACGCGACGTCCAGGCTCGGCTCGAGGTCGAAGTCGCGATCCCGGCTCCGGTCCACCTGGGATTCGCTGGCCACGAGCGCCGGCCGCACGGCGAGACCCAGGCCGAGGTCGAACTCCGGCAGGTCGGTGAGCAGCCCGGCGTGGCTCGTCTGCGTGATGCGCCAGTCGAGCCGAGCTCCCGCCCAGCGATGCCTCTCCAGGAGCCGCTGCACGCGCCTTCCGACGTTGAAGTGCCAGGCGTCCAGCCCCTCCTTGAAGCTCAGCGTGCGAACGGGGATGCGGATCTCGACGCTCCACCCTTGGTCGTCGCGCGAGGTCGCCGCTTCCCAGATCCCGTCCCAGGAGGAATTCTCCCCCTCGCCGCGTCGCGCGACCAGAGCGTCGTAGCGCGCGCCGGCGGGGTTGACGGAGAACACGTACCCGGTGCGGCCGTCGCGGAAGGTGCCCAGCACGATGCGGACGTGGTCCTCGCCGCCCAGCGACGAGTCCCGCGCCACGGCGTAGCTGACGATTCCCGTCGGATCCGGATCGAAGCAGCGCACGCCGATCACGAGCTGCCGCGCGTCCGCGAGCACGCGCACCGTCGTGCGCAGGGTCGGCGCGGCTCCCTCGGTCGGTTCGACCATCGTGAGGTTCTCGATGGCGGGCGCACCACTCCACGCCTCCTCGTCGAGCACGCCGTCGAGCCGCAGGTCGTCGGGGAGCACGCCCACCTGCAGGCTGGGAACGGTCTCCGCCCCCGAGTCCTGGGAAGAGGAAACGCCCGCTACGATTCCGAGGGTGACGGTGGCGAGGCAGAGCCGCGGCAGCCAGGAGATCCGATGCATCGCGGGACTCTAGCGATCTTCCCCGAGCCGGGGAAGGTGAGAGCCGCACGGGACGTCCCCCCGAGCCCGCCTCAACGTAAGGATTCCGTGCCCGCGAGCGTCGGCCCGAAAGCCGGATCGTCCGTGGCGTCCGATCAGCGTCTGCGGTTCTCGTAGAGCATCCAGTTCCAGCCCGACAGCCCGCAGTAGCGCCAGGTCTCGGCCAGGTCGTAGACGTCGCCGCTGCGGTCCCGGATCGTCGGCGCGACCTCGCCCAGCTCTCCGAAGCGGTGGTGGAGGATCCACGCCGGCCCGCGCGCGCGGGGCGTCCCGCGGTCGAGGTAGCCGAGCTTCTTCCCCGCGGGCAGGACGCGTCGGTAGTAGGCGAGCAGCAGCCAGTGGCGGAAGTCGTCGTCGCTCGCCACCGAGACGATCGGGCCCGGCGTGTGCTCGCCCATGTACCGCACGGCCGCCGCGTAGCCGCCGTGTCCGTACCGCAGGAACCGCGAGGTGCCGAGCGCGTTGCCGGCTAGGAAGAGCAGGACGACGAGCCCCGCGGCGATCCGCCCTCCGTGCCCCGCGCGCCACGCGACCGCGAGGAGGTGCGCGACCGCGAGGTAGCCGAAGGCGAAGCTCAGGAGGAAGTAGCGGACGTAGGCCGTCTCCGCGCTGCGCATCGCGAGGACGATTCCGGGGGAGACGAGGACTACCACGAGGTAGAGGACCCACGACGTGTCGCGCTCGCGAGCAAGTCGGACGATCGCCACGAGGAGGAGCGCGGCGAACACGATGCCCACGGCCGCGGCGAGCGGTCCGGCGAGCGGCCCGCCCCCGGCGAGCGAGAACGCCCGGCTCAAGACGCCGAGGAGCTCGCGCTCGGGGGATCCGGCGAGCTCCATGCGCCGGTAGACGAGGAAGTAGAACGCGGCCGCGAGGAGTACCGGAACGCCGTACGCGCGCGCGGCAGCCGCGAGGGCTCCCGCGCGGCTCTCCCGCGTCACGAGCAGGTGAACGACGAGCCACAGCCCGATCCCCACGAACGCGTGCAGGTACATCAGGTGCGAGAGGAACCCCAGCGCGGTCGTCGCCCAGAGCGCGACGGCCCACCCCCACGCTCCTCGCCGTGCGAACCGCCGTGCGGCGTACCACGCCAGGAGCGCGAAGAACACGACGGACGCGTAGCCCCGCGCCTCCGTCGAGAAGTGGATCATGAGGTACGAGCCCCCCAGGAGCACCGCGCCGAGCGTCGCCTCCGTTCGCCCCGACTCCCGCCCGATCAGGTACGCGATCCCCACGCTCCCGATCCCCGCCAGGAGCGAGAGGAGCCGATAGACCGCCCACGGCTGTTCCGTGCCCAGGAGGTAGCAGAAGAGCGTGTTCAGGTGGTGGTGGTTCGAGTCCGTGACCTTCGTGAACACCTCGAGCGGCGAGCTCACCGTCTTCACGAGCTCCAGCGTCCAGATCTCGTCCAGCCAGAAGTCCGTGAAGATCCCCGCCACCCGCGGCGCCGAGGCAAGGGCCAGCAGGACGACGAGGGTCCAGACCCACCTCTTCCCCGACCCTCGATGCTCCATGGCGTCATCCGTCGCGGCCATGCCGCGAAGGTAGTACGG